>CAYNUW010000053.1:0-15483 GCA_964400455.1 uncultured Akkermansia sp. | reverse complement strand
GCGAAACCGGCGCGCATCGCTTCCGGATTCTCGTAGCCCAGGGTCTTGTTGGTCCCGATCTGCTCAAATTCGTAAAACAAAGCGGGTATTTTGCGCAGATAATTCGGGTCACCCAGCTGCCCGATGAAATCCGCCGCCCGCACCAAACCGCCATACGTGTGGGTGTGTTTGTATTCCGGCTCGGTCGGAGGCGGGAAACGCGTCATCTCGATGTAGGAACAGATGGTATCAATATCGATGTCCATCATCGTCTTCCCGCCGAAGCGTTCCCGCAGAAACAGCTGGCTGCGGCTCACATGGTAGGGCGTAAGCGCCGCGTCGGTGCTGCCGGCCGGCAACTCGACCGTCTGGCTGTCATGCCCGCGCACTCCGCCAGTAGCGACCAGAGGAAACTTGTCCTGGCGACAAATCCCGCGCACGTAGCCGATGTCGTGGAACAACAGCGCGAGCATGAAGTTCAACCAGTCCGTCGGACTCACGCCGCCTTCTGTCAGCTGTTTGCTGATCAGGATCTCCTGGCCCACCGAAGCCACCAGCATGGTATGCTCGAGATTATGGTAGAGCATGTCGGAGTTGCCGATGTTTTCCAGCGAAAGGCGGCCCGCCCACGAAATCACCGATCCGATTTCCGGTCGTAACGTCCCATAGGTGCGCCGGTAGGCGGCCTCCAGGCTTCCGGTGAAATGCTCCACGACCAAGGACTGGGTGTTCAACATGCGCGCTTAGGGTTGACCGAGCTTGTTCCGCTGTTGCCTGGCGGACAAGCGCGGAAAACCGCGGTGCTCCCGCCTCGGCTCCATCACGCCAAGGCATGAATCCTCTAAAAACGTCCGAAATCTGTCTCAAACCGCTTCGGAGCGAAATTGGGGGCGGCCTTCGATCATCAGATCGAACGCCTCGCGCTCGTCCGCAGCCAATGCCGCCGGGTAACGGGCATGACTGCGGCGGCGTCGACCCAGCCACGTGGTTCCGAGCAGACGCGCCCACGCCGGATGCGCCCGCGGTCCCGGGCCGTCGTGGGCAAAGGCAATCGTCGTGGTCGCCTTGGGACCGGTGCCCGCTCCCTCCGCCACCCACCACCCCGCCCGCAGCAACTCCGTGCGCACCGCCGTCGAGGCCGAATAGGTGTAGAGCTCCGCTCCCCGGCTCCCGCTTCGTGCCCGCAGACGGGCGAACACTTCGGTCGTCCAGAGCGGCGCGTCGGTTTTGCTCGAAAAGGGATCGTGGAAAATCAGGTCCGGCGCAGGCACGTCCGGATCATCCAAATGCTCCAGAAAATCGCCGCGCCGCAGTTCCCACCGCACCCGACCTTCCGCGTCCGCCCAGCATCCGTCGCGCAACACCCCGCCCGGCGCGGCGTGACGCGCGTGGGGGAAGTGCGAGGCGTGGCGTATCACCAGACTCAGCGGATCCAGGTCGCGCTCAAAACTCACCAAGCGCAAACCCCGCCGCACGTCGGCCGCCTCCCTCGCCCCCGCCTCGAGCGCCGCCCGTATCGCCGCCATCGCGTTGAACGCCGCGCCGAGCCCCACATCCCAAACCACCAACGGCTCCGCCTCCGGTCCGCCCGCGCGCAGCCGCTCCGTCAGCCGTGATTGCTCGACGTAGAGCCGGCGGGCCTCGTCGCTGGGGTCGGACACCGAATGCATGACTTCGCCGGAGCCGATTTGACGGATGGAATGCGCGCCGCCGCCCGCCGGTGTGTGGATCTCGTAGTCACCCAGCCGCGAGGCCCGCAGCCCCGACTGGCGGGGTTTGCGCGGCGCCGGACCGGGAGGGTTGTCCTCATCATCCCGGGACAGTTCGCCCGCCTTGACGGCATGGTAGGCGGCAAAAGTTCCCGCCAGAATTTCGGCCCGCATTTCGCGCACCAGATTCTGATAAAAAACCTGGTTGTGCAGACCCACCAGCCGCCAGCCCAGCTGCTCGTCGCATTTGACCAGATGGTGCAGGTAAGCGCGGCTGTGCCGGCGACAAGTCGGGCAGGCGCAGCGCGCATCCAGCGGCATTTCGGAAAACTTGTGCACCGTGCGGCGCAGATGCACCCGGCCGTGGGAGGTGAAGGCCGTGCCCCGCTGCCCCAACTGCCCGGGTATGATGCAGTCAAACATGTCCACCCCGCGATGCACCGCCTCCAGCAAATCGAGCGGTGTGCCGACGCCCATCAGATACCGGGGCTTGTCCGCCGGCAGCTCGCCCGCCGCCAGAGCGGTGAATTCCAGACGTTGCTCGTGCGTTTCCCCCACCGCCAGACCGCCGATGGCGAAACCGTCGAAGGGCAGCGCGCGCAAAAACTCCGCGCTGCGCCGCCGCAACTCCGCGTGGCAGGCCCCTTGCACGATGCCAAACAAAGCCGCCGGCGCATCGGCGCGCGCGCGCAACGAACGCTCCGCCCAACGATGCGTGAGCAACATCGCCGCTTCCGCCTCGGCATACGGCGCGGTCGAGGGGATGCATTGATCCAGCACCATCATGATGTCGCTGCCGATCGACCGCTGCATCGCGATGCTCGCCTCCGGCGTCAGCCGATGCGGCGCGCCATCCACATAACTGCGAAACTCCGCGCACTCCTCCGTCACCACCCGCTCGCCGGGCAGGGAAAAAATCTGGAAACCTCCCGAGTCCGTCAGCACCAGCCCGTCCCAATCCATAAAGCGATGGATGCCGCCGAAACGCTCAAACACCTCCGGGCCCGGCCGCAGCAGGAGATGATAGGTGTTGGCCAGGAGGCAGCGCGCCCCGATCTCGCGCAGTTCGCCGGTCGTCAGACCCTTCACCGTGGCCTGGGTGCCCACCGGCATGAACGCCGGCGTGAGCAATTCGCCGCGCGCCACGCGCAGCCGTCCCGCCCGGGCGCGGGTGCCGGGACAGTTCTTCTCCAATTCAAAGGCAAGGCGGGACGACATGGTGCGGGCTTCTAAACGTTCGAAGCGACCATCACGCCAGCACGGCGGCCGAAGGCGAGGCGAAGGTTTTTCTTGGCCCCCGCCGCCTCGGACCGCAGGGTGCGCCCCGTATGGATTATTTGACCGATCTCTTTGCCCAAAACCGCCGCTGGGCGGAGGACATTAGCCGCCGCGACCCCGAGTTCTTCCCCAAACTTTCCCGCCAGCAGAACCCCGAATACCTCTGGATCGGCTGCTCCGACAGCCGCGTGCCCGCCAACGAAATCATCGGCCTGCTGCCCGGCGAGGTCTTCGTGCATCGCAACATCGCCAACGTGGTCTGCCATACCGACCTCAACTGCCTCTCCGTCCTGCAATACGCGGTGGACGTGCTCAAAGTGAAACATGTCATGGTGGTCGGCCACTACGGCTGCGGCGGCGTGCGTGCCGCCTTGCGCTGCGACCGCGTCGGCCTGGTGGACAACTGGCTGCGCCACGTCCAGGACGTAAGGAGCCGTCACGGGGCCTGTCTCCACGGACTGGACAGCGAGGCCGAGCAGGCCAACCGCCTGTGCGAACTCAACGTAATCGAGCAGGTCTCCAACGTGTGCCAGACCACCATCGTGCGCGACGCCTGGGAACGCGGTCAGTTTCTGGTCGTGCATGGCTGGATCTACGGCCTGCGCGACGGCCTGTTGCGCGATTTGAACGTGTCGGCCTCTTCCGTCGACGAGGCCGAGGCCAAGTATCGTGTCGCGGTGTCGGAACCCGCCGCCTGATCCACCGACCCGCCATGATCCCCGACTGGCAAACGCTCGCCGTCATCCTCTCCGTCACTGCAGCGGCCGGTTGGCTGCTGGCGCGCGCTTGGCGCAAACGCCGGCGAATCGCCCGGGGCTGCGGCGGTGACTGCGCCTGTCCCGGTAAGGTTGTCCATACCCGGAATCCGCGCTAAACCGTTTCGCCTAAAAACTGAAAACCAAGCTTGACCCACGCGGGTCACCGAACTTCGTAAGCGGAGTCTTGAACTTCCTCGCCGTCACCGCCTCCTGCTCCTCCGTCCACGTAAAATCCGTGGTCGTGGCTGTGATTGTATCCGTAGCCAACGCGCCGGCAGGAGGCTAGAAAGACCAAAACTTTCCGCCCCCTCCGGTGCCAACCGGAGGGGGTTTTTTGTTGTAACCAACAAAACCCCGAAAACTCCGGGGCGCGCTGCAAGGGGTGGCCAACCCGGAACCCTATGCCACCCATGAACACCACCGAACTCCCGCCTCTGCCGCCCTTGGCCGCGGCGCTCGAACGCCTGCGCCGCCCCCGGCCCCCCGCGGCCACCGAAGCAGACATCTTGCGCGTTCTGCCCGAGCCTGCGTTCGCGGCCGAACCCGACCCTGCGGCCGCAGCCGGCCAAGCCGAGACCTTCACCCGCCCGCCCGATCGCCGCACCTACTGGTTCGATCTTTGAGCCCCCTGCTCGCCCCCGGGGGGTAGGCTGAGCGCCGGACACCCACCCGCGCGCCACCGCGCGCAGGTGACAATCCAGCAAAGCCGTCACCTTAAAATGACGACGCCGAGGATGACGGCTCCGGACTTAGCCGTCCAGATGTGTTCGGTCCCTCATCCTCATGACACTCCACAAAAAATCCACTCACAAGCTGCTCCTCGCGCTCGCGGCCGCCACGCTTGGCGCTCCGCTAGCCTCCGCCCAGAGCGTCCCCTTCCAAGGCGACACCTTCGTCAACCAGGGTCTCGTCGGCGTAGGTCGCATCGCGGCCTCCACCCACGATTCCTTCGGCGAAACCTTTGGCTCTTTCTCGGCCTTTTACATCGACCCCGCTTCCTGGAGCCGCAGCGGCGACACCTACTCCGGCACCCTCTACACCCAACCCGACCGCGGTTACAATGTGAACGCGACCACCAACTACGTGCCGCGCTTTAACCAGATCGCCTTCAACTTCACCCCCGCCCCGGCGGGCTCTGCCGCCCAGAACCAGGTGGCCATGACCATCGTTTCCACCACCCTCTTCAAGGAAGCCGGCGGCACCCCGATGACTTCGCTCGATCCCACCACGACCGGGACCGGCAGCCGCCCCGCCCTGAGCTCCATGCCGCTGCCGCAGGCATTCAACGGAAGGCTCTCGCTCGACGCCGAAGGCATCGTGCGCCGTCCCGACGGCACTCTGTATGTGAGCGATGAATACGGTCCTTTCATCTATCGTTTCTCCGCCGACGGCACCCTGCTCTCCGTGGTGGACTCGCCCGCCTCCCTGCTTCCCCAGCGCGGCGGCTCCACCTCCTTTTCCTCCAACAATCCCGCCGTCGGCCAGCCCGCGCCGTCTCCCGCCAACCCTTCGGCCGGACGCCAGAACAACCAGGGGCTGGAGGGGCTGACCATCACCCCCGACGGCACCAAGCTCGTCGCCCTGCTCCAGTCCGCCGCCCGCCAGGATGTCGGCAGCCCGGTGCCCGCCACCCGCGCCAATACCCGCATGTTGGTCTATGACATCGCCACCAATCCGGCCAGCCCGACCCTCGTGGCCGAGCATGTCGTGCAGCTGCCTGCCTACACCGCCACCGGCGGCAGTTCGCCGGTCATCGCCGCACAGAGCGAGCTGATCGCCATCAACGACACCCAGTTCCTCATGCTGGCCCGTGACGGTCGCGGCAACGGCCTCGACAATCCCGGCACCGCCGCTGTCGACGAGGGCATGTCGGACTACCGCAAGGTCCTGCTGCTCGACATCACCAACGCCTCCGACATCGTCGGCACCGCCTTCGATAACCTGGGGGCCGCCATCGCCCCGGGTGGAGTGCTCGACGCATCCATCACGCCGGCCGTTACCACCGATTTCATCGACCTGAACGACGCGCTCGAGCTAGCCAAGTTCAACCTCGGCAACGGCTCTGGCTTCGGGGACAACAACCTCGCCGAGAAGTGGGAGGCCCTCTCGCTCGTTCCGGTCCTCGACCCCTTGGCTCCGAATGATTACTATCTGTTCGTCGGAAACGACAACGACTTCAAGACCCGCTCGGGCTTCCATGACGGCGAGGCCTACGACGCCGGTTATGAAAACGACAACATGATCCTGGTTTACCGTGTAACGCTTCCCACCGCGACGTTCACCGCCATTCCCGAACCCTCCGCCTTCGCCGCGCTCGTCGGCGCGGCCTCCCTGGGGCTCGCCGGACTGCGCCGTCGACGCCCCGCTCGTTGAAGCGGCTGGCGCCGCCGGCCGCTCATACGCCGCCGCGGGCCGCATAGGCGGCCTCGGCGGCGTCCCAGTTTAGCACCTTCCAAAAGGCCCCCACGTAGTCGGCGCGTCGGTTTTGATACGCGAGGTAGTAGGCGTGCTCCCACACATCCAGACCGATGAGCGGCGTGTGTCCGGTCATCAGCGGGGAATCCTGGTTGGCGGTGGAGAACACCTCCAGCACCCCGTCCTTCCACGCCAGCCAGGCCCAGCCGCTGCCGAACCGGCTGGCGGCTGCGGCGGAGAACGCGGTGCGAAACGCGTCCATCGAGCCGAAGTCTCGCGCGATGGCGGCTTGCAACGGACCGGGCCGGTAATCCGCCGGCGGAGCAAGCAGCCGCCAGAAGAACTCGTGATTGAGGTGTCCGCCCAGCTGGTTGCGCAGCGTGGTGCGCAGCGGTTCATCAAACGCCTGCAACCGGGTGATCAACTGCTCGGCGGAGAGCTCGCGCAGATCCGGCCGGGCGGCGAGCGCTCGGTTCGCCGCGTCGAGGTAGGATTGGTGGTGGCGGCGATGGTGTATCTCCATCGTGCGGGCGTCGATAAACGGCTCCAGCGCATCGTAGGCGTAGGGCAGTGCGGGCAGGGCGAAGGGTTGGCCGCCGGCGACCGGCGCGTGGGCGCCGGCGGCCTGGGCGAGCAGGCGGGGGGCCAGGGCGAGCGCGGCGGCGCCGGCGCCCAGGCCGAGCAATGCGGAACGTCGGGTGATCGGATTACAAGTATTCATGAAATGGTTACGTAGGATTCAGGGTCGCTCGCCGGCCTCGGCCCAGAGCGGATCTAGTCGCGGCCGGCCCTCCACATAATCGGGCCGGGCGGCGGGGAAAAGTTCTTCCGTCAGGCGGAAATCGGTGATGCGCCGGGCGGCAAAGGTGCGCCAGCCGGGCAGCCCGCCCGAGACGCTCTCGCCCGCGGTTTGGTAACCATGCAGCACCGGCTCTCCGTCGGGTCCGATCCCGTAGGCGTGCGGCTCGACCACTCGCGGTCGTCCGTCATAGGTGAACCTCACCACCAGCCGCTCCTGCACCGCGCGTTTCAGGTCCGGCTGCGCCATCGGCGCGACGGCGGCCGGCCGGGGCCGCGCCCCCTCGACCGTGACAGGGGACATCAGCGGCGCGGCGAGCGCCAGGACCAGCAGCGCGGTGGGTGGACGTAGCGGTTTCATGGGGTGGAGGCGACCTCAGGCGCGAAGCTGAAGCCGGCGGGTGAGCCGTTGCAATTCCTCTACCGAGACGAGACCTTGCTGCACCTTGCGCCAGGCTTCCTCGCGCAGCGAACGCCAGCCCTGGCGCCGGGCCAGCTCGCGCAGGCCCGAGGCGCGCAGTGGACCGGAGAGCAGATCCACCACTTCGTCGGTGATGAGAAACATTTCGTAAACCGCCACCCGGCCGCGTTCACCGGTGCCCCGGCATTCCGGGCAACCCGCACCGCGTCGCGCCTTGACCGCACCGGGCTCGATCCCCAGCGCAGCCGCCATCTCCGCGCGGATTTCCGGAGCCAGGTTTTCATCCGGTTCGGCACAGCGCTCACACACCCGGCGGGCAAGGCGCTGGGCGATCGAGCACACCAGCGACGAACCGACCACCCACGGCTCGACCCCCATGTCCACCAGCCGGGTCACGGCTCCGATGCTGTCGTTGGTGTGCAGCGTGGAGAACACCAGGTGCCCCGTCTGGGCGGCGCGCATGGCGGCGTCGGCCGTCTCGCGGTCGCGGATCTCGCCGATCAGGATGACGTCGGGGTCGTGGCGCAGCACCGAGCGCAGACCGGCGGCGAAGTCCAGGCCGAGGTCGGCCCGGGTCTGGATCTGTGAGACGCCGTCGAGCTTGTATTCCACCGGGTCCTCGATGGTCACGATCTTGCGCCGCCCGTCGCGTGCGCCGGCCAGCAGGGCGTAGAGTGTGGTGGTTTTGCCGCTGCCGGTGGGGCCGGTGATGAGCGCCAGCCCTTGGGGCAGGCGAGCGAGCTCCTGCATGAGGTCGCGCTGGCTTGGTTCCATGCCGAGCCGGGAAAGGTCAGTCTGCAGGCGATCGCGGCCCAGCACGCGCAGGCAGACCGTCTCGCCGTGGGGGGTGGGCACGATGGAGACCCGCAGATCGTATTGCGCTCCTTCGTGGGCCAGGGCGATGCGACCGTCATGAGCCAGCCGGCGTTCCGTGATGTCGAGGTCGGCCATGACCTTGAGTCGCGAGACCAGGGCGGAATGGTGGGCGCGCAAGCCGGCGGGCAGCGGCACATCCTGGAGCAGGCCGTCGATGCGATAGCGCAGGTGGATCGCGCCGGAAAAGGGCTCGAGGTGGATATCGGTCGCACCCAGGCGCATCGCCTCGGAGAAAATCTGATCGACGAAACGCACGATCGCGGCGTCGTCCGCGCCGTCCGTGTCCCGCACGGCGAACACCGTCTCTCCACCGTCGCCTTCGCGCGGAGCCCGCACCGGCGCGTCGGTCTCCAGCCGTCGCAGGGTATCGGCACCCAGTCCGTAGTGCCGGCGGGCGAAGTCTCGCACGGCGGACGGCCCGGCGATGCGCGGGGCCAGACGCAGGCCGAGGGCGAGGCGCAGACGCCCCAGCTCGGCCAGGCCGGGCGGCTCGGCAAAGGCCGCCACGAGCGCGCCGTCACGCAGCTCCAGCGGGGCAAAATGGTGCTCCAAGGCCAGCGAGGCCGGCACCCGAGCGAGGGCATCGGGCGCGGCGACCAGCTGGTCCGGCGCCACAAAATCGAGCCCGTGCGCCTCGGCGGCGGCCGCGTAGACCTCGCCTTCGTCGAGCAGGCCGAGCTCAGCCACCGCCCGATGCAGCGGTATGCGTTGTAACTCGGCCCGGCGCCGGGCGGGCTCCAACGCGAGGGCAAGCAGCCCACGGCGGGCCAGGGCGGGGAGCAGGGCGTCTTCCTGGATCATGGTTGGGTGGCGGGCACGATGAGTTTAGCCGGGCGGCGGGCGGCGAAGTCCTTCCGTTCTTCGTCCCGGACGAGGCGGGCGTTTTCGACGTCGAAGTTTTCCAGCGTCCAGCCGCCGGCCACCGGCTCTCCGGCGGCGATTACCCGGTCCTTCCCCTCGACGGAGAAAAACGCCACCGAGCCCGAGGAAAAAACCGCGAGACCGCGATACAGGACCGGGATTTCGCGTGTGGTCGGCGCGGGTGGCTTGGGCTTAGGCGGAGGAGGAGGCGGTGGTTTAAAGAAGTCGGTTGAAAAAAGGCCCTGACCGTTCGCTCCGCCGCCGGCCCGCCCCGAGGCGAGAAACGCCGCCACCGCCCGATGTTCGGCGGTGAGCAGGGGCGGCTCCTCGTTTTCGGTCGGCACCGGCCCGCCTGCCGTCGGTGCTCCGGGCGACCAGGCCTGGCCGATCGCGAGGGCAAGAAAACCGATGGCGAAGGCGGTGGCGGCCGAAAAACGCAGGGCGACGGTGTTCATTGTGCGGCGGGGGCGGAGGGTTCCGGCGCGAGCAAGGCGGCCACCACCACGGTGGCCGAGGCCAGATCGGGCTGCTCCACCCCGTCCTTGCGCAGCACCACGTGCTCGATGACGAGCGGCGGGTCGCCTGGAGCGGCACCCAGCGCGAGCAGTTCGACAAAGTCCTGCACCCGGGCGCCAGGCCCGGACACCCGGGCCGTAAACAGGATTTCTTCGGCCAAGAGCGGCAGGTCGCGCCCAGCTCGAATCTCGCGAACGGCCGGGACCGGAAGCGCCTCATAGCTGGCCACCTTGGCCGCCACCGCCCGGTTCGCCACCTCGCGGGCCAGCGCGAGCTGGGCCCAGCGGCGCCGCGCGCCCGCGCCGTTCTCGCTCGCATCGGCCAGCACGCCAAACGCCGACGCATCGAGCTTGACCCCGGCCGCGGCCGCCCGGTCCTTGAGCTCGGCGGCGACGGTGGCCCGTTCGCGCTCAAACTCGATCAGGCGAAACGGGGCCGCCGAGCGCTCCCGCACCTGCGGGTTTTCGCCCAGACGCTCGGCCGCCGCTGTCAGGCCGCGCAGCGCCTCGGACTCCGCCTCCACCTGCTCGCGACGCGCCTCGATGCGCAACGCGGAGCCCTCGTGACCGGCGGCCGCGAGCTCGGCCCGAAGTTGACGCGCCTCCAGTGCGAGTTCACGGGCTCGGGTTTCAAGCGCGGACGAATGGCGCCAGAAGACGGTCAGCAAAACCGCCGCGGGCAACAGGACAAAGCCGAGGTAACGAGGAGAGCCGGGGCGCATCGTCAGGGAGAAAAAAACAACCCGCCTCCAGCCGCGGATTGCAGGGCGTTTTCGGGGATGGGACCGACAAAAGGCGTCGAATCCAGGCGGAGGGCAAAGTCGGCCCCTTCGGCGGCGTAGACCGAACGATCCGCCAGGTTGGCCTGGCGCTCCCGGGCGGGCAACAGATCCACGCGCGCAAAACCGCCGGTGTCGCGCAGGGCCGCGACCAGTCCATCCACCCGGGACAGGGGATCGGGGCCGCCAGGGCGGAAACTCAGCTCCACCACCAGCCCGGAACGCCGCCCGAGCAGACCGGGCAACTGCTGCGTCTCGGGGGTGGAGGTGGGGGTGCCCTTGGGCAGCGCTCCCGCCTGGTAGGTTTCGGCGTCGGCCACCAGAGCGAACCAAAAGGCGTCGTCGGTGCGCGTTTCTCCGAGCAGCCGCAGCCCGGCGACAAAATCCCGCGTGCGTTTTTGCAGGGCCAGCGCAGGCAGGGCGGCGAGGTAGGCGTTCTCGCGTTGTCGGCGAGCCTCGGCCAGCGAGGGCAGGGCGTCGCGCGCCGCCCGCAGCGCGACGACTTCGACCTCGCGCACGGCCACGGCATCCCGGCGGGCCTCGAGCCGGGCCAGACCTATGCCCAGCCCCGCCAGGGCGAACAAGGTGGCCAGGGCGTGCAGCAAGGCGATGTGCCGTTCGCTCTTGCGCGCGGCCCGGACGACCGCGGGTGAAAAATCGGGCGCGGCGTCCGCTGCAAAAGCGATGCGGGCGGCGCCGTAGGCGGGCAGCGCCTCGGCTGGGTTCCAGGCCGCGCCGTCCCCGGCGGGCACCGTCTCCCACGCGCGTGGACCAGGGCCGCCGGCAGCCCGCGCGATCAGGCCATACACCGCCGGGTCGGACATTCCCGGCCCCGAGAGCCAGCGCGGCGCGCTCGCCAGCTGCTCGCGGGCCAGGCCGCGTTCGCGGGCGAAATCGGCCAGCAGGCCCTCCACCGCCAAGCCCAGGCCGCGCAGCACGGCGGCGAGCCGAGGCGTGCCCAAGGTGGGCAGCCCTGGGGCCTCGGCCAGCAGGGTGGACAACGAGCTCTCGACGCGACCCAGATCGGCGGCCAGCGCCGCGCGCACTTTGTCCATGCCCCAGTCGAGATCGGCCGCCAGTGCGGGACTGCCCTGCTCAAGCACCAGCAGTTGACCGCACACCCGGCCCAAATCCAGCACGACTGCCAGGGCGGGACGCTCCGGCTGGGTGAGAAAGGCGGCCGCTAGGGCGGCGTCCGAGCCTAGCACCTTCACAATGCGACCGGGCGGCAGGCCGCAGCGCCGCAGCTGAGACTCCACCGCCTCGGCGCGCGCCACGCTAATCCACAAGGCGCGCCCCGGCCCGGGCAGGGGCGCGACGGCGACCACGTCCGAACGCCCGGCCGCTCCCACCGCCTCAGCCGCCAGTTGTTCGTTTCCGCGCGCGTCCCCGGGGGCGACCACTTGGATCTGCGAATGGGTGAGACCCGGGGGGAGCACCAGAACTGCGTCGGCCTGCGGCAGCTCCGCCAGCAAGTCACCCAGCCGGGCGGACATCTCATCGGGGCCGAGTAGGCCGTCGGCCCGCAGGTCGGCGGCCAGGATGCGCTCCAACCTGGGCCCGGCGCGGGCCACCAGGACGGACGCCCCGGATGGGGTCGGCGCGATCACCAGGCGAGAGGACGTGCCGGAGCGAAAGCGATCCAACCAGCGGAGCGTAGCGGCGAGCGGTGTCGGCATGAGGCGTCCGTCTCAGTTGGCGTCGCGGGGTATACGAATGAACTCGCCGGTTTCCGAAAGCAGGGTGGCGGTGACGAAGATCAACAGATAGCGGGGTTTGCTGATCTCGGTTTTGCTGCGAAAGGCGGCGCCGACCAAGGGGAGTTTGCCGAGGATGGGCACGGATTCGGTAAACGTGGTTTGCTCGTTGTCGATCACGCCGCCCATGACCACCGTCTCGCCGGATTGCACGACCACACGGGTGGAGAGTTCCTGGTCGCGGGACTGGGGCAGCTTGATGTCAAAGGTGCTCGCTATCCGGCCGTTGGCGTCGAGGTCGCTGACGGTGGCGAAGGTGACCAATTGCACGTCCTGGGAAACGGCGGGCCGGAGGGCGAGCAGAATGCTGCGCCCGTCGCCTCCGATGCTGGCCAGCACGTCGAGGGAGACGCCGGCGGTCAGCTTGGTGGGCCGGCCCTTGGGCACGAGCGACGAGCTGGAGCGGTTTTCCAGCACGGTCTGGGAGACCGTGTATTCCTCGTAGAAATACTGGGTCTTGCCGTCGCGGATGGTGGCCGGGCGATTGTTGACCACAGTCAAGCGCGGGGCGCTCAGGGTCTGGCTCTCGCCGGTTTGCTCGATCGCGTTCAGGGTGGCGGTGAGCGAGTCGTCGCCGATCACGTCGGCAAAGGTCTTTTGCAGGCCCAGCCCGACGGGCGCGTTGTTGATCGAGGTGTAGTTCACGGCGGAACGCGGCACGTTGGCCGGCCGGCCCGTCTCCCAGTTTACGCCCAGCTGTTGGTAGGCGGACTCGGTGATGGTGATGAATCGGGCCTCGATCAACACCTGCTGCACCGGGCGATCGAACTCTTCGATCAGGGCTTCGAGTGACGTGAGTTGTTCACGCGTGCCGGTGGCGACGACGATGTTGCGCTCGTAGTCCACGTAGTACTTGGAGCCCGTGAAAAAGCGTTTGATGGCGTCTTCGAGGCCGGGGGTCTCCGGCGCGCCGTCGCGCACAAAATCTTCCAGCTTACGGTTGGCGGTCACGGTTTCGCGGTCCTTGTCCTTGACCCGGGTCTCCTGAATTTCGGCCGGGCTGAATTGCGCCGGCAGGATGAATCCGCGGCGCAGGCGATAGAACCGCGTCTCCTCGCGGGCGGCTTTCTTGGCATCCTTGGCCTCGACGATCCAGATGAAGTGGTCGCCGATTTCGAAGTGCAGGTCCATCTTCCGTGCGACAAAATCGAGAAATTCGGACAGCGGCACGTCCTTCAAGTTTACCCCAAGTTTGCGTTGGAACTGGGGCAGTGCCCGGTCGGCCACGAAGTTTACGCCGGTGTTTTTGCCCAGGGTGAAGATGATGGACTCCAGCGTCAGGTCGTCGGCCTGCAGGGTCACGGGCTGGAGCAGGCTTTGGTCGAGCGCCGTCGGTTCGCGCTCGCTCAAACCGGAACGCCGGGCGGCGCCTTCCACCATCTGGCCGTAGGAGCCGGGGATCTCCGAGGCCCGGCTCACGTCGTCCAGGGCGCGCCGCAGACTGGGCGGCAGGTCGAGCCGCCGCGCGTCGGGATTTAGCAAGACATCCCCGACATCATTCGCGAAGCGCGAATCCTTGGCCTCGATCTGGCGAAACTGAGTCTCCAAGGCGCGCTCGCGGCGGCGCTGGCCGGATTCGAGCGTCCAGGTGTACACGCGATCCACCGCGGAATCGGACGGGGCCAGGGCCTTGAGTTCGCGAGCCTTGGCCTCGGCTTCCAGCCACTTGTCTTCCCGGGCGAGGTCCAGAATGACCCGGATGGCTGCGTCGTGGTCGGCGCTGACCGGTGGCGGTGGAGCCTCATCCGCAGGCGGTCGCGGGTTTTTCGCTTTGTTGCGGGCGCCGGGTGATTGACAGCCGCTGATCGCCCCCAAGGCGGGTAATAGCAACAGGGCGAGAGCAAGTCGGGCGGAAAGGCGGGTCGGCACCATGGCAAAATCGTTGATAAAGCGGGTCGCGACGGAGCGCACTCCCAAATAAGGGAAAAGCGCCCGAAAAATTGGTTCCCTTCGCGAACGCAATTTGAACCCGCAAATCTATCCTGGGTTCCGACGGAAACCGGCATTCCCGTGCTCTGCTAGAACCAAAACCCCGGCGCGAACCGTCCCCGCGCCGGAGTCTTGGGTGTTTTTCCATTTCAAGCCGCTTATGCGATGGCAACCCGACGCGGGCGCAAGGCCTCGGCCTTGGGCAGTGAGACGCGTAGGACGCCGTCGCGTAGCTCGGCGTGGATTTTTTCCGGATCGATCGACCGACCGTGGGCCAGGGCGAGTTCGAAGCGCCCCTCCCTGGTTTCTCGATGCAGGGCGCTCCAGGTCGTGGGCTTGCGCCAAGCCCGGCGGCCGATCACCCGCACCTGATCGTGATCTACGGTCAACTCCAGGTCATCGCGCCCGACGCCCGGCAGATCCACCGTCAAGGCGAAGGCATCGGCGTGTTCGTTTAGTTCATGGCGTGGTGCCAGGGCCGGACCGTGGTCTGGCGGAGCGGAGGTTGTTGCGGTCGTGGCGGACGCGGCCGTCGGAGCGGCGACCGGAGTGTTCCGGGAGGGAAGCAGTGAAGATAGAAGGGACATGATGAGACTCCTCTGATTTTAGGTTAAGTTCGGTGATGTGAGATGACAGTGTTGGGTGCTGCCGGTGTGCCCCGAAGCGGCTCTTGGACACGGTTGGCAGCGTGGTGGAGTTAGCCGACCGCGACGGTGATTTTACGCGGTTTCGCCTCCTCGCGTTTGGGCAAGGTGACGGTGAGCACGCCGTTTTCGTAAACGGCGGAGATTTTGTCAGCCTGCACCGCGCCTTCCGGCACGGACAGTACCCGACCCAGCTCGACAGTCCGTTCGCGTTCGCCCTCACGCACGCTGCGCTTCGCGGTCAGGTGCAGCGCGCCCTCAACCAATTCAACCCCGAGATCGGCCCGGCTAACGCCGGGCAACTCGGCGCGGACGTATGTGGCGTTGGCGTCTTCGTAAAGATCAACCGGGAAACGACTCGGCGCGGCGGCCAAGTCGTCACCTAGCGCAGCCGAAAAGAGGCGGTCCATTTCGGCCTCGAGCCCGGCCCAGGGGCTGGCGAGGTAACGCGGGGTGCCAGTGCGAGTGAAGGGAGTGGTGTAGTGTAGTATTCTCATGGTGTTTGCGGTGATTTTAGGTTTTTGACTGAGGGATGAACGCCCCTCTTTTTTTGCACGCGCTATGCCGTGGAATAATAACACGTAAATAATTTTAGTATAAATATTTAAGAAAACATAGACTTGCCAATATCGGGCAAATTTGCCCCGGGTGTGACTCAGGTATTGAGCTAAAACGTCACACTCGTCGCGTGGGTCCTGTCGTTTTGCTCGATCATCGTGTGCCGGCTGGCGGGTTCCTAGCCGCGATACGTATCTGGGCTAAAC
>CAYNUW010000052.1:0-15515 GCA_964400455.1 uncultured Akkermansia sp. | reverse complement strand
TGTCCTGGCCGCCGATGACCCCAAACCCGCCGAATCGCTCGTCTCCGCCGTCGTGGGCTACATGACCAGCGTTGTGGTGGTGCCAGACTCGGTCTCCATCAACCAGTTAACTTACGCCCAACTGGCCGGCGTTTTCGGAGCAAATGAACAAAACAACTACCGGCGCTGGTCGGAAATCGGCGTTCTGGGTGCATGGGCCCCCCGCAGTATCTCCGTGATGGCGCTGGGACGACGCCAGAGCTTGGCCCTCGATCTCTTCCGGCACCAAGTTCTCAAAACCCCCGAACTCAAACCAATTGTCGCCCAACTGGATACCGCCGAAGCGGTGCACACTCGACTGCTTGGCGAGGAAGGCGGGATGGCCATTCTTTCCCGCCCGCCGGCACCCGGTTTGGCACTCAAATCCCTGCTCATCGCCAAAGGCGCCAACGACGTCGCCTATGGACCTACGCCGGAAAATCTGCACACCGGAGATTACCCGCTCCGTATTCCTGTGCTTCTCGTTTTCCAAAGCGGCGACGGCGGCCGACTGCGCGACGTCTTTCGCGCCCTTCTCGCCGAAGACGCCACCCCGGCGTTGATGGACTCGGGCATCATACCGCTTCCCGTCCAGGCTCGCACTCAGCTTTTGTTCGAGCTGGAAACCCGCTGACCCGCCCGTCGCATGCCACTTATCCCGCTGGAGGACACCTTTGCAGACGTCGTCGCCAAAGCCCAAAGCGGCTGGCGATTATCGGATGCAGACCTCATCGAACGCGCCGGCATCACCGGCGACGACCTACATGCCTTGCGCGCCGGCCAAGTCCGCTTGGGCGCCCTGCGCCGCGTCGCGCGTCATCTACGCCTCTCGCCTGATGCGCTGGAAGCTTTGGCCACCAAGCCGGCTTATCCCCAAGTCCCCTCCTTCGCGCGCGGCTTGACCATGTTCAACACCCGTTTTGGGGAGATGACGGTCAACAACTACCTCGTGTGGGATCCCAAATCACGTGACGCGGCGATCGTGGACACCGGCACCGACCCGGACGGCGTGCTGGCCCTCGCCCGCGCGGAGCGCCTGCGCATCAAAGCGATTCTTCTCACCCACGCCCATCGCGACCACATCGCCTGCCTGGACCCTCTGCTCCAGGCTACGGGCGCGGAGGCTTGGTTGCACGAAAAAGAACCCTTCGACCACCCTGCGGTACGTCGTTTTAACGACCAAGCTTACTTTCACCTCGGCGTGATCGCCATAAAGTGCCTCCCCACCTGGGGCCATTCCCCGGGGCAAACCACCTTTTACGTGCAGGGCCTGGCCCGTCCGCTCGCCCTGTGCGGAGACGCCTTGTTCTCCTGCTCGGCCGGTGGCAGCGCCACGCACTTCGAGGAACAGCTTAAAACCACCCGCGCCCGCATCTTCAGTCTCCCGCGCCAAACCGTCATCGGCCCGGGCCACGGCCCCCTCACCACCCTGGCTCACGAACGTGTCCACAACCCTTTCTTTGCGCCCGACAAGGTGCAAGGCACCCTCCAAAAAAACGCCGATCCATGAGCCTTTCCGTGCGCCGCCAAACCTACTTCATCATCGGCTTGGCCCTCAGCCTGGCGGTGGCCACCATCGTGATCGCCGCCGACACCGACCTCCGCGAACGGCTCGGCACCGCTTACTGGCTGCTGGGCTTAGCCCTGATCGGCAGCGTTCTGTTGGTGCTGGCCGGTTACGTCTTCGACCGCACCCTCGTCGCCAAGGTCAAGGAACTGAACCAAAACACCGACTCCCTGCGGCCGGCCAGCTCCCAGGAAAACGGCTCCCAGCTGGACGACCCCGACGAAATCATGGGGCTCGCCCGCAAGATTGAGCAAATGGCGCGCGCGCTCCAGCAAACCGAAGCCAGCTACCGAGCCATCGTCGAGGATCAGGCCGACTTGATCTGCCGCTATAAATCGGATGGTCGACTCACGTTCGTCAACGGTGCCTATGCCCGCTTTTTCGGCCGACGCCGGCAAGACTTCGCCGGCCAACCCTGGTATGTGCTTTCCGCCGATTTGGCCCCTTGGCGCGTGCTCGAAGTCTGGCCCGAAAACGCCACCTTCGAAACCACTCTCCAGTCCTCCGACAACACCCGCCCCGTGATTCAGTGGACCCACCGCGCCATCAAAGACCGCGACGGGCAAATCATCGAATATCAAGCCGTCGGGCATGACATCTCGGTTCGGAAACAAGCCGAGTGGGCGCTTCGCCAAGCGAAGGACGCCGCCGAATCCGCCGACCGGGCCAAGAGCGAGTTTCTCGCCATTGTCAGCCACGAGATTCGCACGCCTATCAACGGCGTGATCGGTTTCGCCCGCCTTCTTCGCGAAACCCCCCTGACCGCCGACCAACTGAGCTACATCGAAACCATCCAGCGTTGCGGTGAATCCCTCGAGACCCTCGTTTCTGACATACTTGACCTATCCCGCATAGAAGCCGGTCGCTTGGAAATCGTCGCCGCCCCTTTCGCCGTGCGCGACAGCGTGGATGACATCCTCCGCTTTTTCCAAGAGCGCGCCCGTTCCGCCGGCCTCCACTTGGTCGCCGACCTCGCGCCCGACCTGCCCGCCATCCTCGTCGGAGATCATAACCGACTGCGCCAGATTTTGATCAACCTGGTGGGTAACGCCGTGAAGTTTACTGAACGCGGCGGCATCACCCTGCGCTTCGAGGGTAGCTTCGAAAACATCCCGGTCGCACCCGACGCCCCCCGACCCTATCGCCTGGTATGCTCGGTGACCGATACCGGGGTTGGCATCGCCGAGCACAACCTGCCCCGCCTCTTCCGCGCTTTCAGCCAGGTGGATACCTCCACGACCCGCCGCCACGGCGGCACCGGACTCGGACTGGTCATCTCCAAGCGACTGTGCGAATTGATGCAGGGCAAAATCGAAGTGACCAGCCAACTCGGCAAAGGCTCCACCTTCCGCTTCGAAATCCTCATGGCTTGCGCCGTCGGCGACTCCCGCGCCCCCTTCGAAGCCCGCTAACCGACCCGCCACACCGGGGGACCTACATGCCGCAGGCCTAGCCGGGATGCCTCCAGGTGTCGCTCGGAAGCTGCTCCGGGGCCCCTATGCCCCGCGGCAAAACCGTTGCCGGGTTTCTCGACGGGTTAATCCGTGTATCGGCCCCGCAAGTGCCGGATCGACTCGACCGCGCTGCAACGCCCGGCGAATCACCTTTCCCCGCTTGGAGGAAAGGCCCCCGGCGTCCTCCCGGTCATTCGCACTGTCCGACTATCATTTTCCAATCAAACTTTGATCAGCCTGTGTCTTGTGGCCTCATCCCTTGCCATGCCCCGCCTTACCCTGATGATGCTTGCCGCCGCACTGTCCCTGCCGGCCCAGACTCAACGGCTGCCCGAACCCTCCGGTGCCATTCGTGGACCGGACCGTCTTCGTGAACTTGAACGCCCCTTGCGCTACTCCCCGGAAGGCGGCGACTTTGTCATCGTAAACGGCGAAGAATTCTTCAACCGCCCGCTCTACGGCACCAATACGGCGTTTCGCGTCGACGGCGGGGACCGACCCGTCTGGTCGCTCTATCTGCCTGGACGCGGCGGTGTGCTAAGATTGGCCGTCCTTTCACCCGATGGCACCCCTCGCTGGCTTCATGAGGCAGCGCAGCTTCGAACCAGCTATCGCCCCGGTGCGCTCAGACACGAGATTCAGGATCCCGCCCTGGGCGCGGGCGCCACCCTGGTCGTCGACTCCATCCCCGATGCGGAGCGCGAAGCCCTCACCCTTCGCGCTTCCCTCGTGGGCGCGTCTGCCCCCGTCCTGCTCGGCTGGGCCTACTCCGGTGCGAGCGGGCAACGCGGCGCCCGAGACGGTGACATCGGCACCGAACGCGTTCCCATCAGCCAGTATTTCCAATTCGCCCCCGAACACGCCCGCGACCACACCTTCAGCTTCGATCCAGCCGGGGCGTTTTCACTCAAGGCACCACGCGCGGTTTTGCGCGGCCAGACGCTGCCTTCATCCAGACTCACCCTCGTCTCCGCCGAACGATGGGACTCCCCGTTCGCCGCTTCGGCGGCCGCCTCCGCCGAAGCGCCACCTCCGCTGCCCGCCCTCACCGGCCGCTTGGAGGTTTCCGCCACGCACCCGGCTTGGTTTTGGTTCGAACGCGTCACCGAGTCCTCTCCCCCGCCCCCCGCCGCCGCCGAACTGCCCGCCCGCCACGCCGCCGCCGAAACCAAACGTCAACGTATCCAAAATCAGGTTACCATCTCGACCCCGGATCCCTACCTCGACGCCGCCGTCGGCGCGCTGAATCTCGCCGCCGATGCCGTATGGGACGAAAAAGAGGGCGCGGTCATGCACGGAGCCGTGGCCTGGCGCATGAAACTACTCGGCTGGCGCGGTCCCTACGCCAACGACGCCCTCGGCTGGCACGAGCGCGCCCGCCGTCACTTCACCTACTGGGCGGGCCAGCAAAAAATCGGGGACATCCCCGATCAACTGCCCCCCCCCGAGGAAGAGACCTTCCTCGCCCGCTCTCGCCGCGCACTCCATTCACCCGGAGCCATGTCGTTTAATCACTACGACATGAATCTGGTCTACATCGACGCCCTCTTCCGGCACCTGCTCTGGACCGGAGACCTCGCCTATGCCCGCGAAGTCTGGCCGGTCATCCAACGCCACCTTGCCTGGGAACGACGCCTGTTCCGACGGGAGTTTGGGCCCGAAAAGCTGCCGCTCTACGAGGCCTACGCCGCCATCTGGGCCAGCGACGATCTTCAATACCACGGAGGCGGCACCGCCCACGCGTCGGCCTACAACCACTGGCACAATCTAATGGCCGCACGCCTCGCCGCCCTGCTCGGCGACGACCCCGCGCCCTTTCAAAAAGAGGCCGACCTCATCGCCCGCGGGATGCGCGAGTTTCTCTGGCAGCCCGACCGCGGCGTCTTCGCCGAATTCAAGGACCTGCTCGGCCGCCAGCTCGTCCACCCGGCCGCCGCACTCTGGTCCGTCTATCACGTGCTGGACGCGGAGATCGCCACCCCGGCCGAAGCCTGGACGCTCACTCGTTACGTCGAACGCGAGATTCCGCGCCTTCCCGTCCGCGGTCCCGGCGTCCCACCGGGACTGTCCATGTTCGCCACTTCCTCGTGGATGCCCTACACTTGGTCGATCAACAACGTCGTCATGGGCGAAAACCTGCATACCGCCCTCGGGTTTTGGCAGGCCGGGCGATCCGACGCCGCCTACGAACTTACCCGCGCCTCGCTTCTCGCGTCGCTCTACATGGGTATTTGTCCCGGCAACATCGGCTCCATGAACTACCTGGATGCCTACCGCGGCGAGTCCCAACGCGACTTCGCCGATGGCTCCGGGGTTTTCGCCCGCACCGTCATCGAAGGCCTCTTCGGCCTCCAGCCCGACTTGCTCCACCAGACTCTTCGCGTCACTCCCGGCCTTCCCTCCAGCTGGAGTCACGCCGAGCTCAAACACCCGGGACTGGATTTTACCTTCCAACGCTCCGGTCAGGCTGACCGCTACACCCTCGCCTCGCGCCTAGCACGCTCCGCCCGCCTGGAATTCACCCTGCCGCGCCGTTACGAACAGGCCGAGGTCACCGTCAATGGCCTCGCCCTGCAAGCCGCGCCCGTTCCCGGCTGGCAGGACGCCCCACGCATCACCTTCACCGCCCCCGCCGCCGACCGTTGGGAGATCGAAGTGCTCTGGTCCGGGCAACCCGTTGCCATGACTCCGGCTCCGCAGTTCACCCCGCCTCCACCCGAAGACCTCTCCGCCTTCGTCAGCCCGCCGGCTCCAGCCAGCGATGCCATCCTTGAAACCCTGGATCTCACCTCCTCCTTCAACAGTCGGCTCACTTCAATCTTCACGCCGGGCAAGTATCGTTCCCCACGCTCCCCCCACGTCTCCCTCGCCATACCCACCCAAGGCATCGGAGCTTGGGCCGGACACTTGAAAGCGTCGGCGGAAATTGACGACCGTGGACTGCGCTCTGTTGCCGCGGAGAATGGGGGCCGCCTGACCTTGCCCAACGGCGTGCCGTTCGCGCCCGCCCGGCCGCAGTCCGACCTCGATGTCGTCTTCGTATCCCAATGGGATAACTATCCGGAGCACGTCTCCACCCCGCTGACCGGCCGCGCTAAACGCCTACACCTGCTCATGGCCGGCTCGACCAATTGGATGCAGAGCCGCTTCGACAACGGAGAGGTCATCGTGACCTACGCCGACGGTGCAAAAACCCGGCTGCCCTTGCACAACCCCACCACCTGGTGGCCCATCGAAAAAGACTACTTCATCGACGACCTCGCCTTCCGGCGACCCGAAGCCATGCCCCTGCGAGTCGACCTCAAGACCGGTCGCGTTAGAACCCCCACCCGAGCAGCCGGCACCCAGGCCGGCTACGACCTCATCGTTCCCGGCGGCGCCGCCACGGTGCTGGCCCTCCCGCTCGACCCCGACAAGGAACTGCAAACCCTCACCGTTCGCGCCCTCGCCAACGAGGTCGTCATCGGCCTGCTCGCCGCCACGCTCGAGCGCTAGCCTCGCACCCGAAAGGGTCGCCTTGCCTCGGACCTTCAGCACGGACGGAACGGCTGCGCCAGAATTCGTCCGGGCCGCCCTGGTCCGGAAAATCCTTGAGCTTCGAGTATCAGAGACGGCGGGACCACACCTCCTCCGGCACGAAACAACCGGTGGGGATTTCCAGACCCAACCGCCTGCCAACGGAGACCGCTAGAGATCCCGAGGATTCACCGGGGAATCCTTGGCCTCGGCGGCCACGGTTTTTGGCTCCGACTTCGTTTCCGGCGGCCTGGTCGCCATTTCCCGGTGCCCTTGATCCAGCCGGTGCGCCGCCGGGGGCGCAGGTTCATCCTCCATCACTTTACGCACCTCGTTCTCCACCGCCGAGGTGGCCTTTTTAAACTCCCGCATCGCCTTGCCAAAGGTCCGAGCCATATCCGGCAGGCCCTTGCCGCCAAAAAGCAACAGACCGATCACCGCGACCAACAACATCTCCGCTCCACCAATGCCTTCCAGGAGCGCCAGCGTGCTGGCAGTCGGCAGGGTGAACGATTCGGCGGGCATCATGGTGGTTTAGCGGGAAGCAAAAGTAGTGCTAGGTGGCGAGCGACACGTCGACCACGAAGCTCTGCGATTTGCCGGGCGGCACACGATGCAGCCCCACGCCGGTTTCAGCCGCATTCGGCGGCCCCATCCAAGGCTCGAGGCAGTAGTGCGGCGACTCCAGCGTCTCCGCCCACGTGACGAACGCCGCATCCGGGGCGGGCACGGATCGCCCGTCTACCCCGATCGACACCCGCACCGCGCCGGTCACACCCTCCTCGGGGGCGATCATGGCGGTAGGCGAGTTTAGACCGGTGTGGATGGTGTCCAGCCAATCCGGGTTTGCCAAACTGTCGACCGCCGGCAACGGCGGGCCGGCCTTTAACTCCCCCCGGTCCCCCTGTTTGAGTCGGCGAGCGGCGGCCACCCCGATTCGATAATCCGCCTTGGTCCTGCCCTGCTCCCACGGAACCGCAAAATAGAAATGATGCCCAGCCGACCACGGCAGGGTCCGCGTGTCCAGGTTGCGCAGCTGCAACTCACAGCTCAGGCCCAAGGGAGCAAAGCGATACGCCACGCGGAATTCATACTCGAAGGGGTAGGCTTGGCGCGCCTGGTCGTCCGGCAGAAAAAGGGCCACAAAGCCCTTGTCGTCCCACCGCTCCAGCTCGAAACGCCCCTGCCGCGCCAAACCATGCATCGGCATCGGCCGGCGCACCCCATCGGCATCGCGCCAATGATGAATCTCCCCCTGATCGAAACTCCGCGCGCAAAAGGGAAAAAGAATCGGATTACCGCCTCGCACCGACGCGAAACGATCATAACTCGCACCTTCCGGCCAATGCACCACGTCGCGCACCGTCCCATCCGGCAGGTCCAGACTCCAGTTCATAAGCCGCGCGCCGCGTTGCGGGCAGGCCAAGAACGTGGATTGACCGCTGCGCCAGCGGTGCAGGGTTTCGCCAAGGTAGGGAACGGTATCGTGCATGATGCGGCGCGAAGTGGAACCGGTTGTTACGCGCGGGCAAAATCTTTTTCCAACTCCGCGCCTGCCTTGCCAGTCCGGCCGCAAGCCATACCTTCACCCCATGCGCCTCCACCCACCCTCCGGCACCCTGAATCGTCGTCGTTTTTTGGGTGCGCTCGGTATCACCGCCGCCGGTTTCGCCGGTCTCCGCGCCCTGGTCCAGAATCCGCTGGCGGCCGCGCTGCAGACTTCGTCGGGTTCCGGCTGGGGGCCGCTGCTACCCGATTCACAAGGGCTGTTCGATCTGCCGGCCGGCTTCGCCTATGTCGCCTTTTCCCGACGGGGCGAAGAAATGAACGACGGTCTCCTCGTTCCAGGCATGCACGACGGCATGGCCGCCTTCCCCGGCCCGGACGGCCGCGTTCTGCTCGTCCGCAATCACGAGAACGAGAGCGCGTGGCTCGACTTTTCGCCGTTCGGTCCGGACGCGGCTCGCCTCGACCGGGTGCCGGCCGACCGCATCTACGACCGCGGCCACGGCCGGCGGCCCAATCTGGGCGGCACCACCACCCTGGTCTACAACCCCGACTCACGACGACTGGAAGCCCACTATCTCAGCCTGGCCGGCACGGTCCGCAACTGCGCCGGCGGCCCCACCCCCTGGGGCACTTGGATCACCTGTGAGGAGGTCAACGACGAACGGGAACCGGACGCGGAAAAAGACCACGGCTACAACTTCGAGGTGCCGCCCTCCCCCACCCCCGGACTCGTCGCCCCCGTGCCCCTAAAAGCCATGGGCCGCTTTCGTCACGAGGCCATCTGCGTGCATCCCGCCAGCGGGGCGGTTTATCAGACCGAGGACGTGGGGGACGGGTTGCTCTATCGCTTCCTGCCCGACCAACCGGGCAAACTCGCCGCCGGCGGACGCCTCCAGGCTCTCGTGCTCCGCGACCGTCACGGTGCCGACACCCGAAACTGGGACACCACGCTTTTCCCCACGGGCAACCCGCAGCCGGTGCGCTGGGTCGATCTCGACGAGGTGGAAAGCCCGCTCGGTGATCTGCGCTATCGCGGCTTCGCCGCCGGGGCCGCCCTCTTTGCCCGCGGTGAGGGCGCTTGGTGGGGCGAGGACGCCGCCTGGTTTGCCATGACCAACGGCGGCTCCGCTCGCCTCGGCCAGATTTTCCGTTACCGACCGAGCCCCCACGAGGGCACCGCGCGCGAAGTGGATGCGCCCGGCACGATCGAATTGTTCGTTGAACCCAACGACTCCGCCCTGGTCAGCAACTGCGACAATCTTTGCGTGGCCCCTTGGGGCGACCTCGTCCTCTGCGAGGACACCGGAGGCCCTTGCCGCCTGGTTGGTGTCACCCCAGAGGGCGGCTTCTACGTGATCGGCCGGTCCCCCACCGCAGGCCGCGAACTCGCCGGGGCCTGTTTTTCCCCCGACGGCTCCACCCTCTTCGTCAACTTGCAGAACCCGGGCGTCACCCTGGCCATTCACGGACCCTGGCCCGCTTGAGGACCGGCACCGGCCCTACCCGAGGGCATCGGACGGTCCACGGGAGCGCAAACCACCCAGCGCGGAGGAGACCGCGGACAACAGGGTGCCGGCGTCACAGGGCTTTGCCACCACACCAGTGACCAGCGGCCGCAGATTTTCAGGCAGGTCCTGGATGGTGTCACCACCGGTCAAAACCAGGATCGGAAGGTCCGGTCGCCGGCCCCTTAAAACCTCAATAAACTTGGCGCCCGACACGCCTGGCATGGCGAGATCGGTCAGAACCAGATCGATCCTGCCCCCGCTGGCTTGCAGCTGGGCGAAAGCCGCGTCCGCCCCGTCGGCACACAACACCCCGAAACCCTCACGCGCCAGAGTCTGCCGCAACACGTCGCGCAGCGCGAGTTCGTCATCCACCACCAGGATGGTCTTGCCCTGGCCGGCCGCTTGTCCGACTCGAAACGGCGAGGCCGTCATCGTCGGAGGATCGCGTCGCAGCGGCAGATAAATCTTCATGATCGTGCCCACGCCCATCCGGCTCTGAACTTTGACGAAACCGCCGTGGGCTCGCACCACGCCCAGCACGACCGACAGCCCCAGACCGCTGCCCTGGCCAAAGGGCTTGGTGGTGAAGAACGGGTCGAAAATCTTGTCCAGATTCTCGGGTGAGATGCCCGTGCCATGATCGACGATGGAGATCACCGCGTGCGGACCCGGCCGCGCCCCCAGCTCGGCCGCGGCCTCGGCCGGAGAAAGCTCGACTTCGGACAAGGCAACCACCAGCCGGCCGCCCCGGGGCATCGCGTCCGCGCCGTTCAGGGCCAGGTTCAATATCGCCTGCTGGATCTGGTTCGCGTCGCCAAGGATCGGATACGCGATGGTCGCCGGCGGCTGGACCAGCTCCAGGGCGATATCCTTGCGGAAGGTCTCGCGGATCATCGAGCCGGCGTCCCTGACGACGTTGCGCAGATCCACCACCACCTTGTCTCCCGATTCCGCCCGGGCGAAGGTCATGAGCTGACGCACGATCACCGAGCCGCGCCGCGCGCCCGACTCGATCGTTTCCAGCAGCATCCGGGCACCCACGTCATTCACGTGCATTCGCAACATGGCCGGGGCCATCAGAATGGGCGTGAGGATGTTGTTGAGGTCGTGCGCCACGCCGCTGGCCAGACGACCGACGCTCTCCAACCGCTGCTGGCGCATCAGCTGGGCCTGCAGGGTGTGCCGCTCCGTCACGTCGCGCAGGATGGACAAGTGCAGCCCGGGCAGGATGCGCGCGATGGCATTGTATTCGGCCCTGACTTGGGAACCATCGCGACGTCGAAGGGTGCACTCCCCGGACTGGCGGCCCGAGACGAGAAAATCACGCCAGGCGTCCTGCGCCCATCCGCGCTCCGCCGTCGCGAACAACTCGGCGGTCGGACGGCCGATCAGGTCCTCCCTTCGAAAGTCCAGCAACCGACAGACCGCCGGATTAACTTCGACGCACAGACCCGAGTCGTCCGCCAGCAGAATTCCATCGTTGGAGTGATCGAACAGCGCCTGCAAACGGGTCTGACTGGCGGACAGCGCGTCCTGCTGCGCCCTGCGTTCGGTGACATCACGCTGCACACCCACATACTGGGTCACGACCCCACGTGAATCCTTCACCGGACTGATCGTCAGCTCGCTCCAAAAGGTGGTGCCGTTTTTTCTGCGATCCAAGAATTCCAGGTGTGCAGTCTCCCCCGCGTCAAGGGGCCCGAGCTCAGGAGCCGGCAGAAGGGGGCAGGCGCCGTCGTGCTCCGGGAGATCGAATCGCCGTCCCAGCACTTCGTCGGCGGAGAAACCGGTGATGGTCGAAAAGCTCTCGTTCACGTAGTTGATGCGTCGGTCGGCCCCGGCGATGAACACACCCTGAGAGACCGAGCTCAAGGCATGGTTGCGCAATCGCAACTCGTCCTCGGCCTCGACTCGGGCGGTAATGTCGTAGGCATTAAAACACACCCGAGGCTCGCGCCCGTCGCCAGCCGGCAACGGAGTGTAGCGCACGATGAACCGCCGCCGCCTGCCCTTTCGGTCCGCCAGATCGAAATCGTGGCGCAAACTCTCGCCCGCCAGCGCCCGTTTCAGGTTGGCATCCACGCCGCGCCTGAGCTCCGCCGGCAGGAGCAATCCGATCAGATCTCCCGGCTGCGGCACCACCCCCAAAATCTCTTCCAGCACCACCCGCGCGGCCTGATTGAACAGCTCCACCCGACCGGTCGCATCCAACACGATGTAGACCTGTTCGGAGGTATCCAGAATCGTCTGCAGCAGGGATTCGGACCGCCGCAGGTCCACCGTGCGTCGCTCCAGCAGGCTTTGCGCTCGCAGCAGGGAAATCTTTTGCCGGGCGAGATGGCACAAACCGAGCAGGTAATCCGCCGCGAAGGGACGACGGACATGCGCTCCAGCCCCGGCGCGCAAAGAGGCCACGGAATCTTCCGGCACCATGCTGGACGTCACCACCACAAACGCCGTGCGAGGCGCCGCCGCCACCCACTTCGCCAGGGCGGCATGATCGCAGCCGGGCAAATCCAAATCAATCACGGCGGTCTCCCATTCGGCGGCGGCCAACGCGACCGCCGCCTCGGCCGCACCACTCGCGCGCCGCACCCGGGATCCCTGCGCGGCGAAACCCGCCGCCAACTCTTCGTATTCCCCGTCATTCGCGATGGCCAGCAACACGCGCCACGGCGCCGGCGCCACCGGGTTCTCCAGCAGGGCCCGGACCCGCTCCAACAACCGGGCGCCGTCCACCGGTGCGGAAAAGAAATCACTGGCCCCGAGCTCCGTCGCCACCTCGCCCGAATTGCCGCCGTTGAAGGTCGCAGAGACCACCACGACCGGCACCGCATTCAAGGCCGGATGCGACGGAGAACGCAGCATGCGACAAAACGCCCACCCATCCACATCCGGCATGTAAAGGTCGGTTACAATCAAGGCGGGCACCCGCGATTGGATGACCTTCATCGCCTCCGCGACCGAATGACACGACGCGACCTCGACTGCCGCCTTGGCTACGATGCTCGCCAGAATCTCTAACTGGATGGGGTCGTCGTTCACGACCACGACCAGGGGTTTGGAGTTAGCGTTGGAATTCATGGAGCACCGTTGGGACTAAGACGACCGGTGGCGAAGGTCACCACGGCCTGCACCTGCGCATCAACTTCGTCGAGCGCGGACTGGATGTCACGCTCTTGGGCGACCTCGTTCTCGGCTCGCCCGGCCGCCGTGCGGAGTTGGCTGGCGCAGTAATGCTCGGAACCCACGCGCAGACCGGCCAGGGCGCGCAGGCACACCGCCCGGTCCCCCGCCGCCGCCGCCGCGCGGGCGCGCGCGGCCTGCGCCGCCGCCTCACCGGCGAACTGGACCAAAGACTCCAGGGCCAGATCGGCATCACCGTCGAAACGAGCCACCACATCCTCCCACAAAACGGCCGGAGGCGGCGCCGCACGCGCCAGATGTCGGGCCAGACACTCCGAAAGCGCCTTGGCCGCGATGGGCTTGGTCAGGTAGTCGTCCATGCCCGCCGCCAGACAGAGCTCGCGATCGCCTTTGAGGGCGTTGGCGGTGAGCGCCACGACCGGAACCCGAGGATTAAAGACGCCTTCGCCCGCCATGCGAATGGCGCGGGTCGCCTCGTAGCCATCCATCTCCGGCATCTGACAATCCATCAAGACCAGGTCGTAAGGCGCGCGACCGAGCGCGACCAGGGCTTCACGCCCGTTGGCCACCACGTCCGCTCTATACCCCAGTCGAGTGAGAATCGCCACCGCCACGCGCTGGTTCACCGAGTTGTCCTCCGCCAGCAGGATTCGCCAACCCGCACGATTCACCGGCGGAGGCGGCGCCACGACCGGCGCCTTAGGCGCGATCAGGGTCTCCAACACCCGCTGCAACGCCGCCAGACGCACCGGCTTCGGCAGCACCGCCGCCGCACCGGCCAGGGCGGCACGGCCCGCCAGCGTGGCGAGCGCAACCACGGGCAGGGGCGGCACTCGATTCTGAGCCGCAGCCAGCATCTCCGAAGCCGCCGGCGCACGCTCCGAAAGCAACAACGCCCGGGGACTGGCGTCCGCATGGCCGAGCCGATCCACCACCTCGGCCACCGAAGTGAACATCATGCACCGGCCCTCCCCATCCGCCAGAAGACCGGCGATGTGATCGGCCGTGGGTCGATGCGGCTCCACCAACCAGAAGTCCCGCCCCGCCCAAGGCGAAGGCCCCGCGGTCACCGATTCGTCGATAACGTCGAGCGGCAGCGTAAGGGTGAACGTGCTTCCCGCGCCCGGCCTGCTCTGCAGATGGATATCCCCGCCCATCAGGAGCGCAAGCTGACGCGAGATCGCCAGGCCCAGTCCGGTGCCGCCGTATTTTCGCGTCGTGGAAGAGTCCGCCTGCGTGAAGGGATGGAAAAGCCGCGCCGCCCGCTCCGGCGTGATGCCCACCCCGGTGTCCGTGACCGTAAAGACAAACCGCGCCGGAGCTCCGCCGCTCCCGGTTTCACGCCAAGCCCTCAGCACCACCTCGCCTTTCGGAGTGAACTTCACCGCATTGCCCACCAGATTGACCAGTATCTGCCGCAGCCGTCCCGGGTCGCCGCGCACCCGCCTCGGGGTTCCCGGCGTGCGCAGCGCGGCCAGATCCAAACCCTGCTCATGCGCCCGCAAGGCCAGCAGCTCAACCGTGTCCTCCAGCAAGTCCGCCAGATCAAAATCAATCGTCTCGATCTCCAGCCGTCCGGCCTCGATCTTGGAAAAGTCCAAGATGTCATTCACGATTTGCAGCAGGTTCTCCCCGCTCAGCCGCGCGGTCTCCGCAAAGCCTCGTTGCTCGGCGCTCAGGGAAGTATCGAGCAACAGACCGACCATGCCCATCACCCCGTTGATCGGGGTCCGGATCTCGTGGCTCATGTTAGCCAGGAAACTACTCTTGGCCTGGCTTGCCGCCGTCGCCTCCTCGGCCAGCGCGTTCGCCCGGGATATCGCCACGCTCAATTGCGCATTCGTCTGCTCCAGCGCGCGCTTCGATTCCTGCAAGGCCAGCTCGGCTTCGCATTGCGAGGTGATATCGGTATGCGTGCCGATGACCCGCGTGGGCACGCCGGCGGCATCCCGTTGAATGACCTTTCCGCGATCCAGCACCCAAAGCCAGGTGCCGTCGCTGCGCCGCATCCGATACCGGCTTTGGTAATAATCCGAGCGGCCGCTAAAATGCCTCTCGAGCTCCTCCCGCATGACCGGAAGGTCGTCGGGATGCACCCGCCCGGTCCACTCCTCCACCGCATCACCAATCTCCGTCGGCGCGTATCCCAGCATTTCCTTCCAACGATTGGAGAAAAACACCCGCGCGCCCGCGCGGTCCCAATCCCATATTCCATCCCCGCTGCTTTCCAGCGCGAACCGCCAGCGCAGTTCAATCTCTCGTGCCTGCGCCTGCTCACGCCTTCGCTCCGTGATATCCAGCGCCACCCCGAGATACCCCGTCAACAAACCGCGTTCGTCCCGCGTGGCGGTAATCACCAGATCGACCGCCCGAGCGGTCCCGTCCGCCGCCAAATAGGTCCAAACTCTTTGCTCCGGCCGACCGGTTTCACGCGGGCGGCGAAACAAAACCTCCGCTCCAGTGGGACAGGCACAGCCATCCTCCCGCTCCAACTCCTCCGCCCGGCGCGCGAGCTCCGCCGGATCATGGAAAAACGCCGGGGTCTCGCGTCCCACCACCTGCTCCGCCTTTAATCCCAACAACCGCTCGGCGGCGGCATTGAAGATTTGAATGACCCCTTCGGCATCGGCGCAGATAATCGCCGCCGCAGCGTGGTCGAGCACCGCCCGGTGCACGATCTGCGCCTGACGCTGCGCCGTGATGTCGGTATGCACACCGATAAAACCCTGCACCCCCCCGTCCGGGGCACGCAGCGGGTCGATCTTGATCCGCACCCAGTAGGAGTGCCCATCCCGA
>CAYNUW010000051.1:0-15897 GCA_964400455.1 uncultured Akkermansia sp. | reverse complement strand
CAGAGGGCGACATTGCCCTTGCGGTAGGCGTTGACCAGGCCGGGCACGCCGAGGACGGAGTCTTTGCGGAAGACCGTCGGGTCGAGGAAGTCGTCGTCGATGCGGCGGTAGATGACGTGGACGGGGGAGAGGCCGTCGGTGCGTTTCATGTAGACCTTGTCGTTCTGGACGACGAGGTCGGAGCCTTCGACGATTTCGATGCCCATCTGGCGGGCGAGGAAGCTGTGCTCGAAGTAGGCGCTGTTGTAGACGCCGGGGGTGAGGAGGACGACGGTGGGTTCGGGGACGTGGGCGGGGGCGAGGTGGGTGAGGAGGGCGAGGAGGTCGCTGGTGTAGGTCTCGACCGGGCGGACGCGGTAATCGCGGAGGAGGTTGGGGAAGACTCGCTTCATGACCTGGCGGTCCTCGAGGACGTAGGAGACGCCGGAGGGGGTGCGAAGGTTGTCTTCGAGGACGCGGTAGACGCCGTGTTGGTCGCGGACGAGGTCGGTGCCGTTGATGTGGACGTAGAGGCCGCGGGCGAGGGGGACGCCGACGAGTTCGGGGCGGAAGTTCTTGGAGGTTTCGACCATCTCGCGGGGGACGACGCCCTCCTTGAGGATGCGTTGCTCTCCGTAGATGTCGGCGAGGAAGAGGTTGAGGGCCTCCATGCGTTGGCGGAGGCCGGCTTCGAGCCGGGCCCATTCGTGGGCCGGGATGATGCGGGGGATGAGGTCGAAGGGGAAAATCTTTTCCGTGCCCTTGTTGTCGGAGTAGACGGTGAAGGTGACGCCGCGGTTGATGAAGGTCTGGTCGGCGGTTTTTTGGCGGTCGAGCAGTTCGGAGATGCCTTCGAGCTGGGAGAAGCGGTCGAAGAGACGTTGGTAATGGGGCCGGGGGCGGCCGGGGGCGACGAACATTTCGTCGTAGAATTTATCCGTATCGTAGGCGGCGAAGAGGTCGGACATGGGAAGGTGGGGGAGGGGCGTGCGCGGTGCCCCCGGGCGCTAGGTGGCGGGGCTGGTCGAGGGGTTGGCGGCGGGGGCGGGCGCGGGGGCGGTGGGCAAGGCCCAGAGGAAGCTTTGTTCGCGGGCGATTTCCAGGCCTTCGGGGGAGAGGAGGCGGAGGCGCCAGGCGGTGGGGGCGGCCTTGGCGTCGGGCCAGTCGGGGCCGGTGAGGCCGGCGAGGATGGCGCGGGAGCCGGCGGGGAGGTCGACGGCGAAGAAATGAACGCGGGCGGCCTCGTCGCCGGGCACGAAGTATTCCAGGGCGAGCATGGCGCCAGGCAGGGCTTTTTCGGTGCGCACGCGGGTGAGGAAGTAGTAACCCGAGCGTTGGTCGGGGTGGGTGCGCACGATGAGTTCGGGGGCTTTTTCCCGGCCGCCGAAATACTCGGCGATGCGGGTGAAGGAGTCGGCTTCGCGGTATTCGGGCCAGACGCGCACGATGGCGGTCTCGCCGGCGGACGTGGGTAGGGTGGAGCAGACCAGGCTGACGAGGGCCAGAGGAGCGCGGAGGGTGCGAAAAAGGGAGCGATAGGTTAACATGATGCCATCCGGGATACGGGACCTCGGCAAGCGGCACAAGGAGAGACGGTTGACGAGGATGGGCGGGCAACTATGCGCATTTCTCATGCCAGATTGGCCGGGGACTTGAGTGGGATACGTTCCTGCCGGCAGCGGTCCCGCCTACCTCATGGTTTTAAAGTAGTTTTGTAAGTTTTAATCCGGGCACACGGGGAGCGAGGGCGAAGATCCTCAAGCCGGCGTCTCAACTGCCGACGTCGGCGCCGCTGGAGTGAGCGAGTGGATCAACCGTGGGGCGGAGCGGAGGAGGCGTCGATTGACGTATGTTGGGAGATTTGGCAGAGCTGGGGTCTATGCCTCTGGTTGATCTTCCCCTTGAGCAGCTGCGCAGTTATGGTGGTCGCAATCCGCGGCCGACCGATTTTGACGCCTATTGGGCGAAGGCATTGGCGGAACTGGACGCTACGGATCCGCAGCCGGAATTGGTGCCGAATGTGGTGATCGCCCCGCCCGGGGTGGAATGTTTCGATTTATGGTTTACGGGGGTGGGGGGGGCGCGGATTTACGCGAAGTATCTGCGCCCGAAGGAGACGGCGCGAGGTGGGCGTCCCGCACCGGCGGTGCTACAGTTTCACGGTTACACCGGGAATGGGGGGGACTGGGCGACGAAGCTGGGTTACGCGGCCTCGGGATACTGTGTCGCGGCGATGGATTGCCGCGGGCAGGGCGGCCGGTCTCAGGATTGTGGTGCAGTGAGGGGGAATACGCATCACGGGCATATCATTCGAGGTTTGGATGAAGCAGACCCGAGCAAGCTGTTGTTCCGTCAGATCTTTTTGGATACGGCGCAACTGGCGCGGGTGGTGATGGCGAGGCCCGAGGTAGACGCCGGCCGGGTGGGGGCCATGGGTGGTTCGCAAGGCGGGGCCTTGACCATCGCGTGTGCGGCGTTGGAGCCGCGAATCAAGCGGGCCTCGTCGGTGTTTCCTTTTCTGGCTGATTATCAGCGGGTGTGGGAGATGGATCAGGCGAAGGATGCCTACGCGGAGTTGCGCACCTATTTTCGTCTGTTTGATCCGCGGCATGAGCGGGAGGGGGAAATCTTCACGAAGCTCGGGTATGTCGACCTGCAGCATCTGGCGCCGCGGATTCGAGCGGAAGTGCTGATGTTTACGGGCTTGATGGATACGATTTGCCCGCCGAGCACGCAGTTTTCGATCTTCAACAAGATTACGGCGCCGAAGACGATGAAACTCTATCCGGATTTTGCGCACGAGACGCTGCCGGGCGAGGCGGATCTGACCTACGAATTCATGCGCGGCCTGTGAGTGGCTGCGGCTGCGCGACGGTCAGGGCGTCAGGGTTTGGGTTGGAAGCCGTCGCGCCAGAGTTTGCCGGTCTCCAATTTGGCCCGGACGGTGTTCCAGTCGCGTTGTTCGATGGCGCGGCGCAAGTCGGCCAGGGAGTTTTCGAAGGCGGTTAGGGCGTGGAGGACGGGTTCGCGGTTATGCTGGAAAATCTCGACCCACATGGTGGCGTCGCTCGCGGCGATGCGGGTGGTGTCGCGCAGGCCGTTGCCGGCGAGGTGGCGCCATTGTCCGTCTTTGGCGGCGAGGGCGCAGGCCAAGCTGGTGGCGACGGCCTGGGGCAAGTGGCTGAGGTGCGCGACGATCTCGTCGTGTTTTTCGGGCTGGGTGGTGACGACCGTGGAGCCGAGATCACGCCAGAAGGCGGCGAGCGACTGGACGGCGTCGGGTGGTGCGGAGGGATCCGGGGTGACGAAGCAGACTCGACCGGTGAAAAGCTCGGCGGAGCCGTGTTGCCAGCCGGTCTTTTCGCTTCCGGCCATGGGATGGGAGCCGATGAACACGGCTCCGGCGGGACGGAGGCTGGCGTGGCAGGTGGCGGCGGCGCAGATGGGGCCTTTGACGCTGCCCACGTCGGTGACGATGGCATGGGGTGCGAGGTGGGGGGCGATCTGGCGGTCGAGTTCGATGATTTTATCCACCGGGGCGGCGAGCACCACGAGAGAGGCGCGGGCTACGGCCTGTTCGGGAGTGGCGGCCACGTGGTCGAGCCAAGCTTGGCCGGCGAGTTCGGCGCGGGTTTCGGGGCGGCGCGACCAGACGGTGATTTGGTCGGCGACGCGGCGGGCGCGGGCGGCGCGGGCGATGGAGGCGCCGAGCAGGCCGGGTGCGAGGATGGCGAGGTGGGTGGTGGCCATGGCTGGTGTTCAGAGGTTGAAACGTGGCGGGGCGGTGTCGAGCCCGGGTGCAGCGCGGGCTTGCGCCGAGGGCACTGAGTTGAGCACGCTCGGAAGTTGGCGCGCGCCCAGGGCTGCGCTTTTCATCAACCACCATGTCCATGAGTCCCGTCCGCGTTCGTTTCGCACCCAGTCCCACTGGTTTCTTCCATATTGGCAGCGCTCGCACGGCGTTGTTCAACTGGCTGTATGCGCGGCATACCGGGGGCACGTTCATCCTGCGGATCGAGGACACGGACACCGCGCGAAACTCCGAGCAGTTTCTGAATGTGATTTACGATTCTTTACGTTGGTTGGGATTAAACTGGGACGAAGGTCCGGAGGTCGGAGCCTGCGGTGGTGGTGAATTTGGTCCGTATCGGCAGAGTCAGCGCGGGCAGATTTACCGGGAGTATCTGGAAAAGTTGCGCGCGGCGGGGCGGGTTTATGAAAAGGACGGGGCGACGTGGTTTAGGCTGCTGGGGGAGCGGCACACGGTGTTTGACGCCCATCGGCAGAAGGAGGTGGAGAAAGTGAAGGCGGCGCCGATGGTGATCGAGGACGCGATACGCGGGCGGGTGGAGCGGGTGGAGGATGAAGACTTCGTGATTTTCCGCTCGGATGGGAACCCGGTTTTTCACTTTGTGAACGTGGTGGACGACATCGCCATGCGCATCACGCACGTGATCCGGGGCGAGGATCATCTGTCCAACACCAGCAAACACGTCGCCCTCTTCGAGGCCTTTGGCGTCACCCCGCCCGTCTTCGCCCACATCCCCCTCATCCTGAAACAAAACGGCCCGGGCAAGATGTCCAAGCGCGACCAGGGCGCCCTGATCGAGGAGTATCAAAGTCGCGGATACCTGCCGGAGGCGGTGGTGAATTTCATCACGCTGCTGGGGTGGAATCCGGGTGATGATCGGGAGAAGATGCCGATCGAGGAGATCGTGCGTTTGTTTGATCTGCCGGCGGTGAATCAGAGCAATGCCCGCTTCGACGACAAGAAGATGGCGCACATGAACATGTTGTATCTGTTGGCGTTGCCGCCGGCGGACTTTGTGGCTCGGGCTCGGTCGTATTTTGCGATCAAGGGGGTGGATTTAACAGGGGTGGACGAAGCTTACTTCGCCGAGGTGATGAGTTTGGCGCAGCCGAAGATCAAGGGAGTGGAGGAGGTGCCGGCCTACACCGCGTATTTTTGGAGCGAAGCCTATCCAACCGACGAAAAGGCGAAGGCCAAGGCGGTGGGCAAGGGCGCGCCGAGGGCGCGGCTGGCTGAGCTGGGCGAGTTGTTGCGCGGAGCGGATTTGTCGAGCGACGCCGGCATCGAGGCGGCGATGAAGGGGTTGGCGGAGTCGCGCGGGCTGGGTTTTGGCGATTATCAGTCGGTGGCGCGAGTGGCGCTTACCGGTTTAGCGGCCGGACCGAGCATTACTTCGATTATCCGTCTACTGGGGCGGGAGCGGGCGGTCGCGCGGCTGGAGCGGTTTGCGGCTGGTCTGGGAGCTTGAGCTGGTAAACCACCGCGGCCCCCGGTCGGTTTGCACGACCCGGGCCGGCGGTGGTGTTCGTAGTCTTGGGATTAGCCGGTGTAGAATTTACGGTAGACCAGCGGAGCGCCGATGCAGACCACGGCGGCTTGGAAGAGGGAGGACAACCAGGTGGCCATGACTTGTTCGACTTGGAAGCTCCAGGCGGTGAGCAAGATCATGAAGAGTCCGAGCGCGGAAAACTGGGGGGCGTTTTGGGCCAGATTGGAAATGTATTTGAAGCAGAACCCGATCAAAAATCCGAGAACGGGCGGGCCGATGAAGCCGAAGTTACAGAAGGCCTCGGCGATGATGCCGAAGGCGATGGAGACCTTAAACGCGTCGTCGGGATCGACGAGGTTGAAGTGAACCGCGAGCCGGACGTTGGCGAGGAGGCTGGAGGGTTTGTCCGGCCAGACGAAACGGGGTATGACTTGCGCGGGGATATCGACGTAACTTTCGCCGTTGAGGTAAGGACGTACTTCCGGGATGCGATCCACGCTGAGGCAGAGCATCTGGATGAGGGAGGCGCGTTCAAAGACGGTGGTGCGGGATTGGCCGCTCAGGTCCTCTTTTTGGGCGTGGAGACCGAAGTCGATCCACTGGGCGAAGAAGGCGGGCAGCCCTGATAGTTGGGGCATGGGTTGCTGCTCCTCCCAGTAAAGGTTGCGCATTTGGCTCTTGCCGGCGTGGAGCACGCCCAGCACGGGCAGCATGAGCAGGATGGGGATCCAGGGAATGGTGCGTTTGGCCGATGCGTAAGCGATCAAAGCCAGGGCGAGGATGGAGATGCCGCCGATCAGATAGAGTTGGGAAAACTGAATGAGCAGCTGAATGATGAAGTTAACGATGAACAATCCCGTCATCGGACGACTGAGGAGGCCCAGTCCGAGGAGCCGGCACATGACGAAGGTCGAGATCATGCCGAGACCGAAAAAAAGCGCCCGCAAAGACCCCGCCAGATTGTAGGGTATGATGTTCTGAAAATAACTTATGTAGAGGTATACGGTGTTAAGAATGACGCCCAACGGTAGATAACGTAGAAGCGCTTCGGGAATCAGGGGGACGGTCGCCCATGTCGGAGCTCGACTGAGCTGAGCGCGGCCCAAGAACGCGACGTTGGCGCACAACAGGTAGGCAATGACGAGAAAACTGGCCTCGTGAATCACCGCATCGGGATATTGAGCTAATTCGGGGTGTTGGCCGATGAGCGGGGCGGCATAAAAAGCGATGGTGCTCAGGAGGGTGATCTCAAAAGCGGGGAACCAGGCGCGTCCCAGTTTTGCCCAAAGCAAAGCTGGGAGGGCGGACAAAACCAGGATGCAGAGGGCAAGGAGAAACTTTAAGCTAAACGATCCTCCGTCGATCCATACACCCAAACCGATGATTAAGATAAGTCCGGTCACTCCCGCTTGGTAAAGTCGGTAACTCGAGTTTGCATCCGGGGTGATCGGAGCATCTATGGTTTCGGCGGAGATCATCGGCGGGGCAGATGGGAGGAGGAGGCGGCGTCGTCGAAGATGCGGGCGAGGCGTTGGCTCATGCCTCCGGCCGAGTAACGCGCCAAGTGGGTTTCGTCCGGGCGGACGGGGTCGAGATTTTCCGGTGCGAACCACTCTCGAAGGATGCGGGTGACGAGGTCGGTTTGGCGGTCGGGTTGCTGCCACGCCTCGTCGAAGCCGTAGGCGGTGGCGACGCCCTGGGTGCGGGCGGCTTCGAGCATGAGGCTTTTCTCGTGCGCGATGACGAGGAGGGGGCGGCGAGCGACCAGGTAAGGGAAGAGTTTTGAGGCGCTGTAGGTCGGGTCGTTTGAGCCGGTGAGGAGGAGGGCGTTGGCGCGAGCCACGTAATAGAGGGACTCGAAGTAGGGCACGCGGCGCGGGTGTTCGAAGACGTGGGCGAGCACGCCCTCGCGTTCGGCGTGGGGCAGGGCCCAGAAGCGGCCCAGTGGTGGCGGGGCGTAGTCGGTGCCGATGAAGTGAAGGGCGAGTTTTTGCGCATGGGGCGCACGGGACTCCAGATGTTGTCGCAGGGCGCGAAAGAGGAGGGTCAGGGCGGCGCTCATGTCCGGGCCGCAGCGACCGGTATAAACCAGGTGTTTGCGACCGTCGCCAAATGGCACGAGCGAGGTGGCCGGTGGATGACGCAAGGCGACCTGGAGGTCGAGTGGTTCGGTGCCGAAAGGCAGGTGTTGGATGTGCTCGGGGGGAAGGTGGGGGTAGCGTCGGCGCAGGTCGGTTTCGTAAGCGTCGGATACGGCCACGATGGCGGCGGCGTTTTGCACGGCTCCAGGTTCGCGGTGTCGAGCGGTGACTTGGGAGAGCCAGAATTTCAAGGGCCCCCCGGGCGGGCGCACCTGGAAGTTTCGGTAGTAGTCGTTCACCCAAGGGTCCTGGTAGTCGAGGACGTAGGGAAGGCCGTAACGGGTGCGCCAGCGGGGGCCCAGGGTGAAGGCGTCGAATTGGGTGGTGCTGAAGAAAACGAGGTCGGGTCGTTCGCGGCGGATGATTGTCTCGCCGGCGCGTTTGATCTCCGCTCCGCAGCGCCACCAGAGGGACCCAAAACGAAGCGGGCGGGTTAATTGAAAGGGTATGCCCCCGACGCGGGTGATGGCCAGGTCGGCGGGGTAGGTTTGCTCCAGCAGGGGTTCGACCACGGCGCCTTCCACGCGGCGGGGTTCAACGGCTAGAACGTGTGGGTCCCAGCCGAGTTCGCGCAGGTGGGGCAGGGCTAGGCGCACGCGCTGCATGTCCGGTGCGTTTACGGGCGGGAAATGCGGACTGACGATGAGCACCTTGCGCATGGTGGGCGAGGGCGGGGGCGGCTCTACGGGTTCAGGCGGAGGACACGAAGATCCCAGGTTTGGCCGCGGAGGTTGGTTGCGATCTGGGCGTGTTCAAAAGTGAACGCCCGGGCCAGCCGCCGCCAAAACTCGGCGTGGTTGCCGTGACGAAAGTGGGAGACGACAAGATGCCCACCGGCCGCCGGCAGCAAGTGGGCGAAGCGGCGGGCGGTGGCCAGGGGGTCGGCGGCGTAGCCGAGACACTCGTTAAAGGTGATCAAATCGTAAGCGCCGGGCGCAGGGGACCAGGCTTCGAAGTCATGACGCTCAAAGCGATCGAGCGGTGCGGGCCGGCCGAGCGCACGGGCGCGCTTGAGGCCTTCCTCCGCGATGTCCACGCCCAGGTAGTCTGCAAGCTGGTTTGGGTCGAGCAGGCTGGCCAGCCGTCCGGAGCCGCAGCCGAGGTCGAGGAGGCGGGGGCGATCGGCCACGGCGCGCAGGATTTCGAGCAGTGTCTGATGGCGGGGCAGTTCGTCGGGGCTGAAAAAATGGTCCCAAGCCCCGGAAGCGTATTCGTTGTCCAAGGCTGCGGCGGGGACGGGTTGGCCGAGGCCGGCTCGGCGTCCGTAAGCGGTGTGGTGGAGGCGTCGCCAGATCCGTCGCAGGAGTGAGAGCGGTTGGGGAGATGACATCACGTTGGCATTTCGAGGTAGAACTCGCGTTCGGTCGAGAACGCGTTTGCGAAATCTCGGGGTTGAACTGGATTCGGCCAAGGTGGGGTGGGGGAGAACTGGGAAGCGTGGGCGGCGAGTGCGTGGACTTTGGCGGATCCGAGACCGGGGAAGTCGTGGTAGCGCGGCGAGGTGGCGGCAAGAAGCACGCGGAGGAGGTGACGCGGGCTGTAGACGGCCCAGACAAGGTATTCGATTTTTCTGGGGGCGGGGTGGGTGGAGGCGAGCGCGGCGAGGGCGAGCTCATGTGCTGCCTGGTGTTCGTCGCTGCCATCGAGCCAAGCGGGCAGCAGGACGGTCTGCGCGGCGCAGTCGGCGATTTCCTGGCGCAGGAGGGATACGGCGTGCTGACGGGCGGCGGGTGACAGGCGGGGCAGTCGACCGTCGGGCAGGCCGAGGAAACGGGTGTCGCGTTGGTGGTCGAGACCGAGGCGGCGGGCGGCTTCGCGGGCTTCGGTTTCGCGCAGCGAGGCGAGGGTGGCGGAGGAGACGGTGGGATGGCCGGAGTGGGAGGCGGAGCCGTCGGTGAGAAAGACGATTCGGGCGGGCAGGCCGGCGCGACGGTGTTGAAGCAGGAGACCGCCGCACCCCAGGGTCTCATCGTCGGGGTGAGGTGCGACCACGAGCAGGGAACCGGTGGGAGGCGGGAGAGGGCGCGCCCGCAGCCTCAGCAAGGCCAGTAAAAGCCGGCGCGAGGCGGAGCGGGCGAGTGGGCGAAGTTTGGCGGCGGCACGGCGCATGGCGGCGGCGCAGGTTTCAGCCCGACGCGAGGATGCGCTGCACCCGCTTTAGGAGCGGCGGGGCTTCGCGCTCCCAGCAGTAGTGGGTTTCGGCGAGGTGGCGGGCGGCCAGGCGGCGGCGGGCGAGGGCGACGGGATCGGTCAGCAGGACGTCGAGCCGGCGGGCGGCGGCGGCGGGATCGGAGAAGTTTTCGAGCAGTCCGCAGTCGGGTGCGCGGGCCAAAACCTCCCGCTGACCCGCGGTGGGGGTGGCAACGAGGGCGAGGCCGGCGCCGAGATACTGGAGTATCTTATTGGTGATGGTGAGGTCGCGGTTGAGGATCGAGGATTGTTCGAGGGCGAGACCGATGTGGTGCCGGGCAATAAGGTCGGGCAGCGCATCGGGCGCGACCAAGGGCAGAAACTCGATGCGGTCGCGGTGCGTGGCGGCGGCGAGGGCGCGGAGACGTTGATCAAAGTCGCCGGAGATTTCGCCGAGCAAAACGAGTCTGGAGGGCTGGCGGGTCAGCGTCCAGGCGCGCACGAAGTCTTCCAGGCCGCGACCCGGGCCGGTGGTTTGGGAGAACCAAAAGAAGGCCGGCGAGGAGTCTCGATCAGAAGCCGCGGGTAGCGCGGGCAGGGGAAAGGAGTTGGTGACGACCTCGGGCCGGTTGCCGCCGTAGCGGGCGTAGAGGCCGTCGGCGAGGGCGTCGGAGGTGGTGGTGACGTAGGCTGCGCGGTGGAGCAGGTCGCGCTCGATGCGCCTCAGAAGGTGGAGCGGCCGGCCGATCTGGTGTTCGGGCAAAAGATCTTCGCTGTGCCAGTCTTCGATATCGGCGGCGACGCGCCGACCGGCGGCAAGCAGGCGCAGGCCGGCCCAGTGGGCGATTTCGTTGTGCGCAATAGTGAGGTCGGCGGGCCGGGCGCGGGCGCGGCGGAGCAAGGAGGCGGCGGGCCCGAGGGCGTGGATGGTCGGGAGTCTACCACGAGCGGCGAGATCGCGGGCGAGGCGCACTTGGGCGCGGCGCAGCCAGGCGGCGGGGCCGTTGAGCAGGTTGATCTGTTCGAGGCGGAACTTGGCGCGGGCGGCGATGTGCGCGTCGAGAGGCGCGGAGGGTCGGTGATTGCGCACCCCGAGCACGGTCACCGCGTGGCCGGCCGCACCGAGCGCGGAGGCCTCCTTGACCACGCGTGGATTGCGGGCGAGGGGACCGTTGGTGAGGATGAGGATGCGGGCGGGAGTCATCGGCGGGCCAGGTTGAGCAGGCAACGCGCTGCGTCGCGGGCACCCTGCCGCAGGGAGAAACGCAGCAGGCGGGCACGATGTTGAGGGCCGTGCGGGCGCGCGGGCAGGAGGGCGGCGAGGGCGGTCGCGAGCGTGGAGGCCATGCGATCGTCCGCGTAGTTTTCCTCCCAATACGTCCGCGCCGCGGCCGCGCGCGCCGGCCAGTCTCGGTCGGCATCGGCGAGGAGGGCGGGCAGTTGGTCGAGCCGGTGTTCGGACGGTTGCAGAACGCAGGACGGCCAGGCCGGGTGATCGGGCGGCTGGTAGCGGTCGGACAGCACCACCGGGACCCGGCCGGTCTCCAGGGCTTCAAAAAGGCGATAGCTGGAGACGCCGTTGCCGCGGGGGCAGAGGGCGAAACGGCAGCCCGCCAGGTGGTCCGCGTAAATCCGTTTTTGAGCGAGCGCGGCGGGGTCGTCCATGCGAGTCCAGAGCGACGGCGCCTCGGCGATCGCGAAGCCGGGCTGTTCGCCCAGTTCGGCGATCAGGCGGGCCCGGAGCGGCGAGGTGACCGCGCCGAGAAACCCGGCGAGTTGCACGGCTTCCTGGGGGGGGCGCGGGCGGATTTCGCGATTCCAGCGAAAGGGGTAGCAAAAAGTCGAGTGCCGGCCCGGCTCAAAAAGACCGCGTGGCAATCCGGCGTAGAGGCCCGGCAATCGGCCGGAGGGGAAATCAGTGCCGTCCCAAGTCAGCGTTCGGTCCGGGAAACGGCTTTCCAGTCCTGGTTTAGCCTGGCTGCGAAAGGGGTGGGTGCGCCCTAGCACGAGGATCACCTCGGCTTGTTCCGGCTGGTCGACCGGGCGAAGAGGGTGCCTGCCGTGAGCCAGCCAGACATCCATGCGTTCGCGCCAGCGCATCTCGTAGGCGGGGGAAACGTCGGTGAAGTCGAAGTGGATTCGCATGAACAGGAGAGGGCCGGTCTGGGGGCTGGTCAGGAAGCGAGGATTTTTTGCCAAACTGGCGAGGTTTGGCGGGGAGCCTCGGCGGCTTCGGCGGTCCGAGCGCGGGCGCCAGCCAGCAGTGCCCGCCAGGCTTCGGGATGGCGGCTGCGAAAGCGAAGGCCCCTGGCCAGGGTGCGCGGGTGCCGGGCCGCGCCGGCGAGAAATCTCAGCCAATCGATGGGCCGCGCGTGGCGAAGCAGGGCGAAAGGACGCACCCCGGATAGCGCCGCATTGAACAGCAGTCCGGTGGACGGCGGAGTCTGTTCGCGCAGTTCGCGCCAGAGCTCGCGCAGGTCTTCCGGAGAGGAGCGCACGGTCAAAAGGTAGCTGGCCGCGACGAGCAATTGAGCGCGAGTCCAAGCCGCCCGATCACGTTCTCGCGCAGTCTGGCGGGTGAGAGCATAATGCCCCAGAATCTGAGGCAGCAGCAACCAGCCGCCCGCCAGCAGGCGCTCGCGGGCGGGTTCGATGACAGCAAAGGGCAGATCCGCCGGCACCAGCGCATTCCGCGATGCAGGGGTCCGCACCAGCATGGCGCCGTTTGAATGCAAGGCGTCGAAGCATTGCAGGGGCTGGGGCCAGTGCAGGAGTCGGGGCGAGGGGGAAGGCTGGGGTTCTTGCGTCCGCCAGATCGCGCGTCCGGTGTCGGTCCATCCTCCGTCGGCTTCTTCGCGCCAAATGCGCAAGTTGGCCCAGGCGGCGGCGGCGGTCGGGTGGGCGTGGAGCGCGGAGAGTGCGGTGGAGAGAAAGTCAGGTTCCCACCAGTTGTCGTCCTCGAGCAAAGCGAGGAAGGGTTCGGGCCCGCCGGAGAAGGCGTGGTTAAACATGGCTACCGGTCCCCAGTTTTTATCGTGGTGATGGTAATGAACGCGCGGATCATTGAGTTGGGCCGCAAGGCGGCGTGGCTGGTCATCCTCGGGCGCGTCGTTGTGCAGCTCGCAAACCCAATCCTGGAAAGTCTGCGCCCGCAGCGAGGCCAGCGCGCGGGCCAGGAGGGCTGCGCGTCGGCAGGTGGGCAGAAAGATTCGAACGAGGGCCATCGGCAGCGAGGTGGGTTAGGCGGACGCGCGCTGGAAGACGCGATTGTGGCCTACGTTGAGAACGTTGCTGAAGCCCAGCGCCGGCAGTTCATCCAGGGCGGCGGTCACCTCGGGATAGCCTTTCCAGAAGGTTTTGCCGGGCAGGTCGTGCCCGGCGTCGTCGGCCACCAGCCAACCGCCCGGAACCACTTTGGCTCCGTATTCGCGAAAGTCGTGGCGCGCCCCGGCTTCGCGATGATCGCCGTCAACGTAGAGGATTTCGAAGCGGGCAGTTTCCAGTTGGGCTTTCAGGCCGGGGTCGGTCGAAAAGCCGCGGTGCAGACGGACTTTTTCGAAATCCAGATCGTGGTGCCGGAAGTGCTCTCGCACGGCGGTTTCGTAGTCATCGTCAGCGTAGTGATTGCCGGTGCGGAAATTTTCACGGTAACCGGCATCGAGGCGATAGCGCACGCGGTGAAGCCAACCGAGGGGAGGAGCGGGGTTGCCAGCCAGCGGGGTCAGCGCGTGCACCTCGACGTCCAGCTGGCGCTTTTTGGCCAGCAGAGCCCACAGGCTGATCACCTGGCCCTTGAACACGCCGATCTCGAGAGCGCGAACCTGGTTGAACTTGTTGGCGGCCTCGGTCAACAGGGCGTCCCAAAGAGCGTGAAAAGCGGGGTCGCCGAAGCCCAGTTGGTTCATTTCAACGTGTGCACGATGGCGCGCGAGGATGGGATTGGCGGCTGCGGTCTGGGTGCAGAGGGCGAACAGCCGGTCGTTACCTTCGGCGGTGTTGGTGTAGTCGCGGACGAGGCTGGAGTAGTCGAGCGGTGGAATCATGGCAGTCGTTGACGCAGGAGTTGAAAGCGTCGGGCCGTCGTCCAGCCGATCAAACGCGCGGTCGCACCGACCCAGCGTGGTGCTCCGTAGGGTTCATCGGAGGTTCCATAAGCGCGTGCGGATCGACGGGCGGCGTTCGCGAGCGGGACGGCTTCCGGGTAGAGTTCGAGTGCGGTGCGGCGCCAAGCGAGGTTGGCCGCCGCCAGGGTGCGCGGGCTGCGGTCTTGGGCCAGCCAGTGGTTGAGGGTCAAAGCCACGGAGCGATGGAGCGACGCAAGGGCGCGGGCGTCGCGCCGGCGGCTGAGGCTCGGGGCGTAGCCGGCGCGATAGAAGCAACGCGCTTCGGGGACATGGATCAGTCCGGAAGCGGCCAACATGACGCGGGCAAAACACTCGCCGTCGTCGTTGAGCGAAAGACTTTCATCCCATGGGCCGGCGGCGTCGATCAGGGCTCTCGGGCAGAGCCAGGCCCCGGGTTGCATCATGGAGCCGGTTTCGTGGTGCAGTTGTAGAAACTCCACACCATCTCGCGCCCGATACACCGCTTCGTCTTCCCAGCGGGTGTTGGCTGGGTCGTCGGTGAATCGTCCCCATTTTCCTGACGCCAGGGTCTGCGGTGGCGCGGAGGCGAGGCGGGCGAGTTGCCGTTCGATTTTGTCGGGCGCAAGCAGGTCGTCGGCGTCGAGATACTGGATGAAGTCGCCGCGCGCGTGGCGGAGGGCGTGGTTCCGGGCCGCGGCGGCACCGGCGTTGGTTTGATCAAAGACGCGGATATGATCCGGTGGCGCGGCGGCGGCGACCGCCCGGGCGCGGCGCTCGGTGTCGTCCCGTGAGCCGTCGTTGATCACGATGATTTCGCAGCGGGGGTGGGTTTGCGCGAGCGCCGAGGCCAAGGTCGCCTCGATCCACTGACCGGCATTGTGGGCGGGGATGAGGATTGAAACCAGCGGGGGCATCATGGTCTGGGTAGCGTTGCGCCCTGCCGGTAAAAACTCCAGTCACCGATGCGAGTCTCCTGCCAGCCGTCGGCGGGCCAGTCCGCGAAGCGCGCGAGTAAAGCGTGGTGTCGATCATGGGCCCGGGCGCCCGGGCCGGCGACCACGACGATCGCGGCCGGGCGACCGCGCAGGGGCGCGGGGGCCACGTGCTCGATCGACGTCATCTCCAGGTGGGTCGCCCAGCGACGCGAACGCGTGACCTCGAAAGCGATCTCGGGCGAGCTAACCACCACGAGCGAGCTCGAAGGCAGGGTCCGATCCAGCCGGTGCAGTTCCGCCAGTCCTTCGCGACCGAGTGAGGATTGGCAGACTCCGGTCACTCCGCGTGCATCCAACCGCCAAAGGTGAAGGGCGCGCATCGGACCGCTCGCTGCGCCGTAGGCCGCACCCAAGCCTAGGAGCAAAGCCAACGCGCCGCGGGCGATTCGCGGTCCTGAACTTACCAGCGCAGCCAGGGCGGCGGGGGCGAACAGGAAAGAGCACGGCCGCAGAAAACGCTCTTCCAGCCCGCCCGCGTCCCGAGTGATCGCGACAAGTGCGAAAAACGCCACGCTGCCCCCGGTTACGGCGGCGAGCAGTCGGCCGTAAGCGGGCCTCAAGCGCAATTCGCGCCGAACGAGCCAGAAGGTGAGCACCGCGAGGCCAAGGCCTAGGGCGGTCAGAAGCGGCCAGAGTTCCTCCCAGCCCGGGGCCAAGGGAGCGGAGGGGTGGAAAAAAATGCGTCCGAGGAGATTTTGCAGCGAAGCCAAGCCGCCGAGCGGGAAGGAAAGCAGGCGGACGAGATTGAGCAGGGCGTCACCGGATGGTCCGGCAAGGCCTCCGGAGCCGGGATGCCAGCCGTGGCGAAGGAAGGTGAGCCAAAACAGTGCGTGACCCAGAGCGAGCGCGACGCCGATCCCGGCGAGCTCCATCAACCGACGGGTGAAGGAAGCGTCGGCGATGACCGGCCAGCGACGCGCGAGCAGCACTCCGCCGGCGACGGGCAGAAAGGTGTTTTTGGCCATCGCCCCCAGCCAGATCAGGGGCGGGATCATGAGCGAAAGATGGTTGCTGGCGGGCTTGGCGTTTTGCCATAGGCCGAGCATGAGCCAAGGGGCCGCGCCCAGCAAGGCGAGCTCACCGCCCATGTAGTCGCCGTAGTTGCGGACCAGCGTCCAGTTGCAGGCTAGCAGGGCCGTGCTCCAGGCCGCGACCCCCGGACTAAAATCGAAGCGGAGGAAAAGTCGGTGCCAGCCCGCCAGGCCACCCAGTGTCCAGAGCAGCGATCCAACCGCGATGGCTTGGCCCAGGTTGAGGCCGAGGAGTT
>CAYNUW010000050.1:0-15945 GCA_964400455.1 uncultured Akkermansia sp. | reverse complement strand
CCTCTTCTCCGGCCTCTTCATCGGCCCCACCTCGCAGGCCCCGCGCTTGGACGAGGCCCGCAACGACTCGCTCTACGAACTCGAAATCGCCTTCCGCGAGCTCGACCGCCTCACCGCCGACGGCCAGCCCGTCGCCCCGTGGCTGGTGGACCGCATCTTCCGCAACCTGCTCACCGACGTCACCGGCAACACCCACCGCGCCGAGTTCTGCATCGATAAACTCTACTCGCCCGACTCCTCCACCGGCCGCCTCGGTCTGCTCGAGTTGCGCGCCTTCGAGATGCCCCCGCACGCCCGCATGAGCCTCGCGCAACAGCTCCTGTTGCGCGCCCTCATCGCCCGCTTCTGGGACAAGCCCTACTCGCCGGCCCGCCTCGCCCGCTGGGGCACCGACCTCCACGACCGCCACCTCCTGCCCCACTTCGTGCGCCAGGACTTCGCCGACGTCATCGACGACCTGCGCGCCGAAGGCTTCGCCCTCGAGGCCGACTGGTTCGCCCCGCACCTGGAGTTCCGTTTCCCGCTCATGGGCCAGGTGGCCTATCGCGGCATGAACCTCGAAATCCGCCACGCCCTCGAACCCTGGCACGTCATGGGCGAGGAGGGCGCCGCCGGCGGCACCGTGCGTTTCGTGGACAGCTCGGTCGAGCGCCTGCAAGTGCTCGTCACCGGCTTCGTGCCCGAGCGTTACGTCGTCACCTGCAACGGCCGCCGCGTCCCGCTCCAGCCTACCGGCGTCAACGGCGAGTTCGTCGCCGCCGTGCGCTACCGCGCCTGGCAGCCGCCGTCCTGCCTGCATCCCACCATCGGGGTGGACGCGCCGCTGGTGTTCGACCTGATCGACACCTGGAACGGCCGCTCCCTCGGCGGCTGCGTTTACCACGTCGCCCACCCGGGCGGACGCAACTACGCGAGCTTCCCGATCAATTCCTACGAAGCCGAGTCGCGCCGCCTGGCGCGCTTCTTCCCGCGCGGCCACACCCCCGGCCACGTCGTCCCGCCCGCCCCGCGCGACATCGCCCCCGAGCTCCCCCACACCCTCGACCTGCGCGACCCCGCCACCGTGCGCCGCTGAGCCCACGCCCTTTTCATCCATGAAAACCCAACCCGCCGTCGGCACCCCTGCCGTCACGCCAACCCTCGCCCGCCTGGGCGATTCCCACGGTTACCGTTTCGACGGTGACCTCGTGTTCCTCAACGCGTCCTTCCACGCCTCCGCGTCCGCCGACGCCGGCCGCTCCTGGCGCCTGCGCCTCGTCGCCGGCGACGCGCGCACCGGCCACGTCATCGCCGAGGCCGCCCTGCCCCCGCTCGCCGAGCTCACCGGCGCGGTGGAAAACTTCGAGGTCGCCGTCCCCGCCCTCACTCCCGCCGCGCGCGGCCCCCACGCCCTCTCGCTCGTGCTCGTCTCGCGCGACGCCGCCGGCGCCGAGACCATCCAGGACCACTCCGCCTACGCCCAGCCCCAGAGCTTTGCCCAACCCCGCCTCTGCGGCCCGGTCGGGCTCTGGTTCGAGAGCGACACCGAACTCGTGCTCGATCTCGACCGCGTGTCCAACCCCCGCGCGCTCGGCAACCTCTCCGGCACCCTCGCCGTCGAGGTCTGGGCCGCGGAGACCGCCTACGCGGGCGGCTCCACGCTCGGCCAACCCGTGGCCGGAGCCGTGCTCGGCAGCCTCGCCGCCGGCGACACCTGGCAGCCGGGCGCGCTGCACCTTCACGCCGCCAAACCCGCCGCCGGCGCGCACCTCGTGGTCGCCCTGCGCGAGTGGAACGGCGCCGCCTACGTCACCCGCGACTTCGTCAACTTCGCCCCAGCCCCCGTCGCCGCTGCAACGCCCACGGCTGTCGCCCCGGTTGCGGCCCCCGTCGTCGCCCCGGCCGCCGTTGTGGCTGCTCCAGTCGTGGCCCCTGCCGCACCAGCCGCATCGACCGCCGCTCCCGCCGCACAGCCGGCCAAGCCCGCCGCCAAAGCCGCCGCCAAGCCCGCTGCAAAAACCAAAAAGAAGTCCGGCAAATAAATCCCTGCCACCTTTCTGACTCCCACAGCTCCGTCGGCCCCGCGCCGCCGGAGCTTTTTTGCGCACTGCGCCCATCCGTTCGAACTATACAACATCTAGGCGGGCAAGGAGCCTGCATCCCGTAGGGCTCGACCTCGTGTCGAGCCGACGCGTAAACAGTGAAGAAACACCGCCGCCTCCCTCTTCATCCCTGATTTACGATCCGGTTTATATTCGTGAAATCCGTGGTTAACTAATTGGCGAATCTATAGTTATAAAGCTTAGAATATTTGGGGTCAAAGGCCGGGAAATGATCCTCAATCCCCAGCTCCCCGATCTGTCCCCCGTGCTGCAAGACTTCGAAATAAAAGCGTTCTCCCACGCCGTCGGCGTTAGGCCCGACGGCACCGGCGACCGCCCACCCAAGCCAGCGCCCCGACTCCAGCCAGCAACGCATAAGCGGACGGCTCAGGGATTACTTCACCCGTGAAGCCCGCGCTGATCGGTGTATTGGACGCGCTCTCGAATGCGATATTCATCACCGAAAGCGAAATCAGGACGTCATTGTAAGTGACCTCTCCCCAACCGTAATGCGTCGAGCCACCGTCGATCAGCCGCAGACCCACATACCCCGATCCCCCACCGGTCCACGGCCCCACACCTTGAGAGTTAACCAGCGGCGGATTATGAAACCCCTCGGTCCAGTCGTTCCAGGCAGCCCCGATGCTCTGATTGGGATTAAACTTCGCAATAAAGCCTTCCGAATCTTTCGCGATGCTAATGGAATTGTCGCCCGCCATCCACACCGAGACACCCATCATAAACCCGGTGCCCGCACTAAAATTTATCGCCGGCGCCGTGCCGGTGAGATCATACGTGCCGACGATTGGGCTGATGCTGCCGATGCTGACGTAACTCCCCTCCGAAGAGACCACGGGAGCGGCAAAATCAAAATTAACCACGGCTGCCGTTGCGTGTGAGGCCCCGCCAACCACAGCCAAAATCTCCAACAGGCCACAAGGCAGACACCCGAGAAGGATTTTGTTATTTTGCATAAACGACTTAAATACGATGTAAAACCCGTAAAGCAGCTTTCACGAGAAGCAAGGCTATCTTGGTGTCTGCACCTTGTCTCCCGAGTGGTCCTCACCCTCGCCCCGGTCCGTCTCTCCGCCCTACGCACATCACAGCCGTGCCACGCCTCGTAGTTGCTCAGTTTTAGAGGCCGAAGATCCTTCCGATACCCATCAACCCACCCCAGGCAGCACCACCACCGCGAGGCAGCTACAGACAAGATACAACTGAAACCAAAGATACGACCAGCGGCGACGGCGCCCCTGCACCCAAAGCACGCTCCCCGTCCCTATCCACAGTCCCACCCAGACGAACGGCAGATAGTCTTGCTCGACCACCCGGAGTCGTTGCACGCGCGCCCACGCTTCCGCCTCGGCCGGAGCCGGCACGTATTCGGCGATGCGTGCACCGGGCGGCAGCGCATCAAGCACGTTGCTCGACGCACCTTGGTCGCCGAAACGCACAAACGCATTCTTGGTGTTCTGAAACCAACTCACGTTGCCACCCAGAAAGACCACATGTCCACCCGCCGTCCCGTTGGGGGAGTGCGCCGCCCAGTTTCCATCAGGCTGTAATCCGCGCGTCCAGGCGATCGGGGTGGTCGCCGGCGCCGCAGCCGTAAGCTCGGGATGCAACGCCACCGCCCAAGAGGGCTTTAGCCGGGCAAAAGCGGCATCCAGACGCTCACCATCCGATGCCAACACCCGCCCAAGTTTTCCGGCCACGTCTGAACTAGCTGGATCCGTCGTAAGCATCCAGATCGTCGCGTCATCCAGTCCTCCGTGCTTGGCGGTGATACGAGCGTAGTCGTGCACGTCTTTGGCCATCGCACCGGGCAGCAAATCTTGGTGGTCGGAAGCCACGATGAAAGACGCCTGACCGATCTGACGAAGATTAACCGAAGCGACGGACCGAGGAGCAGCCTCTCGCACCTTACTCACTACAGGGATGGTAAGCGCACCCAAAAACAACACCACAAAACAAGCGGAGACCACCTGGCCCCAACCCATCGCCGGCACCTCGCGTATCCAAGTCCACCACCGCGCCGAACCGGCGTTTTTTCCATCCGACTGGTTCATCGCACTCATCGCCAAGCGCTCTTCGGCGCGAGCCTCGGCAGCCAGCGCGGCCTTAAGCTCGGTTTGCAAAGCGACCAGCTCGGCCAAACGCGTCCGCGCTTCCGGCGAAGTGGCTAATTCCGCCTTCAAGCGGGCGACCTCTTCCACGGGTAAATCGCCGGAAGCGAAGGCGACGAGACGGGGGTCTTCGGGTGAGAGCATGTCAGGGAAGGATTCTTAATGGACGCACAAGAATCCAGTGTAAGCGCCGACGTATGCACAACAATGCGCGCAGAAGAGATACTTTATAAAATTCAACGATTACTTATTCATTCAGTCTTAATTTCCCGATTACCCCACACGTTAGCCCAATTTTGGACGCAACTTGAAGAGCGAGGCATTCACGCAATTCTCTACCCCTAAATTATTATTTATCATGATTTTATGTATAAATAGGCAGAAGCCGGAGTCCCTAGGTGCTTCATGCCGTCCACCCATCGGCCCAACCAATAACTTCCCCTGCATCACCACCCTAAAACCAAATCCCAAAATGAACCTACGTAATACCTCAGCTGTCGATCGCCAAGTCCACCCTGCCCGCTCTGCTATGCTAGCTCTTGGCTTGGGCTTACTCACCACTCCCCTGAGCGCTCAATCGACTTGGAGCCTCCTAAACGAAATCGGAACGAGCACCTTCAAGAACTCGAACAACATCGGCAATACCATCACCGTCACCGTCCCCGCGGGTGCGGCCGTCACTGTCTACACCAAGGATTTCCCGGCCGTGAATCTATCGTCTGGTCAAAATTACTCGGTCAACTTTGCCCTGAACTCCACCGCAGGCATAACGGGCGCAGCGTCCTCTTCTCGCATCATCGGCATCGGTCTTTTCGACTCAAATAACACCGCTACCTTTAGCGATGACGCAGGAATGATGTCGTGGATCAGGTCCGACTCCTCCTTTGAACTACGACAGAAAAATGGCACGGAAAGCGTGGAGTCGTTGCTGCGATTTGGAGCCTTTACCCTAACCAACCTTGCCACCGGCCAGGCTGGCACCGCGGGTTCACTGGCGAATAACACGTCGATCTCGATTAACCAATTTCGGCTAGACTACACCGGCAGCGGTTATCAATTCGGCACCAACACGTCGACCAACCCCGGCTTGAGCTTCTCCAGCGGTCTCGTGTCTAGGACTGGCTATACCAACCCCGGCACGATTTCCTCCGGTCTAACTTTCGATCTCTTCGGAGTCTACTTTCACAACACCAGTGCGTCCGCTGCAGATTTTACCGTGTCGAACGTCAGTTTGGCCACCGCGATCCCCGAACCCTCGGCTTTTGTCGCGGTGCTCGGTGCCAGCGCGCTCTTTAGTGTGGCATATCGTCGCCGCTCGCGCTCCGCGTGAAGAACATCTTCGCAGGTAGTAATCCGACTGTAGCTTAAAAGCGCTCAGATATCTACAAGTCAGCCTACTGGACTGAGCAGAGCCCTCTGCGGGGTCTGCTCAGTGCCCATGTTAGACGGAACGTGACCAGACCAATCCACCCGCGCGCGTGTCCAACAACGCGCAAGCTCTGTTGAAGGCATCGCTCCGCCAACCAGCCCAGTCCGCCTCTTCGAGGACGCCCACCAATTTATGTCAATCCTACCCCGCCTCCGTGGCCTCCTGGCCGCCGCCTTGCTCGCGCCCTTCTCGCTTCAGGCCCAGCTCGCCTGGTCCAGCTACGACACCAGCGGCAACCGCGTCGCCGCCAACGCCGCCGTCTTCGACCCCGCGACCGGCACATATCAACTCACGATTCCCGCCAACTCCAACCGCGTCTTCGTCACCAACAACTTCGTCCCCCTTTCCGCCACTCCGCCCGCCTCCGGACGCACTCTCCTCCCAGTGTCGTTCTCGATGAGCGCCAACGCGGGCTTCGGCACCGGCGGCTCGGTCCAAAACAAATACACCGGGTTCGGCCTCTTCTCCACCAACGGCACCGCGCCCGGCGCCACGGGCAACTTCACCGATGACACCGGCCTCTGGTTTGCCGTCTACCAGCAGTCGAACGCCTCGTTCAATTCCCGCCCGTTCGGAGTAAAAGCCGCCGCGCCCGCCTGCCCCGCCGGACTGCTCGGCACCAACGCCACCACCTACGGCCTCGGCACCGCCCGCGGCGGCACCGGCGGCGTCATCACCGATGGGATGCTCGTCGACGTTGTCATGACCCTTGTGCTCAACAGCGCCGGCACCTGGCAGATCGGCAACAGCTCCTCCGCCACGCCCACCGCCACCACCGCGCCCGGGGTCTTGATGACCGACCGCGCCTCCGGCGGAACCATTCTCCAACGAACCGTCTGGTCCGACACCTCCACTTCACTCGCCGGCGCGCAGACCTTCAACCTCTTCGGCTTCCTGTTCGAGAACGGCACCACCGACGCCGTCACCCTCACCCTGGGCAACTTCTCCCTCGTCGCTCCCCCTTACCTGGTCACCCAGCCTGCTCCCTCCGCCTCCGCCACGCTCGGCAGCCCGCTCCATCTCGTCGCCACCGCCGGCGGCAGCCCGGACGGTTACCAATGGCAATACAGCCCCGACGGCGTCGCCGCCTACGTCGACATCCCCGGCGCCACTTCCGCGTCCTACTCCATCGCCACGGTCGCCGGCTCCGACGCCGGCTTCTACCGCGTCGTCGTCACCAACTCCGCCGGCTCCTCCGCCAGCACGGCGTCGCAGGTCTCCGTGACGTCCGAGGTGGTCGCACCCAGCATCCAAACCCCGCCCGCCGGCGCCACCCTGCTCGTCGGCGCGTCCCATACCTTCTCCGTCATCGCCAGCGGCACCGGGCCGCTCGCCTACCAATGGCAACGCAGCACCAACGGCGGCGCTGACTACGCCGACCTTCCGAACGCCACCTCCGCGTCCTACACCATCGACTCCGCCACCTTGGCCGACGACGCCCTCTACCGCGTCGTCGTCACCAACTCCGCCGGCACCCTCCCTTCCGCCCCGGCCACCCTCGTCGTCCGCGCCGTCCCCGCCATCACCGAACAGCCCGTCGGCGCCCTTCTGCCCACCGGCTCCGCCTACACGCTGACCGTCACCGCCACCGGCACCCCCGCGCCGGCCTACCAGTGGAGGTTCAACGACGTCGACCTCCCCGGCGCCACCTCGGCCAGCCTCCCGCTCACCCTCTCCGCCGCAACCTCCGGCGCCTACACCGTCACCGTCACCAACGCCGCCGGCTCGGCCGTCAGCTCGCGCGTATACGTCGGTATCCCTTCAGCCGATACACCCGTGCTCTTCCCGGCCGACGATTCGCTCGGCGCCAATCCCGACACGCCCCTCTCGCTCACCTTCACCGCCCCGCCCGTCGTCGGCACCGTCGGCCGGATCCGCGTCTACCGCACCGACAACCAGACCCTGGTCGAGACCATCGACCTCGGCGCCCTCGTTGCAAAAAAATCCTCCGACTCGCGCCTCGTGCCCCAGCGCACCTACCGCTACGCCTCGCGCACCCTGGGCGGCCTCGCCTTCAATTACTTCCCCGTCGTCGTCACCGGCAACACCGCTCGCATCTACCTCCAGGCCAAACTCGCTTACGGCGTCTCCTACTACGTGGAAATCGACGCCGGCGCCATCCTCGACGCCTCCGGCGCCAGCCTCGCCCCCGTCGCCGGCTCCGCCGCGTGGAACTTCGCCACCAAGACCTCCGCCCCCGCCGCCGACTCCCCCTCGCTCGTCGTCGCGGCCGACGGCTCGGGTGACTTCACCACCCTGCAAGGCGCGCTGGATTTCATCCCCCATTCCCCCGCCAACACCATCCCGCGCACCATCACCGTGCGCGATGGCATCTACACCGAGCTCGTCCACGTCCGCTCCGGCCAAAACTTCGTCACCCTCCGTGGTGAAAACCGCGGAGGCGCCATCGTCCGCTACCTGAACAACAGCGACATCTTCCCCAATCAGACCCTCAGCAACCGCGGCGTCTTCCTCGTGCAGGCCGCCGATTTTCGTCTGGAGAACCTCGTCATCCACAACACCACCCCGCGCTTCGGCACCCAAGCCGAAGCCCTGATTGTCACCGCCTCCGCCCAACGCGTCACCGTCTCGCGGTCCGACTTCCTCAGCCTTCAGGACACCATCCTCGCCAGCGGGCAGGTCTTTTTCACCGACAGCTATATCGAGGGCGACGTCGACTTCATGTGGGGCGACGGCGGCTGCTATTTCCAAAACTGCGAGATCCGCTCCATCAACCCGGGCTTTCTCACCCAGATCCGCAACAACCAGACCAAGGTCGGCAACGTCTACGTCAACTGCCGCCTCACCGCCGCTCCCGGCCTCGCCGACGCCAGCGTGGTCCTCGCCCGCATCGACCCGAACGGCTACCCGTTCTCCCAATGCGTTTTCATCGACTGCGCCATGGGCCCGCACATCAAGCCCTCCGGCTGGCAGCTCGACGGCGGCGCCTCCACCTCCGCCACCGTCCGCTTTTGGGAATACGGCTCCACCACCTTGGCCGGCGCTCCCCTGAACATCTCCTCACGTCCCACCTACAACCAAGCCGCCACCGGTGTAGGCAGCTCCGTCGTTCTGCCCAACCAGCAGATCGACGCCACCACCGCCAACCACCTCCGCATCCCGGCCAACGTCTGCGGCTTCACCCCCGCCGTCGCCCCCGTGATCGATGCCTCCCCCGCGGCGGTCTCCCTCGCCCACGGAGCCGCACATACCCTCGCTGCATCCGCCACCCTCGGCTACCCCATAGCCATCTACCAATGGTATCGCAACGGATCCCCCATCCCTGGGGCCACCGACGCGACCTACGCCATCCCTTCCGCCTCCTCCGCTGACGCCGGCGACTACACCGTGGTCGTCGCCAACACCGCCGGCTCCGTGACCAGCGCCACCGCCACGGTCGTCGTCGCCGCCCCGCCCGTCTCCTTCGCCAACTACCTCGCCACCCACGGCCTCGACCCCGCCACCCACGGCGCACCGGACGCCAACCCCTCCGGCGACGGCATCCCCAACTTGGTCAAATTCATCCTCGGCGCCGATCCGCTCCTCACCCAACCCGGCCTGCTCCCCGCCCCGACCCTCGACGGCTCCTTCGTCGTGTTCGCCTACGAACGCAACGCCGCCGCAGCCGCCGCCACGGGCTCCGTCACCGTGCAAAGCTCCTCCAACCTCGCCGCTTGGGCCAATGTCGCTCACGGCGTCGCCGGCGCGTCGATCGCCATCACCCCGCTTGCCGCCGGACGCGAACGCGTGGAGACCCGCGTTCCCCTCTCCTCGGACCGGCTCTTCCTCCGCCTCCGCGTAGCCACCCCCTGACAGGGCGGACATCCCGGCGGGGCCAACGCAGCGATGTTTACTCCGGGCCAAGCAGTTTATAGAGACAAGTGGATTAAACAGTCATACTCGTCCCGATGAAGCCAAGCAACCGGCGAAAGTCAGCTCGAGCGAAGGTCTTCCCGGCGGGAAAATTTGCTGGAGAAGCGTTCGGGAATCTCCCCTCCGTCCGTTAGCCATTCCCCGTCGCCTCGCCCTGCAGCCTGCCGCCGGACTCGGAACGTAGACCACCTTGGACACCTTGGTTGCTCCCAAGGTAAACGGAACTGTTTCTTCGACAATGTTCGTAATACGAACATTGATCCTCGTTTCAACGGTTCGCTCCGGTTGACGTTCCATACTCGAGCTTTTCCGCGCTCGATGGCATTACGATACGCGCCGCGCGCGCCGCTTGCATCGTGTTTCTTCCCGCCCAAGCGAGAAGAGCGACAACCCGACTGTCGGTTTTAGGGTCCAAAGGGTTAAAAGACAGGCTATTTACATGGTCCCACCGTCTATCTCCGGGGTGCCGCCCCGCGTCTCACCGCGTTGCAACCTTGCACACCGGAAAATCACGGTTTTCGGGGTAACTTTCCTCGATCAACCCTTGCCCTGTAACCCACCCCTGTTTTGCTCGTCCCACCCTCATCCGAAAGCAATCCACTTTGTATGCGGGTTTAGGCCGGCCACAAAGCGGATTTCACCCGCGGCCAGCACTTCTAAAATCAAGGCCCCGGCGGTTGTCGGTCAGCTCCCACCATCCGCGCTGGCGCGTCTGCGTCCGGCTTCCCTCCACCACCCTATAATTGATCAAGCAGTAATGAGAATTTTGAGCGAAACCAAGCTACTTATAAAAATCATACTAAAGAATAGATTTACCAAAAAAGATTGGCGCACTCTCTATCGGGCCGGCCTCGGACTTCCCGGGCTGCTGCTCCCCGACTCTGCCAAAAAGGTGTTTTGCCTCAACGCCGGCTCCTGTGGATCGAGTTACATCGTGGCACTCATGCGCGCCAACGGCTGGGCGCGCGCCTACCACGAAAAGAAACCCGATTTGGACCACGAGGGCATTCTCCATTACGAACAAAAATTTGATACAAATTACCTTAAGTTATTGTTGCGCTGGAGCCGCCACCGCGTCGGCTTCGAGGCCAACAACCGGCTCTTTGCCATGGGCCGGGAATTGCTAGACATCTACCCGGCCGCCAAGTTTATCCACCTCTACCGCGACGGCCGCTCGGTGGTGACCTCGGCGATGAACATTGCCAAAGCAGAACTTACCTGGGGCTCCCGACGCCTCCGCTATCGTTGCCAAGAACTTTCCGGCGGCGATCACCTCAGCAATTTTGATAAATGCTGCAACTACTGGGCTCGTTATAATCAACGCATCCTCGACGACTTGCGCTCGGTCGACTCCCTCAGCCTGAAATTCGAAGACCTCGTGGCGGGAAAAGTGGACGACTTGGAAAACTTCGTCGGTGACAAGTTTCAATTAACCAAACTGCCGCCGGTTAATAATAAGAAACCCAAAAGAACCGGCGCCGCCGCCTTTCCCGCCTACCCCGACTGGCCGGCCGAAAACAAACGCCGCTTTTGGGAACTGTGCGGGCCGGTTATGGACGAGCTGGGCTACCAAGAATAGGTCCTCGGCAGCGCCAGCTGCGCGCTACAACGACGCGCAATCCGAAACTCACCCCTCCATCGGTGCCCGGCCCACCAGGACGATCTCGCCGCCCCGCGTCCGCAGCCGCACCACTTCGCCGCCACCGTTTACATCCGCCACCAACGACGAACGCCCGACCCCGCCTTCGCGCACCACCGCCGGCAGGTTTCTCATCCGCACCGTGCCCAAGACCCGGGCGGACGCATCAATCGTGGTCGCCACATCCGTGTCCACCGTAACCACAATCCGCCCGGCCGAGGTCTCCACCTCGACGCCCTTGGGCATGGGCGCCATCAGCCCGAGCCGCAGGTCGGCATCATGGCCGGTCAAGCGCAGCCGATCCAGCGCCTGCATGACTTCGATGCTGCCGTTGGAAGTAGCCAGCCGAGCCTCGCCGTGCAGGCGGCCGGCCAAAATGGCCCCGCTGCGCGAAAAAACATCCGCGATCCCACCCACCGCCCCGACCGTGATCGACCCGCCTCCCGTGCTCGCCTTGAACCCGCCCGAAACCGAGCGCACAAAATAAGTGCCGTTGTCGGTGCGCAGATCCAGATCGCCCACGTAGTCCTGCTCGATCATCACCCCCGTATCCACCCCGCGCACCTCCAGCCGCGCACCCTCCGGCACCCGCACGGTCACCTCCACCGTAACCTGCAAAGTAGGATCAAAGTCGAACACCACCGGATGCGGGTCCCGCACCACCACCACCCACGCGTCGTCCCCGCCGTCCATCCTTGGACGCAAACGCTCAAACATACGTTCGGCCCGCTGCTCCGCCCGACGCTCGGCCGCCGCCCGCGCCTCGTCGCCCTCAACCTTGGCCAAGGACTGGTCAAACCAGGTCAAACGCACCTCGACCCCCGGTGCCCCACCCTCCCCGACGTGCGAAACCAACACCCGCCCGCGCGCTACCTCCAGCGTCAGCCGTTCCAGCGATAGCGGCAGACTCTCGACATACTCCCTCGTTACCTGCGCACGCCCACTCGTTGCAAAGCCCAGGCAGGCCAGCAGCAGAAGCGGAAAAATCGACCTCAACATATCAGCGCGCATCTCACGCCCTGACAACGCGGGTCACAAACGGTTTCACCTGCGTAAATCAACCTACGAGCCGACCTTCAGCGCGCGGGCCGGCCGCTTCACGCTCGCACCCCGCCCGCTTCCGGTTTCCATGCGATTCCACTCATGCCCGCCTCCTCTTTGCTCTGGATCGTCTGGACCCTGATCGCCGTGCGCCTCGCCGCGCAGCTCGCACTCTCCGCCCTCAATCGTCGCGAGGTGCTCCGCCACCGCGGTCACCCGCCCGCCGCCGTGACCGCCATCGTGGACGCGCCCACCTTCGAACGCAGCGTCGCCTACACTCTGGATAAAAACCGCCTGGGCTCGCTCTCGCTGGTCTTCGACGCCGCCGTGCTCGCCCTCGTGCTGGGCGGCGGGCTGCTGCCCTGGCTCTTCGCCCAGATCGGCGCCTGGGCTCCCGCCGCCAAATGGGACGACGCCGCCTTCATCCTGCTCGCCACTTTCCTCCTCGGCCTGCCCTCCCTTCCTTTCGAATGGTGGGAAACCTTTCGACTCGAGGCCCGCCACGGCTTTAACCAAACCACCCCCCGCCTCTGGGTAGCCGACCGGCTGAAGGGCGCCGCCCTCGGCGTCGTGCTCGGTTTTCCCCTGCTCTGGGGCCTGCTCTCCCTCATCGACCTCGCCGGCTCCAGCTGGTGGCTCTGGGGCTTCGCCCTGCTCTTCGGCTTCCAACTGCTGCTGCTCGTGCTCTACCCGCGCGTCATCCTGCCTTTGTTCAACAAACTCGAACCCCTGCCCGAAGGCCCCCTGCGCGAGCGCCTGCTCGCCCTCGCCGACCGCACCGGTTTCAAAACCGCCGCCATCGAGGTCATGGATGGCAGCAAACGCTCCGGCCACGCCAACGCCTTCTTCACCGGCTTCGGCCGTTTCCGCCGCATCGTCCTACTCGACACCCTTCTGCGCCAGCTTACCCCCGAGGAGACCGAGGCCGTGCTCGCCCACGAGGTCGGCCATTACCGCCGCGGCCACGTGCCGCGCATGTTGGCGCTCTCCGCCGCCCTGCAATTCGCGGGTTTCTTCGCCATCTCTCGCCTGCTCGAGGCCTCGTGGTTCAACCCCGGCTTCGGTTTCCCCGCCGGCGAACTCGCCCCCGCCCTCCTGCTCTTCGGCCTCACCAGCGGCCTCGTCACCTTCTGGTTCGGCCCGCTCGGCAACCTCCTCTCCCGTCGCCACGAATTCGAGGCCGACGCCTTCGCCCGCGAAGCGATGGGCGGCCCGGACGCCCTCGTCTCCGCTTTGCGCAAACTCGCCAACAAAAGCCTGGTTAATCTCACCCCACACCCGCTCTTCAGCGCAGTCTACTTCTCCCACCCCGCCCTGGTGGAACGAGAACGCGCCTTGCTCCGCCCATGAGCCTGCGCCGACTCCTTCCGCGCGCTTTGCTTCACGGACTCGGCCTCGCCGCCCTCGCCTGCGCGGCCTCCGCCGCCGAACCCCCGCCGCTGGTCGTCGCCACCTACAACCTGCAGAACTATACCAGCGCCGACCGCCGCCTGCCGGAGGGCTTCCGCCCGGACTACCCCAAGCCCGAAAACGAAAAAGCCGCCCTCCGCGCGGTGTTGCGGCGGCTCAACGCCGACTTGCTCGCGCTTCAGGAAATCGGCGGCCCCGGCCACCTGGAGGAACTGCGCCGCGACCTCGCCCGCGAGGGCCTGCATTACCCCCACGGCGAAGCCTTCACCGGCGCAGACCAACACCGCGGCCTCGCCTTGCTCAGCCGCCTGCCGCTCGCCGAGGCGCGTCTCCACCAGGACCTCGTCGCCCTCTACCGCCGCGACGACACGCCCGAGCCCGTCCGCCGCGGCTTGCTCGAAGCCCGCGTGCGCGCCCCCGGCGGCGACTTCACCGTCTTCGTCGTCCACCTCAAAAGCCGGCTCGCGGTGGAACGCGAGGACCCCGCCGCCGAAAACCAACGCGTCGCCGAGGCCCGCGCCGTGCGCGACCGCATCCTCGAGCGTTTCCCCGATCCCTCCACCGGCCGCTTTCTCCTGCTCGGCGACTGCAACGACCTGCCCGGCAGCCGCACCCTCCAAGCCTTGGAGGCCCGCGGCCGCCTCACCATCGCCGCCTGGCTCGACGCCGCCGACTCGCGCGGACACCGCTGGACCCACGTTTATCCCCGCCCAGCTTTGTATTCACGATTTGACCACCTCCTCGCGTCCCCGGCCCTCGCCCCCCGGGTCGGCCGCACCTGGATCGAGGACGGCCCCGACGTGGCCGCCGCCGGCGACCATCGCCCCGTCGCCCTGGTCCTGCACGCACCCGCCGCCACGCCTTCGCCAGGCACCACGCCCTGACCCACCCGTCGCTTTGCGCTTTGCCCGCCGTCTCGCCTCGGCGATGCTCGCGCCCCCTTCGACTTGAATACGACCGAACCGCCGCCTCCCTCCGTCGCCGCCGAGCGCAAGGCCAATCTCGCCCGCAGCTTCCGCCTCTGCACCGGCGAGGGCCTCGCCGCCATGCCCATCGTCATCATGACGCAGCCGGTCAACGTCGTGCTCTCCGCCCTCTTCACCAAGCACCTGCACCTGCCCAATCAGACCATCGGCCTCATCTCCGCCCTGCCCTTTGTCTGTAACTTTCTCCAGGTCGGCCTCACCCCCCTCCTCTCCCACTGGTTCCCGGCCAAAACCATCACCCTGGCGGCCTCGGCCCTGCATCTGATCTCCTGGGTGGCCTTCGCCTTCATCCTCGGCTGGCTGCCCGCTGACAACCCCGCCCTGGTCGGACTCTGGATCGGCGGCTGGTTCTTTGTCTCCAGCTTCTCCGCCTCGATCATGGGCGTCACCTGGAACGCCTGGGTTCAGGAATGGGTGCCCGCCCGGCTCCGCGGCAAATACTTCGGCCGACGCAATCGTCTGCTGCAATTCTCGAGCGTGGCGTTCATGCTGCTCGCCGGCTGGGTGCTCGCCGTCTGGGACTACACCCGCCTGGCCTTCCAGCTGCTCATCGCCTTCGCCTGCCTGCTTCGCGTGTTGTCCATCATCTGGCAGCGCCAGATGCCGACCGAGGCCACCGCCCGCCCACCCAACCGCGGCGCCTCGCTCTCCGCCCAGTTGCTCACCCTGCGACAGCATCCCGAGTTTCTCCGCTTTGTGCTTTTCGGTGCCGTTTGGTCCTTCGCGGCCAACATGTTCGGCCCGTTCTATCACGTCTTCATGTTCGAGCAGCTCCACCTTTCCGCCTTCACCGTCGGCCTGCTCTCGGTCTGCGGTGCCGCCGGGGCCGCCCTCACCATGCCGGGCTGGGGCACCTTGCTCGATCGCTACGGCAACAAGGGCGTCATGGTCGTCGCCCTGCTGCTCTGGCAGCTCCAGAATTACGCCTGGTGTTTCCTCACACCCGACAACGCCAACTGGCTCTTCGCCATGTGGGCGTGGGGCGGCCTGACCAACGCGGGCTTCTTTCTCGGTCTGTTCACCCTCATGCTCAAGTTGCTGCCCGTGCCCGCCCGCAACCTCGCCCTGGGCGTCAACCTCGCCGTCACTTCCCTCTTCGCCGCCATCGCCCCCGTCGCCGGCGGGGCCGTGCTGGAGTTTTTCCTCCCCCGCCACGATCCGCTCACGGTCTACCACCTCTGCTTCGCCGTGCAACCCACCCTGGCGCTCTTCGCCGCCTGGCTGCTGCTGCGCATCCGGGAACCCGCCGCCTCCCCCCTCACCCACGTGGTCAACGCCATGGGCAACGTGCGCACCCTCGCCAGCCTCTCCGGCCTCACCTTTCTCGCCCAATACCTGTTCTACCGCGGCCCGCGCC
>CAYNUW010000049.1:0-16003 GCA_964400455.1 uncultured Akkermansia sp. | reverse complement strand
GGTGGTGGCGGCGGTGGTGCTGGTGAAGACGGGGGCGTTGCCGTCGTATTGGCCTTCGAGTTGCTGGCTGTTGAGGTTGGCGGCGGTGTTGAGGGAGAGGCCGATGTTGTCGTAGCCGGCGGTGGCTCCGGGGGCGGTGGGGCCGTCGAGGATCTCGCCGGGGGCGGCGCCGGCGCCGTGCGTGGTGGCGCAGCGGCCGAAGTCAAAGAGGCGTTGCCAATTTTTCGAGGAGAGGGGGGCGGCCCAGGCCTCGAAGGTGATGGCGGACTGGGCGGAGACGAGGCCGTTGGGCAGGTCGAGGTAGGCGGAGAGGGAGCCGAGGGGCTGGTTGCCGTCGCTGGTGCCGGGGAGGCGGAGGGCGGTGCCGGTGAGGGCGGCGCCCTGGCCGCGCACGGTGGCGACGAGACCGGGGTGGGGGTGGGGGTGGGGGGGCCGGGATGCGAGGGTGGTGCGGCGCTGGGCGTGTCACCCCCCGCGGTGCGGGGGGGGGGGGGCGGCCACGGGCTCCGCCGGGGCGACCAGGGTGTCGGGTCCGGCGGCGAAGTTGGCGGCGATCTCGGCGGGGGCGAGGGCGTGGTCGTAGAGGCGAAGTTCTTCGAGGGCGAAGCGGGCGAGGGGGTCGGCGGAGAACTGGGAGCGGCCGATCCAGTTGTTGACGTCGTTGAGGGCGGAGAGGGCGTAGGGGAGGTCCTGCGAGGCGACGAGCACGCCGTCGCGATACCAGGACTGGCGGCCGCCGCCGGTGGCGGCGTGGGTGCCGACGCCGGCGGCGTAGGTGACGACGTAGTGGTAGCGGCGGTTGAGGGAGGTGGCGAGGGCGCTGTCGACGACGAGGTTGAGACCGCCGGTCTGGTCGTTGTTGAGCCGGCCGTAGAGGCGCTGGGCGTTGATGCTGGAGCCGACGTTGAGGGAGAGCGCGAACTCGTCGGAGGCGATGACGGTGCCGGGGGCGGTGGTGCCGAGGCCGGTCCATTCGCCGGGGGCGCCGAGGCCGTCGCCGGCGCTGCCGGAGCCGAAGTCGAAGAGGCGTTGAAAGGTGAGGGAGGCGAGGGGAGCGGCCCAGATTTCGACGCTGAGGTTTTGGCGGGAGGAGACGAGGCCGTTGGGCAGATCGAGGTAGGCGGAGATGGAGGCGGGGGCGACGTTGCCGGCGGTGGTGCCGGGGAGGACGAGTGCGGCGCCGTCGAGCACGGCACCCTGGCCGCGCACGGTGGCGACGGTGCCGCCGATGGTGTCGGCGTAGGTGGCGCCGGCGGGCACGGAGGCGGCGGCGGAGTCAAAGGACCAGCGCTGGGTGAGGGCGGCGTGCGCGGGGCAGACGAAGGTGGCGAGGCAAGCGACGAGCAAAGCGCGCGCGGCGGGACGGACGGAGGACAGGGGCATGAGGGGGGCGCGGGGAGGGGCTACGCGAAAAGGAACCTAAATCTTACGCGCAAAAGAACCCACCGCAAACCGGCGAAGGTTCGCAAGGAGCATAGGCGAACTAATCGGGACTATAAGCCAAGTTTTGGCCGGCGGACGTGGGGTCGCGGGGCTCGAGGGTTCGGGGCGCAGAGCGGACCGTCCGGCGCGGGCCGCGATAGCCTGGATGATTCGGGGTGCCTCTAGGCTTTGCGAAAGAGGTAGTGGCTGACGAGCCACTCTTCGCCGTCGCGGTAGCCCCAGAGTTCGGCGCAGGCCATGTAGAAGACGCGCCAGTAGGCCCACCATTTTTCGGCTTGGTCGGGGCCGTAGGTATCGCGGAAGAGCGGGATGATCTGTTCGCGGTGGGCATCCATGTTTTGCAGCCAGTGTTCGGCGGTCTGCTGGTAATGGCGGCCGTTGACTTTCCAGTCCTGGACGAGGCGCAGGTGGTCGTTAAAGCGGGGCAGGAGGTCGTGGGCGGGCATCTGGCCGCCGGTGAAAAAGTAGCGGCTCATCCAGTCGGTGTGGTCGCGCGGCACGAAGTGGTAGCTGAGGGAGCGGTGGGTGAAGATGTGGGTGAAGAGCAGGCCGTCCGGGCGAAGCCAGCGGGCGATGTTCTCGAACAGGCGGTGGTAGTTTTTGAGGTGTTCGAACATTTCGACCGAGACGACGCGGTCGAAGGAGGCGGGCTCGATGTCGAACGTGTTGATGTCGCTGGTGATGATGCGGAGGTTGGTCAGGCCGCGTTTGCGGGCTTCGCCATCGATGTATTCCTTTTGGGTGCGGGAGTTGGAGATGGCGGTGATGCGCGCCTGGGGGAAACGTTCGGCGTTGTAGAGGCAGAGGGAGCCCCAGCCGCAGCCCAGTTCGAGGATGTGCTGGCCGTCGGCGAGGCGGGCGCGCTCGGCGTAGAGGGCGAGCATGTGTTCCTCCGCCTGGTCGAGGGTTTCGTCGCCTTTGGAGTAGAGGCAGCCGGAGTATTTCAGGCGGCGGCCGAGGCAGTATTGGTAGAAAGGGGTGGGGACCTCGTAGTGTTGCTCGTTGGCGGCGGCGGTTTGTTCGGCGAGGGCGCGGGTTTTGAGATCGGCGACGTAGGCGGCGGGATCGTAGCGGGCGGATTCCTCTCGGATGCGGGCGGCGAGCAGGCGGCGGATGCCGAAGCGAACCAGGCGGTCGGGGAGTAGGTTTTTTTCGAGAAGGGCGTCGATCATGGGAGCGTTTGGCGTGGATTCATAAACCAAAAGCGTGACGGCGCGAATCGACGTCGGAGAAAAAACTTCGCCGGTGGTCGGCGCGGAGGAGCCGCGCCGCCTGCCTGATCAGGAACCGAAGGGGGTGGAGGAGGCGCGGGGTTCGCGGGCGGGCAGGTAGATGGTGAAGCGGGTGCCCTCGCCGAGGCGGGTTTTGACGTGAAGCAGTCCGTTGTGATTTTTCACGAAGCGGCTGACGATGGCTAGGCCGAGGCCGCTGCCCTCTTGGTCCTTGGTGGTGAAGTAGGGCTCAAAGATGCGGGCGAGGATGTCGCCGGGGATGCCGGGTCCGGAGTCGAGCACGGACAGGGCGACGACCGGTGCGGTGTTGTTGAACGAAGGCAGGTGGAGGTAGCGCTCCTCCGGGGTGTCGTGGCAGGCGGAGATGTCGATCGGGGTCTCGTAGCTTTCGGCGGCGATCCAGACCTCCTGGCCCTCGGGTCCGGCCTGGAAGGCGTTGGTGGTGAGGTTGAGGAGAATCTGGATGAGCTCGGTGCCGCCGATCAGGGCGGCGAGTTCGCGGGGCAGGGGTTTGGCGGAGAGGCGGCCGCCGCGGAGGGCGGGGTGGTTGCGCATCAAGGTGATGACGTCGTCGACCACCTGGTTGACGCGGACCTCGGGGGCGACGCCGGCGCGTTTGTTGGCAAAGCGCAGGTAGCGGCGGGTGATGGAGCCGCAGGTGTGAACTTGTTTGGCGAGGACCTCGACGTCCTGGCGGATGGCCTGGAGATCGGCGCCGTAGAGGGAGCCCACGCTGCCGAGTTTGAAGCGGAGGAGGTCGACGTAGCCGGTGATGACGGTGAGCGGGTTTTTGATGTCGTGGAGTGCGCCGGCGTAGATCTCGGCGGTGCTGCGGGCGATCTCCTCTTTGACGGTGGTGTCGTTGAGTTGTTCGCTGATGGCGTCGAGCCGTTCGCTGGCGGAGGAGACGGTTTCGGAGATGCGGCGCAGGTGGAGGGCGCGGGTGACGGCCTCGCGGATGGTGGAGAGGTCGAAAGGTTTGCTCAGGTAGTCGCAGGCGCCGAGGCGGAGGGCCTGGCGGGCGGTCTCGATGGTTTCGTAGGCGGTGAGCATGATGACCTCGATGTGGGGGTCGATGGCCTTGAGGCCGCGGAGCACATCGATGCCGGACTTGCCGGCCATGCGGATATCGAGGATGGCGAGGTGGACGGGGTTGGCGCGGGCGTAGTCGAGGGCTTTGTCGCCGTTTTCGACGGTGTGCACGACGAAGTCGTGGCGGAAGACCATGCGGAGCGACTGGCGGGGGCCCTCCTCGTCATCGACGATGAGCAGGGTGGGCAGGGCGCGCGCGGACGGAGAGAACGGCGGCGGAGTGGCGGGTGCTGGAGCGAGGGCCGACATGGGGAATGGGTGGCGGTCAGCTCAAAAGGCGCACTGCACGGACAGGGAGAGCGTTTGCAGGCGATTGCGGTAGGAGCCATCGGCGGAGATCGGTCCGAGGCCGGGGCTGCCGGAGACCCGGCGGGTGCCGCCGTCGGCGTATTGCCAGGCCAGATCCACGCCGAAGCGTTCGCCGCGATAGCCGATGCCGAGCGAGTAGAAGTTGCGGTCGCTGTCGGGCACGGCGGGGGTGTAGGTGGCGTCGGGCACGGAGTTTTCCGTGAAGCAATAGCCGGCGCTGACGTGGTAGGCGCCGAAGTAGCGGGTGACGCCGAATTCGTAGAAGAGGCCGGGTTCCCAGTGGAAGGGCAGGGGAGTGGTGCCGCCGGGGGCGCGAACGTTGACGGTGTTGAGTCGCTCCCAGTTGGTCCAGTCGAGGTTGAGCTCCAGATTCCAGTCCGGGGTCGGGCGGTAGGACCAGCCGGCGATAGCGACCTCGGGAAAGTCGAAGGTGGCTTCGGCGGATTGTTTTACTCCGGCCTGCCAGGTGCCGTCGGCGGTGATGCGGGTGTGGTGGGAGTAACTGACGCCGAACTGGTGTTGGTCGTTGAGCCGCCAAAGCGCGCCGAGGTTGGCGCCGGCTGCGTCGCCGGAGCCTTCAAAGCGGACGGGCAGGCCGGGAGAGCGGCGCAGGTCGGTGGTCAAGTGATTCCAAGTGAGCGAGGCGGCCAGGGAAAGGGACGACGAGACCTGGCGGGCGGCGCTGAAGTTGTAGGTTTGAACGGTTTGTTCGTTGCGCGTGGCGAAAGGTTGGAGCGCGGAGTTTTGCGGCCACTCGGTGGCTAGGCCGAACGGGGCGTAGGTGGCGAAGCCGAAGGCCCAGGGCGAGTCGGCGTTTTTCCACGTGGCGTAAAGGGAGGGGACGGGGACGGGGTCTTCGTCGAGCGAGGCGGACCCGAGCGGGCCGCGGTAGCTGGTGGTGAGGGAGACGGCGTAGAGGTTGGCGGAGAGGTGGGTGCCTTCGAGCTGGGTGATGCCGGCGGCGTTGTAGTAGAGCGCGCTGGGGTTGTCGGCGGTGGCGACGAAGGCGTTGCCGCGTGCGGTGGCGAACGCGTCCTTGAAGCCGACGCGGGTGCCGGAGGCGGAGGCTTGGTTGACGAGGGCGAGGAGGGATAGTGCGGCCAGGGATGAGGTTTGGCGAAGGTAGTGCATTTCAGCGGGTCAGGGGTAGCTGGAGGGAAAGGTCGGGGTCGGCGGGGTTTTGTTTCAGCCTCACCTGGAGCGTGCCGGCGTGGGCTTCGATGACTTGTCGAGCCAAGGTGAGACCGAGGCCGATGCCGGTGTTGCGGGTGGTGAAGAAAGGTTCGGCGGCGCGGGCGGCGGCCTCGGGCGAGAAACCCGGTCCGTCATCCCGGAAGTCGATTCGCAGTCCGGGGGCTCCGAGGTCGTTGGTGACGGTGAGCGTAACGGAGGCCTGGCGGACTGGACCGGTGCCGGATTGCAGGCTGTTGAGGAAAATCTCGCGTAAGGCGTGGCCGAGGCGAGCGCGGTCGGCCGAGACCGGCCGGTCGGAGCGTCCGCAGATTTCCAGCCGGCCCTCGCCGCCCAAGTCTTCGAGTGCCTTGGCGAAGCTTTCGCGCAAGAGGTCTTCGACGACAACGGGAGTGCTGGTCAAGTCGCCTTCCGGACGGCCGAGCAAAAGCATTTGATCGGTGAAGCGGCGGATGCGTTTGGTTTCGCGGCGAAGGGAGTCGCGGAGGGAGTCGCGGAAGTCGGCTTGTCCGATCTCGGACTCGAAGAGCTGCTCGTGCGTGCTAAGCGGGACGAGGGAGTTGCGAATCTCGTGGGCAAAGCGGCGGGCGATGAGCGAGGTGAGTCTGAGGTTGGAGGATTCGATTTCGGAGCGTTGGGCGGCGAGGATCTGGGTGAAGTCTTCCAGGAGGAGCAGGATGGTGCGCGGAGGGCGCTCGTCGGGTCGCGAGAGGGGAATGATGTTCACCCGGAAGTCCCGGGGCTGGGCGCTTTCGAGTCGGTGGAAAAACGGAGTGATCTCGGCGCCTTTTTCCACGGCTTCGTGCACACGCAAAGCGATCGGGCCGGGCAGGTCGTGGATGTCGAAGGCGTTCGATCGAGCGACGCCGAGGAAGGAAACGATGGCGCGGTTGGCGTAGGTGATGCGCTGGTCCGGCCCCACGACGGCGGCGCCGATGGTGAGGCCGTCAAGCACCTGGCCGAACAGACGGTGGCCGGAGACGAGCTGACGGTGCAGCCAGCTGTTTTTGATCGCGAGGCCGAGCTCTTCCAGCAGGTGATAGACGAGCAGGAGCTCCTCGTCGGAGAAATCGCCTCCGGTGATCCGTCCGCCGAGGACGGCGACGCCGAGGGTGCGTTCGCGGTCGGTCACGGGTATGGCGACGAGGCCGCCGAGAATCTCGAATTCACGGGCGATCTTGGCGTCGTTGTTGAACGGATCCTGGGCGCGCAGGATTTGGGGTTGCAGGCAAACTTGGCGACCGAGGCCGCTCTTGCGCGTGAGGGAGAAGCATTCGGCCAGGTCGGTGGGCAGGCCGACGGCGGCGGCGCAGGGCAGGCGTCCGTCATCGGCGATGTCCCCGGTCGGGGCCGGTGGGTGATCGCCCGGTTCGAGGAAGACCACCACACGGGAGATGCCCAGCAGCTCGCGCAGTTTCAGTGCGAAGTGATGGGTGAGTTGACGATGATCGAGGGAGTAGCCGAGGACTCGGGAGAAATCGCGCAGGATCTCCAAGGCGGTGGAGAGGGCGGCGGCTTTGGAGGGGGTGGGACGCTGGGTTGGGAGCGGGGAGGCCGAGCCCGAGGTCGGGGCGGATGGCGCGGGAGTATGACGGGCGGCGAGGCGGGCGAGATGGGTGGCGAGTGGTCCCACGGAAACGGGTTCGTAGAGCACGCTGTCGGCGCCGGCCGAAATGAGGGTGCCTTGCAGGCCTAGATCGGCGTCGGCCGGTGGCAGAACTACCAAGGGCAGGGCACCGCCGGCCGAACGCAAGGCCGACACGGCGCCGGCGAGTTCTTCACCGGCGTCGGCTGGCGCCAGCAGGCAAACCTCGAAGGCTCCGGCGGCCAGCGGGCCGCGCGCTTCCAGCACGCTTTCCCGCTGGTGGATTTGAAAATCTCCGGAAGCCGCCAAAGCCGCACGCAGAGATGTCGCGCGGTGCATGTCGTCGGTGATGAGGAGAAGACGGGTCACTGCCGTAGTGGAGAGATCATGACAGCTTAGGATGCGGTCGAAGCAAGTGTTAACTGGCGGACGATCGCCTGTTACATATTGCAAAAATCGGAGTTAAATGTGCGGGGAGGGGAGTTGTGCGTTGCCTTTTGCCCGCGGGTCGCACTTCTGTGGTTATCCGCCTTTACCGGAGCCACGCCATGATCGCCTCTCCCTTGCCAGTCCACGCCGGCCAGCTGAGGACGGATTTTATCCGTTTTCCCAGTCGCAAGGGGGGAAGCATGGCCGCCTGTTTGGATCACGCCGGGGATTTGCGCGGCCGGCCTTGGGTGGTGATCGCCCCCAAATACGGTGAGACGAAAAAGAACAGCCTGCAACTGGCCTACTATCTGGCGGCGAACGGGGTGAATGTGCTCCGTTTCGATCTGACGGATCATGTGGGTGAGAGCGAGGGGAGCATGGAGCGTTTCACCTTGCCGGGCGCGGTGGAGGATATTGCCGGGGCTTTCGATTATCTGGAACGTGAGCACGGGGTGGTGAAGGCTGGTTTGCTGGCGAACTCGCTTTCGGCCCGGATGGCGGTGCGGGCGGCGGCGCAGGATTTGCGGGTGGCCTACCTGGTGTCCCTGGTTGGAGTGGTGAATGTGCGTCGCACTCTGCAGACGGTCTATCAGGAGGATGTGGTGGCGAACTACCTGGCGGGCCACAAGCGGGGCAAGAACGATGTGCTGGGCTTCGACATCGAGTTTGAACACTTTTTAGGCGCCTTGATCGAGAGCGGGCTGCATAGCATCGAGGGCACGGCGGAGGATCTTTCGCGCATCCAGGCGCCGGTGCTCTTCATCTCGGCCGCGAAGGATGCCTGGGTGGATCCAGAGGACGTGAAGGCGGTGGTGGCGAGGGCGCCTCGCGGGGAATGCCGGGTGGTGCGCGACGCGATGCACGAGGTGCGGGAGAACCCGGAGGCGGCGGAGCGGGCGTTTCGGGAGTTGGTGGCGAGTTGTGCGACTTGGTCGCTGGGTGTCGAGCGAACCCCGTTTGACATTCAGGTCCCGGATAAACGCGTGTATCTGAAACAAAACAAGATAGAGCGAGATCGGTTTCGCAAGACCGGGCCGGCGGCCACGGACGAGACGGAGTTTTGGTCGAAGTATCTGGGCAAGTATGAGTATTTTGAGAGTGTCGACGTCTATCACTATTACCTAAATTTGATTGGTGATTTGTTGGGTCCGATCCGGCCGGGGGAGACGGTATTGGATGCGGGTTGCGGCAACGGACTCTTCGGGGTGTGGGCTATCCGCAAGGTGCTCGAGCAGCAGAGGGAGCCGCTGGATCCCCCGGCGTTGTATGTGGGTTTGGATCTGACGCACCGGGGGTTGTTGGATGCCTTGGGCAAGCATCGGATGGCGCGGGAGAGTCGTCCGAGTGAGATGGAGCCGGCGCCGATCGGGTGTGCGTATTTGCAGATGGACTTGGATCGGTTTGGCGCGAGTGCGGCCGCGGAGGAGGGGCTGGTGGACTTTGCTCCCGGCACTTTCGACAAGATTTGTTGCTCGCTGTTGATTTCCTATCTGCGGGAGCCGCAGCGGTTGTTGCACGAGCTGCATCGCGTGCTCAAACCAGGGGGAAAGCTGGTGATCACCAGCTTGAAGCCCTTTGCGGATCTCTCCGATTTGTATCGCCGGTATGTGGAAAAGCATGACGGCGAACGCGAGGTGGAGTCGGCCCGGGATTTGTTGCGGGCGGCGGGCAAGATCAAGGTGAGGGAAGAGCAGGGCTATTACACGTTTTTTTCGGGCGAGGAGTTGTGTGAGGCGCTGCAGGCCGCCGGCTTCGGACTTACTCAGCCCACCATGGGTTTTGGCAATCAGGCCTCGGTGGTTTTGGCGGTTAAATGATCCTTTACTGCCTGCTTTCCGCCTGGCTGAACGCGATCGCCAGTCTCGTGCTGGGGGCGACGGTGTATTTCAAGAACCCGCGCGATCCACGCACGGTGACGTTTGGGGCGGTGACGCTATCGGTGGCGATTTGGTCCGCATTGTATGCGTTATGGCAGGTGGCCACGGACGAGGGCTCGGCTTTGCTGCTGGCGCGCTGGTTCTCGGCGGCGGCGGTGTTGATCCCGGTGTTGTATTTTCATTTTACGACCAAGCTCACCGGACGTGAGCGGCCGGTGGAGACCCAGGTCGGTTACGTGATGTCGGTTCCCCTGTTTGCGTTGTCTTTCAGCGCGTGGATCGTCGAAGGCGTGCGGCCGCGAATGATGTTCCCGCACTGGCCCGTGCCCGGGCCGCTCTACCCGCTTTATCTGTGCGTGTTCTTTTATTACCTGCTGCGCAGTTGGCAGCTGCTCTACGCGGAGATGCGGGTGGCGTCGTTTTTGCGCCGCAACCAGCTGCGTTATGTGCTCGCTTTCACCGTGGCCGGATTCGCGGGGGGGGCGACGAACTTTCCGCTGTGGTATGGTCTGCCGGTGCCGCCGGTGGGCAACATTCTCGTTGGGGCCTACATGGTTGGCGTGGGCTACGCAGTGGTGCGATTCCGGCTGATGGAGTTCGATCAACTGCTGGCGCGGGCGGTGGTCTATGGCCTGCTGGTGTTGGCGGCCGGAATGTTGGTGCCTTATGTGGCGACCGCCTCCGGTTTGCTGGCGGCCGGCGAGTCCGGGCTGATGCCGGTTTATTTTATTTTTGTCCTCCTGGCGGGGTTGGTTTTTTGGAACGTGCCTCGTGCTCGTCGTGGCATTGATTCGTTGCTGGAGCAGCGACTGGAGGCGGGTCGAGTGCAGGGGCGCGAGACCTTGCGGGCTTTGGCGGCGCGCTTGAGCTCGGCGAGGGATGAGGCGGGCATGTTTGAAGAAGCGGTGGTCGGGGTGAGGGCGGCGCTCGACGTGGAGGATGTGGCGATTTACACCCGGACTGAGTTTGAGACGAATTTCACCCGCCGGGCGTTCGCCGGCCGCGGGGTCTTGCCGGCGGGGTTTGCCGAGGGTTCGGCGTTGTCGCGTATGCTGCAGGACCGCCGGGCCAGTGTGTGGTGCGACGAGGTGGTGCACGGTGCGTCGGACCTGACGCGCGCGCCTTTCGCCAGCCTGCGCGAGCATGGGCTGGAGCTGGCGGTGCCGGTGCAGGGTGATACGCTTTTTTATGGCTTTCTTGCGTTGGGCCCGCGCCGTTGCGAGTCGCTCTATTCGGATGCGGAACTATCGTTGCTGGAGACGGTGGCCTTGCAAATCGGGCTGAATCTGCGAGCGCGGCAGTTGGAGCGCCGCAGCAGCCAGACGGAAAAGTTGATCGCGTTGGGCACCTTGGCGGCCGGACTGGCCCATGAACTGCGCAATCCCCTGACCTCGGTGCAGACGTTCGCGGCGCTGCTCGACGAAGAGCGGCCTGATCCTGACATGCTTAAAGAGTTTGGCGCCGTGGTTCGGCGCGACGTGGCGCGCATCGCCGGGATCGTGGAGAACGTATCCGCCTTCGCGTCGAGCAACGAGGTGGAGCTTACAAGGCTGGATCTTGCGGAGGTGCTGCGGGCCGCGGAGGAGATCGTGCATGCGGAGGCCGAGCGCATCGGAGCGAAGATTGAATTGCCCTCTGAGCGGGAAAGTGTCCGGGTCCGGGCCAACCATGGCCAGCTGCTGCAAGTTTTCGTGAATCTGCTCCAGAACGCATTGCAGGCCTTCGGGGAGGGTGGCGCGGGCCGGGTCTGGTTGCGCATCGAGCGGCAGTCGCTGGTGGGCGGGGATCCGATGGTTTGCGTGGTGGTCGAGGACAATGGACCGGGCATAGATCCGGCGCTTTTGCCGAGAGTTTTTGAGCCTTTCACGACAACCAAGAACACGGGTGCCCGGCGCGGACGTCAGGGCATGGGGCTCGGACTCGCCATCGTTAAGCGCATCGTTCAGAATCACGCGGGCGAGATTCGAGTTGCCAGCACGCCCGGCCAAGGCGCGGTTTTTCGCGTGTTTTTCCCCCAAGATTTCAGTCCCGCATGAACACCCAGGCCTCCCAGTCCGCTCCGTTGAATGGTCCCGCCGCCCTGCGCGCGTTGGCCGCCGCCTTCGCCCACGTGGAGGATTTCGACGGCTTTGTCGGCGCCTTGCAGCGCGCGCTGGACCGTTCCGCGCCGTTCGAGCGGACCCAGATCCGGCTGGACCGAGCCATGCTCGACGCGGAGACCCACTTCTCGGCCGGGGCGATGAGCCTGCCTCTGGCGGCGGGCGGGCGGGGGCTGGGCACCTTGCAGGTGGTTCCCGCCACGCGGCGCAGCTTTGGCGCCGAGGATCTACATCTGATGGCCGGTCTGGCGGATTTTCTGTCCGCCGCCCTGGGGCTGGCCCTGCGTGCGGAGGATGCGGGTCGTGCGCAAGCCTTGCTGCGCTTGTTGTTGAACCAGGCTCCCGCCGGCATCGCCGCCTTCGGGGTGGATCGCCGACCGATTGTGGCCAACGATCTGGCGGTGCGCTGGCTGGGTGCCACGCAGCCCCCCTTTGCCGAGATCGAAGCGGGGGCGACTACCTTTCATTTGCGCGTCGAAGGCCGGCTGATTTGTGGCGAGGCGCGCCGGCTGCCGGAGGAGTATGGTGGAGCCTGGGTGTTGGTGTTGCACGACCTGGCACCGGAGCAGGGGCGCTTGTTGGAGGGACTGGCCAGAGAGGTCTATCGCGGACTGGCCGAAGGCTCTTCCCGCTCGCTGGTGTTGCTCGAGGCCCCGGGCGTCCGGCATGGCGCCCTGAGCGGTCTGGGCGCGGTGCGGTCTGCGCTGGTGGAGGGCGAGCTGGCTGGCCCCTACGACGCCAATCGGGTGGCGCTGGTCCTTCCCCGCGCCGGCCTGGCTCTGCGCTCCCGTCTACGCGAGTTGCGCGCGGTCCTGGGCGGCGCCGGTGAACTGCGCGCGGGCCGGGCCGAACTCGGGCGCGACGGGCGCGACCCCGAGGCCATGTTGAAGGCGGCTCTGCAGCGTGTTGATAATTTGGATACTTGGTTGCGTCCGGCGTTGCTGCTGCACGGGGGCCACCCGGCGGCGGTCGAGGCGATGGCGCGGGTGCTGGCGCGCGAGTATCGGGTGGCTCGCAGTGAATCGCCCGAGCGTGCGCGGACGCTTTTGGAGAGGGAGTGTTTTGAAGGCGTGCTCACGGATGCGGATGATCGCGCCCCGCGTGAAGAGGTGGTGCGTTTTGCGCGCTCGGTGCAGCCCGGCATCCGGGTGTTTGTGGCGACGGTGCGCGGCGCCGACGAGGTCGCGGTGGAAGCGGAGGACGCGGTGATTGAAAAGCCCTTCGACGTGGTCGCCTTTGCCACCCTGGTGAGGTCCCGACTGGGGGTGTAGCCGGCGGGCGGGCGCTGGTTCAGGGCAGGCGAAGTTCAGCCAGAACCGGACGATGGTCGGACAGCCAGGTGGTAACGATTTCCTGGTGCAAGATGGGCGCGGCGGCGGGCGCGAAAATGAAGTCGAGGCGGCGGGCGGGTAGCGGCGAAGGGAACGTGGCGCCGGCAGCGGGGGCGATCGCGTAGTCGCCGAAGCGGGCAAGGGCGGCGCGTAGGCCGGCGGCGGCGTCACCGGCGCGGCCGGAGGTGTTGAAATCGCCGCAGACCACGGGCGGCAGGCTCCAGAAGGGAGCGCGGGTGTTGTGCCGCTCCTCCAGATACGCGAAGACGCGGGCGGCCTGGGCGAGGCGGGCGGTGCGGGAGCGGTAGTGCAGGTGCAGATTGATGAGCGGCACGCGGCGGCCCTCGATGGTGGTCTCGGCGAAGAGAAAGCCCTTTTCCCCCACGGTGCTGCGGCCGAAGGTCACGGCCTCGCCCTCTTCGAGCGCGTGGCGGGAGAGGAAGGCGTTGCCATAGCAGAGGTGGAACACGCCTTCGCGGCGGGTGGTGACGCCGTGCAGGGCATGGGTGTAGCCGGTGTGGTGGCGCAGGTAGTCGAGGTGGTCGAAATCACCGGCCCAGCTGGAGGCCTGATCGATCTCCTGAAGGGCCACGACATCGGCGTCGAGGCGGGTGAGCAGGGCGGCTATGCGGCGCAGGTGCTCCTGCATGGAGCGTCGGGTCTGCAGGCCCTGCACGGGGCGCAGGCCCCGGCCGTGGGCGATGTTGAAGGTGAGCAGGCGCAGGCGCGGCATGGGGGCGGGCGCGGATCAGGTGACGGAGGCGAGCAGGTCGCGCAGGTCGGCGAGGGAGAGTTTGGCGTTGGCGGCGTCGCTGGCCTCGAACACGTCGGCGAGCAGGCGGCGTTTCTCCTCCTGCATGAGCAGGACCTTCTCCTCGACGGTGCCGGCGCAGACGAGTTTGTAGCTGGTGACGACGCGGGTCTGGCCGATGCGGTGGGCGCGGTCGGTGGCCTGGGCCTCGACGGCGGGGTTCCACCAGGGATCGAAGTGGACGACGGTGTCGGCGCCGACGAGGTTGAGGCCGGTGCCGCCGGCCTTGAGCGAGATGAGGAAGACGGGGATGTCGGGCGATTGATTGTAACGGTCCACCTCGGCCTGGCGTTGTTTCTGCGGGGTGGAGCCGTCGAGGTAGCAGAAGGGTATCTGCTGGCGGTCGAGCTCGTCGCGGAGGAGACCGAGCAGGCTGGTGAATTGGGAGAAGACCAACATGCGGTGGCCGTCGTCGATGGCCTCGGAGAGGAGTTCGCGGAAGGCGTCGAGTTTGGCGGAGGCGGAGGCCTCGGCCATGGGCTCGACCAGGCGCGGGTCGCAGCAGATCTGGCGCAGGCGCAGGAGCTGGGTGAGGGTGGCGAGGCGCTGGGCGTTTTCCGAGGCGCCGGATGAGGCGAGGGAGTCGAGTTCGCTTTCGGAGCGGCGGCGGAACTCCTCGTAGAGTTCGAGCTGGGCGGGGCCGGGGGTGCAGGGGATGACCTGTTCGAGCTTGGGGGGGAGCTCGGGAGCGACGGCGGTCTTGGTGCGGCGGAGAATGTAGGGGGCGGTCTGCCGGCGCAGGCGCTCGTCCTGCCAGTCGCGGTCCACGACCTTGAAGCCGGCGCCGGGGGCGGCGGGGGTCTTGGCCTCGACGTAGCCGGGCAGGATGATCTCGAAGAGGGCGCGCAGGTCGTCGAGGGAGTTTTCGACCGGGGTGCCGGTGAGGAGGAGGCGACTCTCGGCGTGGAGGGAGCGGAGGGCGCGGGCATTGAGCGAGCGGCGGTTTTTGGCGTGCTGGGCCTCGTCGGCGATGAGGGTGGCGAGGTCGATCTCGGCGAAGAGGTCGGCGTCGCGACCGAGGGTGCCGTAGGAGGTGAGCAACACGTCGTGGGCGGCGGCGGCGGCGGGGGCGGGGAGCCGTGCGGAGCCGTGGTGGACAAAGACGCGCAGGCCGGGGGCGAAGCGGGCACACTCACGTCGCCAGTTTTCGACGAGGGAGGCGGGGCATACGACGAGGGAGGGGCGGCGGCGGGCGGGGGGGGCGGCGTGGGCGGTAGCGGCGAGCAGGGCGATGGCCTGGGCGGTTTTGCCCAGACCCATCTCGTCGGCGAGCACGCCGCCCAGGCCGTGGCGGTGCAGGTGCCAGAGCCAGGAGGCGCCGATGTGCTGGTAGGGGCGGAGCTGGGCGGCGAACCAGGGAGGTAGGGGTAGGGGCTCTAGTTTTTCGAGGTCGCGCAGAGCCTCGGCGCGTCGTCGCCAGGCGGCGGGGGGGCGGTGGTCGGGCGAGACGGTTTCGAGCATGTCCTGGAGCTCGGGTATCCGGGCGGCCGATACGCGCTGGACGCGGCGGGCGACAACGCCGGCGGCGGCTCCGCCGGCGAGGGTGGCCTGGGCGCGGGCGAGGCGTTCGACGCGGTCGGGCGGCAGGAGGTAGATGCGTTCGCCATCCTCGACGAAGGCGCGGCCGCCCGCGACGGCGGCGCGCAGGGCCTCTTCGGAGGCGCGGCCGGCGCGCAGGCCGACGGAGACGGTGAACTCGCCGCCGCCGGCGTCGGCGACCTCGGCCTCGACCTCGGCCACGGCGAAGCGGGCGGCGTGTTTTTCGTAGTTGGGGGTGAACTCGGCGTGGAAGCGTTCGCGGAGGGCGTCGCTCTGGGCTGCGAGAAAGTTAAGCACCTTTAGCCGGTCGCGCAGCCACCACTTGCGGGTGGAGGGTTCGAGGGCGAAGCCGTGGGCGGCGACCAGCTCGCGGGCGGCGGCGTAGGAGGGGGATTCCCGGGAGGGCAGGGAGATGGCGAGGTAGTGTTCGCTGCCGTCCACAGTCATGGGGGTGGATGCTTCGTCCCGGGCGACGAGTCGGGGGGCGCGCATGGAGAGGGAGCGCGGGCCGGAGGAGGCGGGGGGAGGGGAGATGGGCGCGGGGGTGGGGTCGGCGGAGCCGAGATGCTCGCTGACACCGCGCAGGCGAGGGCCGATCCAGAGGAGCGAGCGCGATGGGTCGGCGAGGGCGTAGAAGACAGGTTTGCCGGCGAGGGCGGCGACGAGTTCGCGGAGTTGGGCGCGTTTTACTTGAACAAAGGGCGGAGGGCGTTCGGCGCCGGGGCAGAGGCGCGCGAGACAGGCGAGGCCTCCGGCCAGGGTGGAGTCGGGCGGAGCGGAGGTGTCCAGCTCGATTTTGAGCGGGATGGCGTCGCGCGCGGCGGCGGCGGGCAGGTTGGGCGGCAGCAGGAGGCGTAACATGCGTGACCGGCGAGTGTGGGGCACGCGGGGGCGCGCGGAAGGGCAAAAAACCAATCGACGGAAGTCTTTCTGGCCCAGTTTTACGTCTCTTTCTCCGGGAAGGTCAGTTTTTACGTTTCCGGGTTTATGCTTTTTCTTTCGCCGTCAGTCGCAGCCCGCGCAGGCTAAGCAGCTCGGTGCCCCAGTCGGTGAGAGGTGGGAGAG
>CAYNUW010000048.1:10916-16228 GCA_964400455.1 uncultured Akkermansia sp. | reverse complement strand
CGGATGGTCGGCATGGGGATGTCGCCGAGGTGAAAGCGCCAGCCGGCGTCGAGGGAGAGGCGTTCGCGGGCGGCTGGTTGGATCGTCGTTGGGCGAGCTTGGGCGAGCAGCGCACCGCCGCCGGTTGGGGAGAGTAGAGTGAGGTAGGCCGCGAGAATGAAGAGAACCTGACAGGTGAGCGGTGGCATGGGAGCGGGGGTGGGGCGGGGGAAAAGTTCAGCGGCGCTGGTAGACCCGAACGTAATCGACCTCCATCTGGGTGCCGTCGATCTGGTTGGAAATGGGGCCGGCCCATGCGATGATGGCGAGGCTGAGCCAGATGGGCGCGGGGCTGTGCGCGAAGGCGTTTTTCTCCCGGCGGATTTCTTTGCCGTTGAAGTAGAACACCAGCTCGTCGGGTGACCAATCCAGGCCGTAGACGTGGAAATCGCGGGCGAAGTTGTAGGCACCGTCTTTCACGTCGAAGGAGGCCATTTGAATCCAGTTCCGGCCGTCGTGATACTCGACCCGGTAGCGGTCCATCATGCCCTTCCAATTACCCTTGTCGGACCAGCCGTTGAGGAATTGCACGCAGCCGACGGTCCGGTCGGCGGGAAAGGTAAACTCGACCCATTTGGGCCCGGAGGCCTGGCTGGTCCAGCGCTGGTGGATGTCTCCGTCGACGAGCTTCGGGGTGGAGTCGGGTCCGTCTTTGTAGAAGCCGCTGGCGGCGATTTTGGTGGAGCGGTCCCGGGCGTAGTTTACCAGGCCGGGTTTGTCGGTGTCTGCGGTTGGGGAGAAAGGGTCGGGATAGCCGGCGGCGGACGGGTTGTAGATGCGAAACTCGCCTAGATGAAAATGGCTGCCGTGGTCGGAGGTGAGTCGCAGGCGGCGGGTGCGGACGGGGATTTCGAGTTGGATGGTGACATCGGGCCGGGCGCCGAAGGAAAAGCTTTTGGATGCGCTCGGGTGGGTTTTTCGCCCGTCGGGCAGGACGGTGATATCCGACCAGTTGTGGATGTTGGTATTGATTTCGTTGGGGTAGTGGCCCTCGTTGATGTCGATTTCGAAGCGTTTGCCCTTGGCGGGTTCGCCCGGGGTGTTGGTCATCAGCCAGAAGGAGTTGTTGGTGCCGGGGGCGGCGGCATAGCGGTAGCGGCATTCAAAGTAGCCGTAGGTGAAACGTTCCTTGGTCCAGATATTGCCCGAGGTCCATTCCTGGCCGCCGCGTTTTTCCTTTCGGTTGATCAGTCGTAGAGTGCCGTCCTTGACCTGGGCGTTTTCGCGCCAGCGGCTGGAAAGTATGTGACCGCTGGGGCCGTTTTGGGAAACCCAGCGCTGGTCGAGGTCGGAGTCGGGGTAATCAAAGTCGTCCTGCCAGACCAGGCGCCAGTGCCCTTCTCCGCCCGGGAGCAGGGCACCGGGTGCGGGCACGGTGGTGCGGCTGGCGCCGACGGATTGCGCGTCATTTGCCGCGCCGAAGGCGACGTGTAGGGATTTGGCTACTACAAACAGGGCGACGAGGAGGTATCGGGCTTTCATGGGGGTGGAGGGGGGACCGGCGACGGCGCGGCTTAGAGAACGTATCATTGATCATGATTGAGCGTTAAAGCAAAGACAGACTGCGCGCTTGCGAGTCTTGTGCCGCACCGGCCCCGCCACGCTACGAACGGGCCGCGAATGCGTGGAGGGCGCGGAGCAGGCCTTCGCGCTCGATTGGAGTTACGACCAAGGGTGCGCCGGTTCGGCGGGGCAGGGTGACGGCGTAGGCGGGGTTGGTGAGCAGGCGGTGGTCGGCGCCTTCGGTCGCGCCGAGTCGGGCGGAGGCGAGGTCAAGGTCCGCCAGTGGTATGGCGGCGCTGAGGAAGCCGCTGTCGAGCCGGAGTTCCTGCGGGGTGAGCGTGATGCGACCGAGCCGGGTCGTGGCGAGGGTGAAGGCGCAGATCAGGATGCCGAAAAACGCGACGGCGGTGACGATGCCGGCGAGGCCTGCGCTGTCGGCCATGAAGTAAACGGCGGCGAAGGTGGGGGCCGAAGGGGCGATGGCAAAGGCGAGGGCTTTGTCCCAGTCGTGAAGGCGGGAGCGAGGCGCGAGTTCGAAGGTAAGGGTGTTCATGGGCGAAAACGAAGGCACGGAGATCCGCTTTGTCGTGTTGTCCAGCGAGGTTGGTCGGTCTTTCGGCGGCACGCCGAGGCTTTAGAAATATTCCACCAAACGGTAAAACACCCGCGGTCGGTTGGCGATGGAGTCGGTGAGGTCGATCTGGGCGCCGGTGCCGGAGATAAAGGCGCGGCCCGGCACGGTGGTCCAAGTGGCGAGGTCGGTGGAGACTTGCAGGTCGTAGGTGAGTCCGGCGCGGCTGGTGAAGGTGAGCCGGGCCTGGCCGGCGACCACGGATAAGGCGAGCGGTGGTGTGGCGTGCACGGTGAAGGTGACGGCGAGGGGCGGACTGGGCAGGTAGGCCGCGTTTTCGTCCACGGCGCGGAAGGTGACTGTGTAAGTGCCGGGATGGGTTGTGGTGAAGAGGCGGCCGTGGATGTGGCCGTAGCCGGAGCCGTCCTCGTAGACGGCGAAAGAGGGCCGATCACCCTCGGCGGCGGTCCACCCGGTCGGCCGCGACCAGGTGGGGGCGGTGGCGTTGACCTCCCAGAAAGCGAAGGTGGCGCCGGCCGGACCCTCGACGGAAACGAGTTCGCTTCGAGGCAGAGAGCCGTCGGGGTCCTCGTGGCTGAAGGTGAGCTCGCTGGCGTAGTAACCGCCGGGGAAGAGCGGGGCGTAGCCGCTGAACGGCTCGCCAGGGGGCACGTAGACGGCGGTCTCCGCGACCGAGCCTTCGAGGGTGAGGCGGTTCGCTTGGTTGCCGTCGGGGCGGACGTCGAGGTGGCCGTGGGCGCGGAGCAGGGCAGTGGCGGCCAGCAGCAGGGCGAGTAGGCGGAGTAAGTGATTGTTCATGGATTGACCAAGGGGCTGGGGCGGGTGGCGAGGCGGTTCTCGATCTCGCTCCAAGCGAGGGAGGCGACATGGCCGTCGACGAAGAGGTAGTTGGCGGCGGAGCCGTGGCACTCGATGTTGACCAACGTGCGGAAGAACGCCGGGGTGACGCCCCGGGCGGCCCCGGCGAAGTGGAGGTGCTCGGCGGTTTGGGAGCGGGCGTTTTCGGCGAGGAGGATGGTGGCGGAGGGGGTGCGGCAGGCGGAGTAGGGGAGGCCTTGGCCGGAGGCGGTGACGAGCAGGTCGTTCCATCCGTAGGTGACCTTGGCCGGGTGGTCCGACTGGGCGGGGCAACGGCCGATGAACTCCGGGGTTAGGTAGGGGGCGAGGGTGCGCGTCCAGGACAAGGAGCGGCCGTCGTCCGCCCGGTCGTGGCTGATCGAGGGGAGGCGGTTTTTGTGTTCGCCCAAGTAGAGGTGGGTGGCGGCGCCGATCTGGCGGAGGTCGCTCTGGCAGCGGGCGGAGCGCACGCGGGCCCGCGCCGACGCGCCGGCCACGACCACGAGCGAGCCGAGCACGCCGAGGATGGCGATGACAACAAGCAGCTCGATGAGCGTGAAGGCGCGACGGCGGGGCATGGCGAACCGGGGCGTTGGTTCAGGCGCGACGGCGGCGCAGGGCGGCGAGGCCGAGCACGCCGAGGCCGGCTAGGGCGGCGAAGGAGGACGGCTCGGGGATGGCGGTGACGGAGACGGTGACGCCGTAGGTGGGGAAGGTCGCCTGCTGGGTGTTTTGCGCGAGGTAATCGGAGCCACCGACGGCGATGAAGTATTCACCGGGCACGAGGCTGGCGAACGTGCCGGTGACGAGGTTTTCGGTGCCGCCGTTGGCGACGTGGCCAACGTAGCGGAAGTCGCCGGCGGCGCCGGCGTCGTTGAAGATGCGCCAGTCGCCGAGGGCACGGAAGGAGCCTTCCTTGCCCGAGTTGCCGAGGCCGGCGGAGTCCCACACGCCGTTGCCGTTGGTGTCGGTGAAGGGTTCGCCGACGTTCCAGGCCGAGTTGCCGTCGGTGTCGGTGAAACTCTCCGCCACACTGGTAGTGCCGAAGAGGCCGACCAGATGGGCGACGGAGGCGGAGGAGCCGTCGTGGGTGCTGGCGGGCATGGTGCCGGTGCCGATGCGGAAGAGGGAGAAGGAGGGCAGGAAGACACCGGCCGCGCCGGTTTGGGTGCCGTCGCGGCGGGCGGCGGAGATGGTGACCGTGATGGGTTCGCTGACGACGAAGCGGAAGTAGGTCAGACGGTGGCTGTCGCCCCAGTTGGCGTCGGCGCCGTCGGCCCAGCCGAAGGCGCTGCTGACCGTGCGGTCGGCGCTGGTTTCGGTGACACCGATGGCGAGCGTGTCGAAGTTGCGGCTGCCGGACCAGCCGATGTGGGCGTGGAGGGCGGGGGCGGAGACGAGGGTCGCGAGGGCGACGGTTTTGAAAAAGAAGGAAGTAGTCATGGCAAAACAGGTTTTAAGGCTAGGCAGGAGCGCGACGGCACGGAGCGGCCGAACGCGAAGATCGACGGGCGCGCGGGCGCGTCGAAGCGCGACATGGTGGGAGGGCCTAGCGCGGGTGCGCGGGCGGACGAAACCTACGTTGACCAACGGATCCGCGTCGGGGCGGCATCCGGTGGTTGGTCGTTACGCGGGCGTAGTGCCGGCTCAGGCCGCGAGATGCCGCGGTGGCTCGGTGGGTGGCGCGGGTCGCGCCCGGGAGCTGGCCGCAGGGTCATCCAGGCACAAAGACTCGGTCGATAAGATCGGCGTCGTGATCGCGACCGCGGGGGAGCAAGGCAGGAAAAGGGTGACCTTGAGTCCGGGATCACGGGGCACCGGATCGTTGGCGGAGGGGCGGTCGGCGTCGGAACGCGTTTTGGCGTCGGCGACGAATTCGCACACGCCGCAGAGGTTGTCGGATTGGAAGGTCTTTTTCAGCGCTTCTGCGAGCGGCATGGTCTGGCTGTAGCTGACAAACATGCGGGCCCAAGCAAAGCCCTGCACCATGTCCCACTGGGCACCGCTGGCGAAGAGCCAGGCGCAGAGGACAAATATTGCAGGAAGGCGGCGCATGAGGACGCAGGGCAGGAAGTGTCGGCGTGGATCGAAGGCAAGCGCAGAAACTGCGCGGTGGGCGGGGAGGCGAGCCCCTATTCCAGGCTGGCCACGAAGCGAGGTGACGAGTGGGCTGAAGGGCGTGATGGAAGCGCAACTACAGCTTGTCCGCGGCCCGGTGATAAATGCGGCGCCGTCGTTGACCACGGTGGAGATCCGGGTGGAGCGCCGGGTCTTGGCGAAACGACTCTGGCGGGGAGTGGCGGCGGACGGACGGCAGTTTGGTTTCGAGTTGGAACGGCCC
>CAYNUW010000048.1:10413-10906 GCA_964400455.1 uncultured Akkermansia sp. | reverse complement strand
GATGTGGTTTGGTTGGCGGACGGAGTGAGTTATGTGATCGTGCAGGAACCCGAGCCGGTGTTGGAGATCGCGTTGGCGGGGTTGCCGGCTTCGGCGGCGGCGGGCATCGGGTGGGCGGTGGGTAACCTGCATCTGGATCTAAGCTCGGAGGCCGGTCGGCTGCTGGCGCCGGACGAACCGGCGGCACGGCGATTGTTGGAGCGGATACGCATAGATTTCACGCCGACGCAGGCGGTGTTTCGCCCGGGCCGCTTTAAGCGCGGGGGGGCGGTGCCGCAGGTGGAGGAGCTGGGGCCTGGTCACAAGCACGGAGCCTAGCTCCGGCAAGAGCCGCACTCAGGTTTGATCCGGACCTTGGGCGAGACGCCCAAGGCGGCACCCGAGACGGGTGCGGATCGCGGACCGCGGCTATCGCCGGATTTAGCCTAGAAACGGCAGTCGGATCGGGTCGTCTCGCACAAGCTGTTGGACGCCTGGCGCCCGCGTCACCCGC
>CAYNUW010000048.1:0-10403 GCA_964400455.1 uncultured Akkermansia sp. | reverse complement strand
CTATCGCCGGATCCAGGTTTAGGGAGCGAGCTCGATGCGGAGGCGGGCGAACAGCCGGGGGGCGGGGGCGGGCAAGGCGGCTTCGAGCGTCTCGATGCCGTTGGCGGAGGAGGTTAACTGGACGGGGCGCGCGGTCCAGGAGGCGAGGTCGGAGCTGGAGCTGACTTCGTAGACGAGGCCGGTGGCGGAGGCGGGGCGGGTGAAGCGGAAAACCCAGCCATTTGGTGTTTCGACCAGCGTGCCGACGCTGGAGGTGTCGGGAGACGTGGGTGAGGTGCCGAGGGCATATTCGACCAGGTTGGCGCGGCCGTCGCCGTCGGGGTCGGCGGTGGGTTGGGCGGCATCTCCGGTGAGGTGGTTGGTGGCGAGCCAAGCGGTGAAACCGCTGGAGGGCGGCGCGGATACGGTGAGACCGGCGGGGGCGCTCTGGGCGGTGCCGTAGACATTGGTGATGCGCACGGCGAAGGTGGCGGACGTGGTGGCTTCGTGGACGGTATAGGACGAGGCGTTGGCGCCGACGATAGGCTGGTCGTTGCGATACCACTGGAAGGTGGGTGCGGGCACGGCCTCCGTGGTCACGCTGAAGGTGTGGGAAGCCCCGGGGGCCACGGTGGCGGAGGTGGGCGATTGGAGGATGGCGGGAAACCGGTCGCCGGCGGGGTAGGTGGTTTGCAGCCAGCGGGATTTTTCCCAATTCAGGACTCCGGCACCGGATCCGACGGCGAGCAAGGCGGGCAGGTTTTCGGGGTCGTCGGCGGTGTAGGTGTAAGGCAGGGTGGTGAAGCCGTTCCAGGAGAAGGGAAGAATCTGAGGCGCTTGGTCGGGCCCGAGCGGGTGGCCGGGGGTGTCGCTGCCACCGCGGAAATGGGTGGTGCCGAAACGGAAGATGATGTCGTCGCCGCGGATCCGGCCGGTGTAAGCCGGGTTGGTGACGTCGGTCTGGTTGTTGCGCAGGGCGTAGCGCACGCCCTCGAAGATGCTCTTTTCCAGGAGCACGGCTCCACTTTCGGTGGAGATGGCACCGTTTTGGGTGACGGCGAATTTGTAGCTGCCGCTGGTGAGTCTGAGGGCATTGGAGGCGCTCATGGCGGCGACGCGGGCGTCGTAAAGCGCGCGGGCGGCGGCGGCGTTGCGGTTGTCGACCACGAGGTTGAAAGAGTGGGCGTTGCCACCGCGCAGACGCGGCAGGCGGTCTTGCATGCCAACGTAGAGATTATGGTGGAGGGTGAGGCTCAGGTTGGCGTTGGACGAGTCGAAGTTGTTGGCCCCGACGAGGTGGCCTTTTTTCTGGGAGCGGGCCACGGCGATGATGTCCTCGGTGGAAAAGCCATTGGAGCGAAGGAAGTTATACATCGCGTGAGAGGTGCGCGAAGGTTCGAGGGCCTCGATCTGGCGGCGCACCCAACTTTGTGGACCGCCGTCGTCTTCGAGGAAGCGGCACCAGGAAATGGTGACTTGGTTGGAGCCGCTTTTGACGTCCACCACGCCGTCGTAGGCCTTGCCGATCTCGCAGTGGTCTATCCAGACCCGTGTGCTGGCCATGTCGACGGTGATGTAATCCCAGTCGTTGCTATCGTAGTCGCCCTTGCTGGTCTCGTCCCATTCCCAGAGCTCGTCGAAGCGCAGGTTGCGGAGGACGAGATTGGTGCAGCGTTTGATGTTGAGTTCGGCGTGGCGGAGGGTGGCGCCATTCGCGGAGAAGATGGTGAGGTCGGTAAAGTCCTGGATGTCGATCAGGGTGACGCCGCTGGCCAGGAGCACGGGGTGGAGCTTCGCGGCCGTGTTGGAGCGGAAGCGGCCGGTGCGCTCGGAGGCGGGGATCTCATTCCAGCCGAGGTCGAGGTCGTTCATGATCTCGATCACCTTGGTGGTGCGACTGGAGAGGGCGGCGCGGAAGTCGGCGGCGTTGTAAACTTTGCGGTAGTTGGGATCGGTCTCGGGCAGCAGGCCGCCGCCGGTGGTGGTGTGGGCGAAACCCCGCACGCCGAACGCGGAGGGAGGCGGGGCGGACGCCACCGTGAGTGAAGCCGGGGCGCTGGTGGCGGAGCCGAGGGAGTTGGTGACGATCACGCGGTAGGCTCCGGTGTCGGCGGGGGTGAGGGCGACGAGCGGGCGGGTGGGGGAGTTGGGGGCGCCGGGCAAAGGCTGTTCGTTTTTGAGCCAAGTGTAGGCGAGGGGGCCGGAGCCGGAGGCGGTGACGGTGAAGGTGGCGATGCCTCCGAGCACGCCCGCGCGGGCGGTGGGTGAAGTGATGATCGCCGGAGGAGCGGGAGGGAGGATGACCAAGAGTTGGACCGGGCTGGATTGGATAACGCCGGCGGCGTTGGCGATGCTGACCGAGTAGAGGCCGGCGTCGTTGGCGGCGAGGGCGGCGAAGGTAAGCGTGGCGGCGGTGGCGGACGGCACGGGTTGGCCGTCTTTGAACCATTGATACGTGAGCGGGGAGGTGCCGGTGGCTACGACGGAGAGCGCGGCGGGCTGGCCGAGCGGTGCGGAGGTGGCGTCAGGCTGCGTGGCGATGCCGGGGGGGATGATGACGGAGACCGAAACGGACGGACTGGTGGCGGAGGAGGCCGGGTTGGTAACAGTGACGTGATAGCTGCCGGAGTCGCCGGCGGCGGCGGCGGCGATGGGGTAGGTGGCGAAGGTGGCCCCTTCGACAGGTTGGTTGTCCTTGAACCACTGATACGTCAGGGGCGAGGAGCCGCCGGCGTCGACGCTGAGTTGAAAAGGCTCGCCGAGGTTTACGATGACGGCGGAGGGCGGGGTGAAGATCTGGGGCGGGAGTGGAGTTGGGGAAACGGTGAGGGTGGCGGCCTGGCTGGGCACCGAGGCGACGGTGTTGGTGGCCACGACGTGGTAGGTATCGGCGTCGGAGAGTTGGACGCTGGCGATGGTGTAGGTGGGCGCAGTGGCGCCGGGGATAGGTTCGGTGCCGCGCATCCACTGGTAGGTGGGCGCCGGGCGGCCCTCGGCTTCGGCGGAGAAAGTCACGGGTTCGCCGGCGGCGATGAGCCGGGAGGAGGGCTGACGGCTGAAGGTTGGCGGCGCGTCGAGATCGGCGGCGGCGGCGGAGAAGGCTACATTGTCGATGGCGAGCAGGTCGTGAGACGAGGTGTCGGAGGTGGCGGTGTTGGTGAAGACCCAGCGGACCCAGAGAGTTTGGCCGTTGGGCACGCTGACCGGCACGGCTTCGGCTGCGCGCGGGGCGGAGGCACCGACGGAGCCGTTGAGGGTGGAGAAGCTCATGCCGGGCAGGGTGGTCCAGCCGGAGGCGGAGGGGAGGTCGGCGGCGGTGGCGCCGATGCGGTATTGAACGTCTACCGAGAGGGTGCGGGCGTTGGTGTTTTCGCGCCACTGCTCGGGGGTGTAGGCAAGGGAGAAAGAGAGTAGCTCGCGTCCGGATTGATTGACGAAGCCGAGGCCGAGGTAGGTGGGGACGGAGGCAAGACGGGTATGGTAGGCGAGGGCGCGTTCGGGATCGCCGGTCACGCCGACGGAGGCGAGCACGAGGTGGGCGAGGTTGGAGCCGCCATTGGCGACGATGGCGGAGGGGTTGAGGGTGCCGGTGGCGGGCGCGGCATACCAGCCGGTCAGCGTGGTGGTGTTGGTCCAAGTGAAGGCGGCGGCGGGCAGGGTGTCGAAATCCTGTTCGTAGGCTTCGCCGATGAGGTCGTAGGTGCCGGGGCCGGAGCCGCCGCCGGAGAGGATGGAGACGGTGGCGCGGGTGGAGTGAAGGCAGAAGGCGCAGAGGAGGACGGCGCAGAAAACGAAACGAAGGAGGCGGACGAGCATGGGCGGGTGGGCTTGCAGTCGGGGGTAGGGGATGAAAAAGGCACCGCCGGGTGGGACGGTGCCTTTGTCAGGGAGCGGAAAGGGCTCGGGCGGCGTGCGGCCGCCAGGCTCAGGCGGAGCGACGACGGCGAGTGAGTGCGCCCCCGATGACGGCGAGCCCGGCGAGCGCGGCGAAGGAGGAGGGCTCGGGGATGGCGGTCACCGAAAAGGAGGTGAGATTTATGTCGGCGAATTGGGCACCGCCGCCCAGCCTAAGTGCAATTGAGTTAAAATTGGTAATGGGGCTGACTGCGTCGATGGTGCTAAATGACATTCCGGAAAAATTTCCTCCGGTAAGGCTAGTATTCATGGTCAGCGTGCCCGAGCTTACCGACATTCCGATTGAAAGGGTGTAGGCCGTGTTGGCTTGAAAGTAACCGGTGGCTCCGGAGCTTGAAGCCAGTTGGCCGGTGCCGCCGGCATTATCGCCCCAGTCGCTGGCCGTCCCCAAGAGGTTGTTACTGGTGGTGAGGTTGCGCTGGTAGGTGCGGAGCGTAAGATTGGTGGTGTTGCCGCCGCCGACAGTGGAAGCGCCGGAGAAGATGCCATACCCGACGTCGCCGACGTAGGTTCCATCAGTTGAGCTGAAGTTATCGGTGGTGCGAAAGCCGTTGGCGGTGCCATCGACGAGAGCGATACGCAGATTGTTTGCGGTCGCCCCGTTGGCGCCGGTGGTGAATGACAAACTGAAGGTGGTCGCCAGGCTGGTAATCGTTACGGTAGGAAAGTGGCCGAGCACCATGCGATTGCTCGCGGAGGTTGTATTCCACAACATACCTGTGGACGAGGCGGTCAGCGCCCCGTTTGCTACCCACTGGGTGTTGGTCGAGGTTGGGGAGCTAAGGCGATCCGTATCGGTGAAGGTGTCGTTGACTAGTGTCGTCGAAAAGCCAGGGGTCGAAAAGGCCGCAGTAGCCGAGGTGAGTAAGCATAGCTTACGCAGATGCGAAGGCAGGTGCATGAGGAGCGTGGGGTGGTGGAGTTGGTAGGGGGCGGGCGATTTGAGGTCGGCCCGTGGGGATGTGGCATTAGTCAAGCACAGCTTTGCGCGTTTGCGCGCTAATGTTTGTGCGCATCGTTGCGCAAAACCGAACGCGCCCGAGCCGGACCAATAAGAATTTGAGGGTAAGGAAAAAAACTCCTTGAACTCGCGCCGTGTCCTCTTGCACGTTCTCCCTCCCGCTTTTGGTGCGATATCCAAGTGGCCAAAGGACGTTGACTGTAAATCAATTCAGCACCGCTGTTCGCTGGTTCGACTCCAGCTCGCACCACCACTCATTAGCCCCGTCACCCGTTCGAGGTGGCGGGGTTTTTTGTAGGTTTCGCCGTCTGGTCGGCGCGGTGTGTCCACCTGGGGCGAGAAGTGCGGCGGGGCCTTCGTTGACGCGGAAGTCCTCGCAATCCCGGGCGTCTTCGGGCGCGTATAGCCGGGCCGGTGGGCGGGCGAGGGTGGTGGAGGTGGGAGACATGCGGAGCGGCCGAAGCCTGGCGTAGTGGCGCCGACGGTTGGCAGGCCACAACCGGGCCTCACTATTTGTCCTATCATCCCGCCGGTTCGATTGACGTTTGCGGCCGTGGACGGACGGCCTGAAAGCATCGGGTTTAGTTATCATGAAAACCCCCTTGTTTGGCGCTTCGCACCGCAAAGTTTGCGGATTATCGATTGTTTGGCTGGCCGGTCTGTTTCTGCCGGTCGGGCTGTCCGGTGAGGAGGCGCGGGTGCGGGTAAAGTTTGACACCGCCGCGCCGGGAGTGGCGGTGGCGCCGACGATGGTGGGGCTGTTTTTCGAGGATATAAACTACGCGGCGGACGGCGGCCTGTATGCCGAGCTGGTGCAGAATCGGTCTTTCGAGCACCGGGACCGGCTGTATTCGTGGAAAGACTACTCGGAGGGCGGTGCGATCGGCGAGCGAGTGGTGACCGCGGAGGGTGGGGTGCATGCGAACAATCCGACCTACGTGCGGCTGAAGATCCGGGAGGCGGCGGGGGGCTTTGGACTGGTCAACGGCGGTTTCGGGGGGATTGTGGCCGAAGCGGGCGCGAGCTACCTTTTTTCGATTCATGCGCGGTCGCTGACGCCGGGCATGGTGCTGCGGGTGTCGTGGTTGGCGGAGGACGGCGCGGAATTGGCGCGTTCTGAATTGCGGCCGTCCGGCGGGGAGTGGCGTCGTCATGAGTTGGAGCTTAAACCGGTCGCCGGGTGTGATCGTTCGCGACTGGTGGTGGCGGCTTTGGCGGCCGGCGAGGTGGATGTCGACATGGTGTCGTTGTTTCCGGCGAACACGTTTAAAGGCCGGCGGAATGGTCTGCGGGCGGATCTAGCGCAGGCATTGGCGGATCTGCGACCTGGCTTTTTGCGCTTCCCCGGCGGTTGTATCGTGGAGGGACACGGTTTGGCCAATGCCTATCGTTGGAAGGACACGGTCGGGGACGTGGCGCACCGGAAACAGAATTGGAATCTTTGGACTCAGGGCGGTGCGCCGCAGTATCACCAGACCTACGGACTGGGTTTTTTTGAGTTTTTCCAATTTGCGGAGGACATCGGGGCGGAAGCGGTGCCGGTGGTGAATTGCGGCATGACCTGTCAGGTGAGGGGTGGGGAGCATTGTCCGGTGCCCGAGCTGGGGGAGTGGGTGCAAGATGCCCTTGATTTGGTGGAATTCGCCACAGGGCCGGCGGATTCGAAGTGGGGAGCGGTGCGGGCTGCGATGGGCAGAGCGGAGCCTTTTGTGCTAAAGAAACTGGGGGTGGGAAATGAGCAGTGGGGACCGGAATATTTCGAGCGCTATCAGGTTTTTCACCGCGCGCTCAAGGCGGCCTATCCCTGGCTGGAGATCATCAGCACCTCGGGGCCGGCGGCGGCGGATGGCAATTATCGCTACGCATGGGAAAGGTTTCGCAGCGACGTGCCGGCCGACTTGGTGGACGAGCACTACTATGTGTCGCCCGGTTGGCTACTGGCGAACACGGAGCGCTATGCGAGTTACGACCGCGCCGGGCCCAAGGTGTTTGTGGGAGAGTTTGCCGCGCATGATCGGGGACGGCGGGCGACGGTGCGGGCGGCGATGGCGGAGGCGGCCTATTTGACTGGGTTGTTTAGACAAGCGGACATCGTGACCATGACCGCTTATGCGCCCTTGTTGGCTAAGTTAGGCCACGTGCAGTGGGAGCCGAATCTGTTGTGGTTTGATAACAAGCGGCTGATGCGCACGGCGTCGTATCACGTGCAGGCCCTGTTTGGGCGTAATCGCCCGGATAGGGTGGTGCCGACGCGGGTGGAGACGGTGGTCGCTGCGCCGCCTCCGCGGCAGGCCGCGCAGATCAGTCTGGGCACCTGGCGCACGGTTGCCGAGTATGATGAAGTGAGTTTTACGGCGGCCGATGGTCGGGTTCTGTTGCGGGCGGATTTTGAGGCGGGCGCGCCGGGTTGGGATTTGGCGCGTGGAGAGTGGGAGGTTCGTGATGGCGCGTTGCGGCAGGGAAGTCTGGCCGATGATCGGGCCGCGGTATTTGAACTGCCGGGCGGCGCGACGGAGGGGGTCTTGCGTTTCCGTGCCAGGCGGCTGGCCGGGGAGGAGGGGTTCCTGGTGCGGTTTCCGTGTGGGACGGCCGGGCAAGGCGAGTGGAACCTGGGCGGATGGGGCAATACCAGCCATGGGTTAACGGCCGCCGGGGCTGGCGCGGTGATGCAGCGGGGCGCGATCGAGCTTAATCGCTGGGTGGAGGTGCGCATCGAGGTCACGGATGGTCGGGTGGCCGGGTATATCGATGGCGTTTTGGTGCAAGAAGCGCGGGTGCGTCCGCCGCAGATCGAGACGCTTTACGCGGTGGCGGGTCGGGATGAGCGGGCTGGGGAGTGGGTGGTTTTCGTGGCCAACGCCGCCGATGTTCCGGTGCGGGCCGATTTGGAGCCTGGGGTGGTGCCATTCGACGACACTCGCGAGGGGAGATGGACTTGGCTTGGGGGTGATGCGGACGCGGCCAATAGTTTTGAGCAGCCCTCCCTGGTAAGTCCGCAAAAAGAAGCGACCGAACTCAGATTCAAGTATGGGGTGGCGAGTGTGGTGGTGCCGGCCAACACGGCGGGGGTGCTGCGTTTTCCGCTTCGTTGAGAAAGAATACGGCGTTTGGATCGTCTTGAATAGCTGGGTCGATACGGGCTTTCGGTGTGCGCAGTGGCTCCCGACACAGCCCGTGCGAGACCACCCGAGTATGGGAAGCCTCGCGACTAATTGCCTGTGCCGATGTCATCGCCGCACTGTGCGAGCGGTCGGCTTACTCACCATCTGCTCCGCCAGGTCGTGCGCAGCAGCCGGTGCTGGGGTTGGTTCTGGGTAACGCGGTCTGGTAACGGACCGTAGCGTAACCTCGCGGAGACGGGTTGCAATAGGTCTCAAGTCATGCGGCGGCCGGCGCAGCCAGATAGTCCAGGTCGACGACTTGGTCGATATCTTCGCGACAAACGGTGCGACCGATCGCGTGCCGGAAGATTCCGGCCTAAAATCGACCACAGGCTTTACCCCGGCAGCTTGGTGGTTTGCCGCTGGAGGTAGTGGAGCTTGGCAGAAACGGCCTAGTTGATCCGAGAGTATGCAGCGATGATACGCTGCATAAGAACTTTATGCTCAGCGGACGAGAGTTGGCCCGCGGCCAAAAGCGAGTCGGCGCGCGTCACTTGCGCGCTCAACTCGGAGTAGGCATCGGCGCCGGTAACGGCCCCAAAAACGGGTTCGAGGGTCACGGACATCTCGGCGGGAATGAGCTCGGCGGCGGCACCGGTTTGGTAATCAACGCCCCAGCGTAGGTTGCGGGCGTCGTAAGCTCGGGTGGAGGGGAGAACCACGGACGAAGCGGTGGCAAAGCCGTCTTTACTCAAGTCCACCCGGTAAACTTCATTGCGGCGCAATTCGACTTGGAAGGGCGTGCTACCCACTTCGACACCGTTGATCTTGGCGGCGGCCCCGGAGGGAGTGGAACGAACTATGACCGACTGTTTCAGGCCTCCAGTCACGAGAGCGCAGCCGGATAAGGCCAGGGCGGATGAGATGACGGCAGACAACCGAAGTAACGCGGTGGGCTTCATAGTGGAGTTAGGGAGGGGATGTAGCGATGTGTGTTTACTCACATCAGGGGGCCGAAATATTTTTCGGATCGATGGCCTGGTCAAGGTCAATGCGTTACAAGTTTACATTCTGGGCGAGCTCCCTTGGGTCTGGTTTTATGAGAAAGCCGCCTGGCTCGAATCTCCGACAACTCGGGCGGATTACCGTGGTAAAGTGACGTTGCCATAAGGGGCTTGGGGGCCTACGTCCCGTCGGGATGGTATGTATTCTGGCGCGCCCGAACGCTACTAAGTCGCCGGTCGGGCTTGCCGGTTGCCAAACAAACGGGAAGTAGTAGGCATCTCCTTTTTATCATGTCCCTCCCTGTTGAAAACGTAGTCATCGTCGGCACGGGTTGTGCCGGTCTCACCGCCGCAATTTACACCGGTCGCGCCAACCTGAACCCGCTCATTATTGAGGGCAGTTTGCCCGGAGGCCAATTGACCACGACGTCCGAGGTCGAGAATTTTCCGGGGTTTCCGCATGGAGTGGACGGGTTCCAGCTGATGCAAAACTTGCGGGAGCAGGCGACCAAGTTTGGCGCGCGTTTCGAGCAGGCCCAGGTGGAGGCGGTGGACTTTTCCGTCATGCCGCGGCGATTGGTTTGTGGTGATCGCACGATTTTGGCGCGGTGCGTGATCATCGCGACGGGTGCGTCCCCGCGTTTGACCGGGGTGCCCGGCGAGAAAGAGCTTTATGGCGGCAAGGGCGTGACGACCTGCGCGACGTGCGACGGCGCGTTTTACCGCAAGATGGACGTGGCGGTGATCGGTGGAGGGGACAGCGCGGCGGAGGAGGCCCTGTTTCTCACCCGCTTCGCGAGCAAAGTGTATCTGGTGCATCGCCGGGACAAGCTGCGTGCGTCCAAGATCATGGCGGATCGAGCCACGTCGCATCCGAAGATCGAGTGCGTGTGGAACGCTGCGCCCACGGCGATCGAGGGGGTGGCGGAAGGTGCGGTGTCCGGTTTGCGGGTGCGCGACGTCGTTACCGGGTCGGAGCGAACGTTACCGGTGAAGGGGGTGTTCGTGGCGATCGGTCACGTGCCCAATACGGGTCCGTTTGCCAGTGCCCTGGAGGTGGACGAAGGCGGGTATTTTCGCCCGGCGGCCGGTTCGCAGGTGCGGACTCGAGTGCCCGGCGTTTACGTGGCGGGCGACTGCGCCGACCATGTCTATCGGCAAGCAATCACGGCAGCCGGCATGGGTTGCCAAGCCGCCATAGAGGCGGAGCGTTGGTTGGCCGAGCACGGTGGCTGAGCGGTGCGGCCCGCGCCGGGGGCGGTATCAACTGCTTCCCGGTGCGGTGGCGCCGGGGAAGGTTTGCCAGAGCGCAAGGGGAACGTCCTCGGCGCGCACGGTCGGCGGCAAACCTGAGGCGACCAAGGAATCGAGCCAGGCTTGACCGGCGTCGGGCAGGATGCCCCGCAGCTGGGTGGCGAGCTGCTTGCGGCGTTGCTGGAAGCA
>CAYNUW010000047.1:0-16395 GCA_964400455.1 uncultured Akkermansia sp. | reverse complement strand
CTTTGCGCGCCCGCCTCGAATGGCTCTCGGCCCGCTTGGCCCTGCAGGCCGGCCAGGCCCAGGAGGCCCTTAACTTGGCCCGCGCCCTGCCCGACGCCCTGAGCGACGTCCCCGCAGAGCTCGCGGTCGAGATAACCGGTCTGGCGCGTCTGGCCGAGGCCGAGGCGCTCTTTGCCCTGGGCGATGTGCCGGCCGCTCTGGATGCACTCACCCGAGCTCGCCAGGGGGCGGGAGAAGCGGCCCTGCAATCTTACCTGCTGGAAGCCGACTTCCAGGCCGCCAGCGGGGATTTGGTCAAAGCGCAGGAGCTCTTGACCACCTTCGCGGACGACCACGCCGACCATCCCTACGCTCCGGTGGCCCTTTACCAGGCCGCCCTGCACGCCGCCCGCCGCGGCGAGGAGCGGGTCTACCGCGATTCCTACCTGCTCCTGGAACGCCTCCTCGCCCTCCATCCGGATCACCCCTTGGCCTTCCACGCCCGGCTCCAACAAGGCGACCTGCTACGTTTGCTCAATCAGTTCCCCCAGGCCCAACAGATCTATGAACTGCTGATCAACCGCTACTCGCAGCACCCCGAAATCTTGTCCGCCCGGATGGCCTTGGCCGATTGCCACCGGGCCCAGGCCGCCTTTGACCCCTCCCACTTCGAGAGCGCCATCACCGTCCTCGAACGCGTGCGCGACTTGCCCGACGCACCCGCCGCCCGGCGCGCGGAGGCCGGCTTTAAACTCGGAGACATGCTCGCCAATCGTGATCCGACCGCGGGTTTGGCGACCTGGGATGCGACCGCCGACCAGTTGATCACCCGTATCACCTCGCTGGATGCCTCCGCACGTTACTGGCTCGGCCGCATCCTTCTGCGCATGGCCGGCACCCATGAACAAAATGGCGATGACCAGGAGGCTCGCCGTCGTTGGCGCCTGTTAGTCGACTTGGGCCTGCCCGGCCGTGCGCTCGCGGCGGAACGCCTTGGCTCCATCACCGCTGACATGGAGTCCGCCCCTTAACTCAATCACCCCCGGTTCCCTTCCCTTACCATGCCCGCAGCCGATCCCTCCCTGCTTGCCCGTGGCGGCCCCATCCTCTGGGTGTTGTTCGCCCTCGGCGCCTTCGCCCTCGCCATCTTCGCCGAGCGTCTGCTCTACCTGCACCGCGGACAAATTCGCGCGCGGGAGTTCTTGGACGGCATCAAGAACATTCTGGAGCGCCGTCGCCTCGCCGAGGCGGTCACGGTTTGTGAAGAAACGCCGGGGCCCGTGGCCATCGTGGTCAAGGCGGCCCTCCTGCACAGCGAAGACGATGAAGTGCGTATGCGCTACGCCGTGCAGGACGCGGCCATCGTCGCTCTGCCCGCGCTGGAACGGCGCCTCGGTGCCTTGGCCGCCATCGCTCACGTCACTCCGCTCGTCGGCCTGCTCGGCACCGTGCTCGGCATGGCCGGCACCTTTTCCGCCTTCATGCAGGGAGAGTCCTACGCCACTCCCCAAGCCCTCGCCGGGGGCATGTGGCAGGCGCTCATCACCGCCGGCACCGCCCTGGCCTTGGCCATTCCCGCCCACCTCGGGCAACATCTGCTGCAGGGTCGTATTCGCGCCATTGTTCGCGACGTCGAATGGGCGGGGAACGAGATCATGCGCCATCTGCTGGTGAACAACCGCGCCTCGCCTGACACCCCCGCCAAATCAGCGCCATGATCACCCGTCCGCTCGACCTCTCGTCCCGCTTGCGCCCGCCCCCGCGCGGACTGGACGCCTTGTTCTATGTCAACGTGGGGGCCTTGGTCGTATTCTTTCTGCTCTTTGGTTCGCGCTTCGTGCTCTCGCCGGGACTGGCCGTCGATTTTCGATTGCCAACCGCCGGTGCGGCGGCGCGCGCTCACCTCGAATCCGACGTCGTGATCACCGTGCCCGACAGCGACGTTGCGATCGTCGACGGAGCGGTGCTGAACTTCGCCAGTTTGGGTGCTTGGCTGCGGGAAAAGGCGAACGAACAAGGCTCGCGCTTGCTTAAGCCCGGCCAACGCCTGCCGGAAAATCGACGACTGCTTGTCCACGTTTCCGATCGCCTGCCGGCCAAGGACCTGGCGCGCGTGTATGCCCTCGCGGCCGAGGCCGGCTTTTCCGGCGTCCTACTCGCGACCACCGGACAGGCGGTTCCGTCGGCCCCGTGAAAGCCGGATCTTTCATGGCCCCCGGCTCCGTGCCCAGCACCCCGATCACCTCGGCCGTTTTGGCGTTTGCCGCCATGGTTTCTGCCGCGGCCCTGGTGCGCACGCCCCCGCCGCCTCCAGCCGTGCAGAAAAGCGCTCCGCCGGGACTGCTGGTGGCGCGCTTGGAGGACTTCCCCGCCAATGGAGCCTTGCGGGAAACCATGGCGCTCCTCGATCCAGCCCCCCTGTTTTTGCCTTCCGCGCAGCCAGAGCGCCAGGCGGGCGACTCCGAAACGCTCGCCCAGTCCGGCCGGGCCGCCGCAGCCTTGCCGCCCGTGCTGGTTTACCCCGACACCCGGCCTTCGGAGCGGTTGCCGAGGCCCCGGGTTCCCGGCACTCCGCTCGCAGCGGCCGACCTGACGCTGGAGCCAAGATGGTTTTCCGGCCTCGCCCAGGTCGTCACGGCCGACGCCGTCAAACGCCCGCCAAGCGCCCCGGTGTGCCGGTTGCTCGACCTGGCGAACGGCGCCGAGATCGCCACGACGGAGTTATCCGAGGACCCCGGAATGGGCCAGATCGAGTGGCCCCCCCTCGAGTTCACCGTGCTGATCGACGCCGCCGGCGCCCCCCTGCTGGTCTCACCGTCCGCCGGCAATGGCGGGGATGAGATCGGCGAACGCGTGCGGGAACTGATTCGTTTGCAAATCGTGCCTTCTCTGCGCCTGCGTCCCGGGCTCTACCGGGCCTTGGTGAACCCATGAACCGCCCCTTTGGTCGTAGCTTTGAGAGACTTGGCCTGGGGCTGCCGGCGTTGCGCCGCGCTCTCCGGAAGGTCCCCGCAATCCAGACTTTTTTCCTGGGGGTGTTTATCTGGCTGGCCTGGGCGGGGAACGAACGCGTGGGTCTAACCGCCGACGAGGGCATTCATGTCGCCGGCGGACTCGCTTACAACCATACCGGCGCCTTTCACCTGCATCCGGAAAACGGCAACCTTATCCAACGGTGGCTGGCGCTTCCTTGGCAGCTGGCCGCCGGTCCCGCCCCCGACCACGATTCCAAGGCTTGGAAGTCCGGCGATGTCTTCACCCTCGCCGACACGCTCTTCGAGGACGCCGGCCCCGCACGCTTTGCGCTCCTTTCGCGCAGCCGTCTCGCCAATACCCTGCTCGGCGCGCTCCTCGTTTTTATACTCTACCGTTGGTCGCATTCCCTCTGGGGCACCGCCGGAGGTCGGGTCACCCTCGTCGGGGCCGCGTTTTGCCCCACCTTGCTCGCTCACGCCGGCGTCGCCACTTCGGACATCGCGGGCTGCCTTGGACTCGTCCTGGCCAGTTTGGCGTGGTGGCGGCTCCTGCATCGAGTGACCGTGCAACGCGTCCTGCTCGCGGGCCTGTCCGCCGCCGTGCTGGCCCTCACCAAGTATTCGTGTGTATTGTTGGCCCCCCTGGTGTTGCTCTTCCTGGCGGTCCGGCTCGCACGGTCCACTATCCTGCCTTGGTCGGTCGGCTCTGCCTCCGGTCGTGCACGCGGCTTGAAACGGCTGGTCCCCATGCTGCTCGGAGCCGCGGCGGCCGCTCTTCTCGCCTGGAGCGGCATCTGGGCAGGTTATGGTTTTCGTTACTCCGCGGCGGGTGCGGAGGGCGGAGACTTTATCAAACCTTGGTCCACGCTTCTGGTGGAGTCGCCCCAGCGCCTCGGTCTGCCGCAATTGCCCGAGTCCGGCCCGGAGGACACCGTTGAGGCCCGGCGCAGCCTGACTTTGCGTGCCGTCGAGACCCTGCGCTACTGGAAAGCCCTGCCCGAGGGCTGGCTTTATGGCCTGGCGTTCGTTGCCTATCACGCGCAGGCCCGCTTGGCGTATTTTGCCGGTGAATACTCCCTCACCGGCTGGCCGGCTTATTTTCCCGTCGCGTGGGCGCTAAAAGCCACCGTGGCGAGTTGGCTTCTCGTCGCCCTTGCCACCGTGGCTTGGTTCGGCGGAGCACGCCAGAAACGAGGACTCTATCGGCTCGCCCCCGTGCTCTTGTTGGCCGCCGTCCATGGCACGATCGCCATCACGGGCGGGCTAAACATCGGCTTGCGGCACTTCCTCCCGGTCATCGCCGCCGCTTGGGTGCTGATCGGGGGAGCCGGATTGTATTTCTCTTCGCGGCGTCTCGCCAGGTTCAGAGTCGCCCCCCCGGCCCTTGTGCTGGTGTTGTGTTTGCACGTCGCGGAAAGCGCTCCTGCCTCCCCCCACCATCTCACGTTCTTTAACCTCGCCGCCGGCGCCCCGGCCCAGCGCCATCGCCTGCTCACCGACAGCAATTTGGACTGGGGCCAGGGTTTGCCGGAACTGGCTCGCTGGCTGGCGCGCCAACCCTCGCCGCCCGCTCCGCTTCACCTCAGTTACTTTGGCTCGGATCGACCCTCTTGGCACGGACTTGGCGAAGCCGTGCGTTTCGGCGACTTACACTTCGAGCGTCTGGGCCGATCGCTTCCGGCCGATCTGAAACCCGGCCTCTACGCCATCGGCCCCACCCAGTGGACTCGCACCTATACCCAAGTGCGGGGTCCCTGGACTTTGGAACGTGAAAAACAATACCGCGCTCTGCGGATTTGGCTGCACCGACAGGCGCACCGACCGGAGGGAGAGCCCGTGCGTTCGCTGGACGGTGCTCGCCCGCTCGAACCGGCGGAAATCGAAGCCGCCTTGCGGGACTACGACGCGCTCACCTTTGGTCGTTTTATGGCCGCACTTCAGGATCGTCCTCCCGACCTAGTTCTCCCTGGCGGCATGTTGTTGTTCCACCTCGACGCACCGAGTTTGGCTCAGGCCCTCGGTCCCCCGCCGCCTTAAGGGAGGTCCTAAATTCTCCAGCGGGGACTGCGCCCTGCCGGAGATCATTGGACCTCCCCTAATAGACGGGACGAGTCCTGCTGCCTCCGCGGCGCCGCTCGGACGCTCCTTGGTTACACGAAGGTGATTTTGCCGCATCTGCGGTTTTGGTGCGCGATTTGCTATTGTTTAAAATGTCGTCACTCGTCAGTCTAAAAAAGCTCTCCGATATTTATAGCGGGTAGCAGGTTAACTAATATCAAAATGAAGAAATCCACTACCGAAAAGACCACTAAATCCGTCAAGACGCCTGCCCCAGCGAAAAAAGCGGTTAAAGCCACCCTCCCAACCAAATCGCTCAAAACCAGCGCCACGGTAAAATCCAAAACCAAGGCAACCCTGCCCGAGACCAAGACGGCGGCCAAAACCGTCGCGGCCGTAAAAAAGCCTCGGGCGCCAAAGTCCACTCCAGCCGCACAAGCCACCACTCCTCAACCGATTGCAGCCTCGCCAGTCGTCACCACCACCATCTCCGCCGCAATCGACGTCGGCTTTGGAAACTTCCTTACCCTCCGGGGCGAGGGCGCCGGTTTGAGCTGGGATCAAGGCACGCCCTTGAAGTGCATTAACCAAGATCGATGGAGTCTGACCCTGCCCGAATCCACGAATCCGATCGTCTGCAAGTTTCTCCTCAACGACCAGGTTTGGAACACCGGCGAAAACTTCACCATTCTACCCGGTTCTGACGTGGTGCTAGACCCGGTCTTCTAACCCGGCTTCAACGAAGGGTTCCAGTGCGGCGGTGTGTTCCTCAAAACCCCGCCCATTGGAACTTTTGCGTTCCGGACAATGGCAATTTCAGGAGCTCCTTCCGCTTACACGGCACTAAAATCGGGAATTCAAAAAAATTCGGTTGCAAGGCGTCCACAGTCCACCATCTCAGCTAACTCTCCTTTTTTCAGCGGGTCGATAGCTCAACGGTAGAGCAGCATCCTTTTAAGTTGTTGGTTCTGGGTTCGAATCCCAGTCGACCCACCAAAAAAGTGGGATTCTCGGGTCACGAAGCCCGCCTGATCATGGACGGTCCGATAACAGGCGTCCGCTCCTGTCATGTTCGCCCGCTTAGACCGCCTCCGCAGTCGGAGGATGGTAGGTTCTGGCTAGGCCCAAAAGAGCGCGGCCTGCGGTCTTGTTAAACAATTATTTTATGATCAACTCAACGCTAACTATTAGCGCAATGATCCACGCCAAACGTTTTGCTCGTTACCTCGCCTCGGCTGCCCTCGCCACGTTTTATCTACTTAGTCCCCAACTAGTCGCGACGGTCTCCTCGCTCGATAGCGCTTTTGTAACCGCCATCAGCCCCGGCCTGACCCCGACGGACTATCCGTCCTTTGCCAATGGCACCGGCGCGGTTAACGCCGTCGCCCTTCAATCCGACGGCAAGATCATCGCCGGCGGAAACATCTCTCGCTACAAGACTTCCGGCACCGCCACCGCACTTAAGCGCCTCCTCGCCACCGGCGCCCTCGACACCACCTTCAATACCGGTGGGACCGGTCTTGCCGCCACCGGCGGGGATCCCGAGGTCAACGTCTTGCTCGTCGATTCCACCAACCGGATCTACGTGGGCGGCACCTTCTCTTCCTATAACGGCACCGCGCGCTCCGGTATCCTCCGGCTGCTCGCCGACGGCGCCCTCGACGGCACCTACGCCCCCACCGGCCTCGGCGGCAACAACCGCTTCGCTCAGACGCTCGCCCTTCAACCCGACGGCAAACTCTTGGTCGGCGGCACCTACACCTCGATCAACGGCAACGGTCGCAGCCACCTCGCCCGCCTCAACGCCGATGGCACCCTCGATTCTTCGTTCACCGCCTTCAGCGCCTTTTCGTCCACTTTCACCAGCTCGGTTCGCTCCATCGCCCTCCTACCCGATGGCCGCATCCTGGTCGGCGGTCTCAACAACGCCAGCCAGCCGGTCTTGATCCGTCTCCAAGCCAACGGCGCCCTCGACAGCTCCTTCGCCGCGCCCTTCTCCGCCACCACCGGCGCGGTCAATAAACTCGCCCTCCTGCCCGACGGCCGCGTCGCCGCCGCCGGCTTCTTCACCCTCGCGGCCACCGGTGCGGAGGCCGAATTCGCCGTGTTTCACGCCGACGGCTCCCTCGATGCGACCTTCCAGGATAACATCGGCAACGGTCCCAACGGCTCCGTGCTCGACCTCATCCTCGCGCCGGACGGCACCTTGCTCGTCTCCGGTGTTTTTAACCTCTGGAACGGCCGCCCACGTGCTTCCGTCACCGCCTTGAACCTCGACGGCACCCAATCTCCGGGCTTCGCCCCCGCGCCTTACACCGCCAATCGCGACAACGAAAACGTCCAGCCGTTCTACCTCACCCACTTCTATTCCCTCGCCCTCCAGGCCGACGGCAAACTCGTTGCCGGTGGCTGGTTCGACCGCGTCACCGATCCCGCACTCGAAACCGTCAACCTCACCCGCTTCGTATATGACCACGTGCCCGCCGCCCCAGGCGCTTTGCGCGTGCTCGCCACCACCACCAGCGTGGCTGAAAACGCCGGCTCGATCACCGTGCAGGTCGCCCGCTCCGGTGGCACCGCCGGAGCCGTCACCGTCGGTTACACCACGTCGTCCGGCGGCGCACTCGGCACCGCCACCGCCGGGGCCGATTACACGCCGGCCTCCGGCACCCTTTCCTGGGCTGCCGGCGAGAGCGGGATCAAATTCGTCACCATCCCCATCCTCCAAGACACTACCCCCGAGGCCGCCGAAACGTTCAATTTCACCCTGAGCAACCCCACCGGCGGCGCCACCTTGGCGTCTGGGGCCACCCAGACCGTCGTCACCGTGCTCGACGACGATTCCGTCCCGTCGATCACGCGCGACCCCGCCTCCACCGGCATCGTTCAGGGCGCGAGTTTCACCCTGTCTGTGCGCTACGACTCCGTCTTGGCCGCCACCGTGCAGTGGCAACGCGACCCCGATGGTGCCGGCCCGCTGCCGTTCTCCGACCTGCCCGGAGCCACTTCCCTCGATTACACGGTCGCCGTCGCCGACCCGACCACCCACGCCGGCGCCTACCGCGCCGTGGTCACCAACTCCGTCGGTTCCGCTACCTCCGCCATCGCCACCGTCGAGCTCTCCATACCCGCCGGCTCCGTCGTCACCAGCTACGTGCCGCCCGCCCTGAACGAATCCGTGATGGCCACCGCCATCGACGTTTCCGGCCGACACCTCATCGCCACCCAGCTGGGCCTGCGCCGCTACACCGCCACTGGCTCGACGGACTCCACCTTCACCACCGCCAGCTTCGCCACCTTGCCGGTCACCGACGTCCACGTGCTCTCCGACGGCAAGATCCTCGTCGGCGGCTTCTTCAACACCGTCAACGGCGGCTCCCGCCCCGACCTCGCTCGCTTCAACGCCGACGGCACCTTCGACTCCGCCTACACGCCCGCCCTGCCGGCCGTGAACGATCTCTACGTGCAGTGCATCTCGCCCGGCCTGAACGGCACCTACTACGTCGGTTTCGGCTCCGGCGGCGGCCTGCGCCGCTACCTGGCGAACGGCACCCACGATACCACCTTCAATGCCACCACCGTCGGCATCAATTCCGGCGGCATCGTTTACGATGTTCGCGAACGCTCCGACGGCCGCGTGCTCGTCGCCCACATCAGCGGGGCCAACGGTTTCGGCTTCACCTACTCCCTCACCTTGCTGGAGGCCAACGGCGCCGTCGCTCCCACCAGCCTGTTTACCCCGCCCACCTTCAACAACGCCGTGCGCTGCATCGAACTCCTGCCTGACGACCGCATCGCCGTCGGCGGCCAGTTCTTTACCGTCAGCGGCGTCAGCGTCGCCCGCGTCGCCATCCTCCATCCCGACGGCTCCGTGGACCGCTCTTTCCGCTCCCCCAACGGCTACGGCCCCGACGGCACCGTTCACCGCCTCCTCTACCGCCACGGCCGCCTCGTGCTCGCCGGCGAGTTTTCCAAGGTCGGCGTCGAATTCTTGCGTGGCCTCGCCCGCCTCCACCTCGACGGCTCGCGCGACACCACCTTCGCCGCCGGCGCCGGGGCCAATGGTTCCGTCTTCACCGCCCAGTTCACCGCCTCGGGCGACCTGCTCATCGGCGGCAGTTTCACCTCGTTCAAGAACGTCGCCCGCCAGCGCCTCGCCCTCGTGGTCGGCGACACCCAGACCGAAGCCGTCGGCTTCGCCCCGCCCGCCTTCACCGTGATCGAGAGCGGCACCTCCCTCACCCTCACCGCCCGCCGTTATGGTGCGAATCCCGCCCCGATCTCCATCCGTTGGGCCACCGGCGGGGTGGACGCTGCACTCGGTGATACCGCCGCCGTCGCCGGCACCGACTTCCTCGGTGCCTCCGGCACGCTTTCCTGGGCTCGCGACGACTACGCGGACAAAACCATCACGATCCAGTTGTTCAACGACACCACGGTCGAAACCACCAAAACCTTCCGGGTGCTCCTGAGCGACCCCGTCGGCCCGGTCACCGCCGCCGCGCCCGCCACCATCCACATCCTCGACGACGACACCCCCGCCACCTTCACCACCCAGCCCACCGGCCCCGCCGCCGCACTTAATGTCGGCGCCGCGCTCAACCTCTCCGCCGCCACCCTCGCCAGCCCCACGCCCGTTTCCTACCAGTGGTTCCGCAATGGTGTCGCCTTGCCCGGCGCCACCACGACGTCGTTCGCCAAGAACCCCGTCACCCTCGCCGACGCCGGCCTCTACACCCTCGTCGCCACCAACGCCGCCGGAGCCACCTCCAGCCAGCCGCTCCTCGTGGTGGTGCAACCCTTGCCCGGTCGCCCCTTCGCCCAGCCCGCCACCGGTCGTCCTCAGTTCGACAGCTCTTCCGGGCCGACTTCCCTGCTCACCCTTGCCGACGGCGGTGCCCTCATCGGCGGCAACTTCACCGCCAACGCGACCCTCCACCGTCCCCAAGCCTTCCTGCTCCGCGTCCAGGCCGACGGCACCACCGACACCTCGTTTAACCTCGCCCTTAACGCCGCTGTCGTCGCCCTGCGCACGCAACCCGACGGAAAAATCCTCGTGCTGGGCAACTTTAACACCGTCAACACCGTCGCCCAGCGCTACCTCGTGCGCCTAAACGCCGACCTCAGCCTCGATACCGCGTTCAATTCCGCCGCCGCCGCCGCCTTCACCAGCACCGCCGTTCCGACCAACGCGAGCGCGCTCAGCCTCGCGGTCGATTCCGCCGGTCGCATCTACATCGGTTACGCCCTCTCCGGCGGCGGCTTCATCCGCCGCCTCGCCGCCACCGGCGTGCTCGATGACACCTACCTCGTCGGCACCAGCTCCGGCTCCCCCATGGCCCTCGCAGTGGATGCCTCCGACCGCCTGCTCACAGGCGGCTTCGCCAACATCGGCACCGTCGCCACCCCCGGGGCCGCACCGACCACCTCACCCGCCCGCCCCCAACTCGCCCGCCTCTCCCTCAATGGCGCGGTGGATACCTCCTTCCTCCCCGCCCTCGGCTCCAACTCCGTGCGCGACCTCGTCCTCCAGCCCGGCACTGGCCGCATCTTTGCCGGGCTGGATTTCGCCCCCGGCTTGGCGGAGGTGCTCGCCGACGGCTCCGGCACCGTCTTTAACCTCGGCAACAACAGCTCCGTCGCCGAGACCGCCCTCAGCCCCGAGGGTCGCCCGACCATCGCCCGATCCGTCACGGGCGTGAGCGCCGTGCAACGTTTCCTGCCTGCCTCCACCCCCGGCGGCTCCGCCTCGGCCGATTCCGCCTACACCACCGGCGGCACCGGTCCCAATGGCCGCGTCACCACCCTCGCCTACCGACCCGACGGCGCGCTCTGGATCGCCGGCGATTTCACCTCCATCAACGGCGTCTCCACCGGCTCCGTCGCGCTGCTCCAACCCGGCCTCACCGATCCGGCCATCGTGAATCCGCCCGCCCGCTTCGACGCCACCCCCGGCGCCACCGCTCGCTTCTCGGTCGGAGCGGTCGGCACCGGCCTCACCTACCAATGGCGCAAAAACGGCCAGACCCTGTCCAACGACGCCCGTATCAGCGGAGTCACCACCCCCGTGCTTACCATCACCGGCGTCACCGCCGCCGATGACGCGCTCTACTCCGTGGTCGTGAGCGGCGCCGCCGCCGGCTCCGCCCCGGTCACCAGCACGACCGCCAAACTCAATCTGCTCGGCGCGCCCGCCATCGCCGCCTCCCCCGCCTCCAGCGCGCCCGGCGTTGGCGCCACCGTCACCCTCGCGGCCGATGTGCTCGCCGCCAGCCCCGCCACCTACGCCTGGACCCGCAACGGCGTGCCGATCATCAACGGCGGCCGCTACTCCGGCGCCACCACCGGCACCCTCGTCATTACCGGAGCCAACGCCGCCGATAACGGCGCTTACACGCTCACGGTCACCAACGCCCTCGGCAGCGCCTCCACCACCCCGGCCACTATTTCGGTTGCCCAGGCCGCCGCTTCGCTCGTCACCGCCTACTCCGCCACCGGTTCTTCCAGCACCGCCAACCCCGTCGAGGCCATCCTCCACCTGCCCGATGGCCGCACCTTGCTCGGCGGCTCCGGTGGCTTCGTCGGTGCCAACTCCACCAGCGCCAATACCAGTCTCGTCGTGGTCAACGCCGCCGGCGAGGTCTCCTTGCCCGGCGCGGGTGTCTTCAACGGCTCCGTGCAAACCCTCCTGCTTCAACCCGACGGCAAAATTCTCGTCGGCGGCGGCTTCACCACCGTCGGCGGCATCGGCGGATCCGGTCGCGTGCGCCTCGCCCGTCTGCTGCCTGACCTCACCATCGACCCGTCCTTCACTCCGCCCCAGCCGAACAATACCGTCTCCCGTCTCGCCCTCGACTCCACCGGCCGCATCTACCTCCAAGGCTCCTTCAGCCATCTCGACAGCCAGATCGACTACAGCGGCCTGGCCCGGCTCGCTCCGTCCGGCGCGCTCGACTTGTCCTTTAAGCCCTTGGTCGGCGGCTCGGTGTTTGCCCTCCGCATCCTGCCCGACGATAGCCTGCTGGTCGGCGGCAGTATCACCGCCTACGCCCATGGCGGCACGACCACGCTGATCAACGGCCTGGTCCGCATCGCTCCGTCCGGCGCGCCCGCCACCGGTTTTAGCCCGGCCCTCGCCGCCAACACGTCCGTGCAAGCCATCGATATCGATGCTTCCGGACGCCTCCTCCTGGCCGCCAATGTCGCCGGCTCGATTTCGATCGTGCGCTTGGAAAACAGCGGCGCCGCCTCCGCCGGCTTCAGCTCCGCCCAGACCTTTGGCGCCTTTGTCCACGTCCTGCGCGCCCTGCCTTCCGGCGCCGTGCTGGTCGGCGGCGAGTTCACCACCCCCAGCACCCGCCTCGCCCGCCTCGCCGCCGACGGCACCTTGGACTCTGCTTTTGCCATCGGCACCGGCTTCACCGTCGCCAGCGGCACCCAGCCCGCCATCAAGGCCATTGCCACCGACGCCCTCGGCCGCTTCTGGGTCGGCGGCACTCGCTTCTCCAGTTACAATGGAATCGCCGCCAGCCGCCTTGTCGTCCTCCAGGGCGAAGGCTCGCCCGCCCTCACCATCAGCACCCCACCCGCCTCCCGGACCCTCGACCTCAGCGGAACCGCCACCTTCGCCGTCGAAGCCCTCGCCAACAACGGCTTCACCTTTCAGTGGCTGAAAAACGACCAGCCCCTCACCGACGGCGGCCGTATCAGCGGGGCCACGACCAACACCCTGACCATCACCAGCCTCGTCGCCTCCGACGCCGCCGCCTACACCGTGCGCGTCACCACGCCCGCCACCGCCACCACCAGCTCGGCCGCCACCCTCGCCGTGCTCGCCGCACCCGAGGTCCTGACCTCGCCCCTTGGTCTCAAGAGCGACCTCGGCGGCTCGGCCACCTTCAGCGGTTCCGCCCGGGGCGCCAGCACACTCACCTACCGCTGGCTCCACGGCACCACCGAATTGTCCGACGGCACCGTCGCCGGCGTCACCATCGCCGGTGCCACCACCCCCACCCTCACCGTCTCCGGCCTCACCTTCGCCCAGGCCGGCGAATACCGCCTGCGCGTGACCAACTACCTCGGCCAGGCCACCACCCAGCCCGCCGTGCTCACCGTCGAGCGCCGACCCGGCGCTCTCGCCGCCGGAGTGCCCGGCACGCTCTCCGCCAACAACGCCGTGCTTGCCATCCTGCGCCTCGCCGACGGCTCCATGCTCGTGGGCGGCCAGTTCACCAGCATCCTCGTGAACGGCGTCGGCCAGACCCGTAACCGCATCGCCCGCTTCCTCGCCGACGGCACCCTCGATCCCAACTTCACCCCGTCCTTCAACAACACCGTGACGTCGCTCGCGCAGGACTCCGCGGGACGTATCTTCGTCGGCGGCAACTTCACCGGCGTCACCTTCGGCACCACCAACACCAACCGTATCCGCGTCGCCCGCCTCACCAGCGCCCTGACCCTCGACACCGCCTTCGACAACTCCATCGCCGGCCCCAACGCCCAAATCAACGCCCTCGCCCCCACCGGCGACGGCGGCGTGTATATCGGCGGTGTGTTCGGCTTTAACGCCGTCGGCACTTCCGCCGTCAACCGCGTCGCCCGCCTCACCGCCGCCGGAGCCCTCGATCCCGCATTCAATGTCCCCACCACCGTCGTCAATAACGAGGTCAAGGCCCTCCTCCGTCGCTCCGACGGCAAACTCTACGTCGGCGGCACTTTCGGCACCGCCCTGCTGAACGCCACCGGCGCGCGCGACACCGCCTTCACCGCCGACGCCCCCACCATCCTCGGTGTGCAAGCCCAGGCCTTCCTCATGCTCCCCGACGGCTCCCTGCTCGTCGGTGGCAATGGCAACCTGCCCCAGCCCTACTTGCGCCGGCTCAACGCCAACACCGGCGTCACCATCGCCGATTACGGCACCCTTCATCCCAACCAGGTGAGCGCGCTCGCCCAGCAGGCCGACGGCAAACTCCTCTCCGGTTCCATCACCGGCTTTGTGCGCTCCTCCCTCGCCGGCACCGCCGATACCGGATTCTCCGCCTTCAACAGCACCATCTCCGCCCTCGCGGTCGATGGCTCCGGACGCATCTGGGTCGGTGGTTCCTTCACCAGTTACGGCACGCTCAGCGCCAATCGCCTCACCGTGCTCGCCGGCGGCGACTTCGAATCCCGTGATGGTCTGCTTACCTCGCAGACACTCACCTTCCCCGCCATCGCCGGCCGCACCTATGGCTCCACCGTGACGGCCAACACCCTGACGCTTTCGGCCACCTCCAGCGTCGGCCTGTCGCCCATCACCTTCGCCGTCACCTCCGGCCCCGCCACCGTGACGGGCAACAGCCTCGTCATCACCGGTGCCGGCACCGTGACCGTCACCGCCTCCCAAGCCGGCAACGCCACCTACGCCAGCGCCACGGCCACCCAGACCTTCACCGTGGCCAAGGCCGCCCAGTCCATCGCCTTCGGCGCCCTCGCCGCCAAGACCGTCACCTCGCCGGCCTTTACCATCTCCGCCACCGCCACCTCCGGCTTGCCGGTCGCTTTCACGCTGTCGAGCGAGCCCGCCGGCATCGCCACCTTGACCGGCAATACCGTGACCCTCAACGGCACCGCCGGCACCGTGACGCTCACCGCCACCCAGCCGGGCGACGCCAACTATGCCGCCGCCACCGCAGTCACCCAATCCTTTGTGGTCACCGCCGGCACCCCGCAGACCCTCACGTTTAGCGCGCTCACCAACCGCATCGTCGGAGCCAAGTTTGTCCTCTCCGCCACCGCCACCTCCGGCTTGCCTGTTACGTTCACCGTCGCCTCCGGCCCCGCCAGCCTCGGCACCGACGGCAAGACCGTCACCATCGGCACCACCGCCGGCACCGTGACCATCCGCGCCACCCAGGCCGGCGGCGTCCGCAACGGTATCACTTACGCGGCCGCCACCCCGGTCGATCGCTCCTTTGAGGTCACCCTCGGCCCGCCGACCCGCGCCCAAAAAATCACGTTCCCCAAGGTCGTCTCACCCACCTACGGCCAGGCTCCCCTCAACCTTGCCGCCACCGCCGACTCCGGTCTGCCCGTCTCCTTCACCCTCGTCTCCGGGCCCGCCCTTCTCACCGATGGACGACTTACCCTCACCGGCGCCGGCAACGTCGTCGTGCGCGCCGATCAACCCGGCAACGCCGTTTTCAAGGCCGCCGCCCCGGTCAGCCAGACCATCGTGGTCAAAAAGGCCCCGCTCGCCGTCACCTTTGAGTCCGTCACCCGCGGCGTCGGCCAAGCCAACCCCACCTTCAGCCCGATCTATTCCGGCTTTGTTGGCGACGACAACGCCGCCGACCTCGCCGCCAACCGCCCGCGCGGCACCACCCGGGCCACCACGACCAGCGCCGCCGGCGTCTACCCCATCACCTTCACCGGCGGACTCGACACCCGCTACACCTACGTCGCCGGCGCGCCCGCCTCGCTCACCGTCATCGGTTACGGCGGCGACTACGAAGCCCTGCTGCTCGATGCCAGCCAGCGCCCGGTTGGTCTGCTTACTCTAACGGTGCTGCCCAACACCCTCGCCTACACCGGCACCCTCGCCCTCGCCAGCGAGGCCAACCCCGTCGCATTGCGCGGCAACCTGGTGCCCGCCGCCGACCTCACCACCGCCACTCATACCTTCACCCGCGCCGCACCCGCCGTCACCACCGCCACCAGCCTGCCCGCCCTCTCCGTGACCTACACCGTCACCGCCACCACCGCCTCGGGAGTGGCCGTAACCGGTTCGGTCACCCGCAGTGGCGTAAAAGTAGGCGACTTCACCCAGGGCGTTCGGCTCGGCGCTCCGGCCGCCCCGCTCGGCAACGCCGCCTACAACTTGATGCTCTCCGCGCCCACCGTCGCGGGGCACCCGGCCGGTCTAGGTTACGCCACCGGTTCCATTGCCGCCAACACGGGCCTGTTGAGACTCACCGGCCGCCTCGGTGACGGCACTCCCCTCACCACCTCCTTGCGCACCGCTCCCGACCGCACCTACCGCGTCTGGCTCAATCCCTACGCCAAACGCCTCGACAGCTACCTTGCCGGCAGCCTCACCCTCCGAGCCCACCCCGCCACCGCGCGTTTTCCCGGCCTCTACCATGTGCCCGCCACCGAAGGCCGCCTCTGGTGGGCCAAGACCGCCAGCGCCAAGGACACCGCCTACCGCGCCGGTTTTGGCCCGTTCGAGATTATCGCCAGCCTCGACCCCTGGCTGCCGCCCCACACCCAAGCGGTTAGACTCAACAACGTGTTCGTCCCGGCCGGTAACCTCGCCCAACGCCTCGGTTTGTCCGGTTCGCCGGCCGCCCTCGGACTCGACCATGGCACCATCGATGGCACCGCCGCTGGCCGACTTCCCCTC
>CAYNUW010000046.1:0-16511 GCA_964400455.1 uncultured Akkermansia sp. | reverse complement strand
CTCGCGGGCGATGGGGTGGGGGTCGGCGCGAAGCGGGTGGAAAAGAGCCGGGGCGAGGAGGGCGCAGGCGAGCAGCAAAGACAGGCGGGGCATGGGGGGCGAAGAGTCAGGGGGTAACGGCTACGTCATCGAAGGTGACACCGCTGGTGTGTTGAAGTTCGAAGAGGGGGCCTTTGGCGGGGGAGATGGCGGAGCGGATGAAGGTGAGGTCCTTGGCGTAGGTGGCGATGACGCCGCGTTCGGAGACGATGGCGACGTCCTCGAAGGTGACGTTTTCGATCAGGGACGTATCCATGCCGGTGATGCGAATGGCAACGGGTGCGCCGGAAGCGGCGAGCTTTTTGACGTGGATGTTGCGGAAGCGGGGCGGGTGGCGGTCGATGACGGCGTTGGGGTCGGACGTGTAGTCCATGTTGAGGATGACGACCTCGCGCCGGAGATGGCGGGCGGTGACGTTTTCGACGAAGATGTTTTCGACCACGCCGCCGCGACCGGGTCGGGATTTGATGCGGAGAACGCGGTCGGTGCCCTCGAAGTCGCAGTCGTGCATGTAGACGTTGCGCACGGAGCCAGACATTTCGCTGCCGATGACGAGGCCGCCGTGGCCGCGTTTGCTCGAGCTGTGGCGCATGACGACGTTTTCGGTCGGTCGGGCGACGCGGCGTCCGTCCTGGTCGTAGCCGGACTTGAGCACGAGGCAGTCATCGCCGGTGGAGAAGGTGCAATGCTCGATGAGGACGTTGCGGCAGGAGTCGGGGTCGATGCCGTCGTTGTTGGGGCCGGAGGTGGCGACGTTCACGCGGCGGATGATGATGTTTTCCGAGTAGACGGGATGGATGGTCCAGTTGGGCCCGCTGCCGATGGTGAAGCCTTCGAGGAGGATGTTTTTGCACTCGATAAAACAGATGAAACTCGGGCGTATGGCGGCCTCGCGGGTGCCGAAGACGCGTTGTTCAAGCGGCACGCCGGCCGCGCCCATGGCGAACTGTTCGCGGGTTTCCTTGGTCTTCCAGTCCCACCAGGCGCGAGCGTTGCCATCGAGGGTGCCGGGGCCGGTGACGGCGATGTTTTCGCAGCCGCGGGCGTAGATGAGGGGAGAATAGTTGTAGAAATCGATGCCGCCGCCGCGAACGAGCACGACGGGCAGGTAGTCTTCGATGACATCGCTGAACTTGAGCACGGCGCCTTGGGCGAGGTGGAGCTCGATGTTGCTCCGGAGATGAATCGGGCCGGTGAGCCAGACTCCGGCGGGCACCAGAACCCGGCCCCCACCAGCGGCGGAAGCCGCCTGAATGGCGGCCGCGATCGCCTCGGTGTTTTTGTGGACACCCCCGGGCCGGGCGCCGAGGGCGGTGATATCGATCACGAAATCGGGGAAGACGGGCCGTTGCAGCTGCGGCATGTCAAAGGGGGCCTTGATCGGGGCAATGGATTCGGAGGGATCGTAGGCGAAAGCGGTTGCGGCGAACCATAGGCCAAGGGCGGTGCCGGCCAGAAGGCGGAAGTAGGAGAGCATCGGATGGGTGGGGGAGGAGGGGGACCGAAGACGGGGTCTAGGCGTGAGACCCTAGGATACACGCATTGTCGTGTGTAAACAAAAACCCTGTGCACATCGTTGTGCGCAACGATTTGCACGTCGAGTGGTTTGAGGTCGGCGTTGGGTTGGTTCGAGATGGCGGGGTCCCAGTCGGGCGGCAAAGTGTGGATTTCTTCGCTGCGCCTGCCTACACCCTGCCGTCTACCCCTCTGTTTCATCCTTTTTAGCCCTCCCATGTCTTCTCCCCACTCCACCACGTCCGGCACCGGCGGGCGGGTCCGCTGGATCGTCTGCGGGCTGCTGTTTTTCTCGATTGTGATCAATTATCTGCACCGGCAGATCATCAGTATTCTGAAGCCAGAACTCAGCCGGGAGCTGGGCTGGAGTGAGATTGATTACGGCATGATTGCGGCGTCATGGTCCTTTGCCTACGCGTTCGGGTATCTGTTTGGCGGGAGGATCATTGATCGCGCCGGGGCGCGGCGTGGGTTGCCCTGGTTTGTGGGGCTGTGGAGTCTGGCGGCGATTGCGCACGGTTTTTGTGCGTTCGCGGCGGAGGGTGCGACGATGACCTTGCCCTGGTTGCAAAAAACCGAGTCCGGTTTGGCGCTGGCGACTCTGGTTCTGCCGATGACGGTCTCGGGTTTTGTGGTGTCGCGGATCGCGTTGGGGTTGCTGCAGGGGGCCAATTTCCCCGCCGCGATCAAGGTGGTGGCGGAGTGGTTTCCGGTCAAGGAGCGGGCGTTGGCGACGGGTTGGTTTAACACGGGGTCGAATGTGGGCGCGGTGATTTGTCCGTTGCTCGTGCCCCTGCTTTACAAGTGGGTGGGTTGGGAGTGGACGTTTTACCTCACCGGTGCGGCTGGTCTGGTGTGGTTGGCCGCGTGGCGAGGGCTTTACCACGACATGAATAAGCACCCTCGGCTGTCGGCGTCGGAGCGGGATTACATCCGGGCCGGGCAGCCGGCTGAAGCGGAGGCTGCGCCTCAGCGCGTGCCCTGGGTGAAGCTTTTGGGTTACCGCGCGGTATGGGCGTATCTGTTCGCAAGTATTCTGGCGGGGCCGGCGTGGGGATTTTATCAGGCCTTTATGCCGGATTTTTTGAACAAACGTTTCGAGCTCGGGCTGGCTTCAACGGGAATCTGGACGGCGATATTTTTTGCGTTGGCTGCGGCTGGAGGGGTGGGCGGCGGGTGGTTGTCGGGCAAGTTTATGACCCAAGGTTGGTCGCTCAACAAGGCGCGCAAGCTGACGCTTCTGGTCTGCGCTTTGGCGGTGGTGCCGATCTACTTTGCGCCGTTTACGACGAGTCCGCTGATGGCGGTGGTAATCATCGGCCTGGCGGGCTCAGCGCACCAAGGCTGGTCGGCGAATCTGTTTAGCGTGGTCTCGGATACGATGCCGAAGGAGGCGATTAGTTCGGTGGTGGGGCTGGGGGGCTTCGTGGCTTACTTTACCGGGGGCTTCGTGAATGGTTTCACGGGCTTGATCCTGGAGAAGACGGGGAGCTACGTCTGGGTCTTTGCTTATTTTTCGAGCATGTATCTGCTGTCCCTTTTGTTGCTGCAGGTGTTGGTGCCGGCCATTCGTTCGCGGGGGGAGGCGGCATGAGCGGGCGGTTATTTGGTATGGTCATCGTGGGCCTGGCCGTTTTGGCGCGGTCGGCTGGTTGGGCCGCGGGCGAGGCGCGGGTGATCGTGGACGTGCCTTACGTGGTCGATGGTGATCCGGCGCAAAAGCTCGACCTGCGATTACCGGCTGGCGAGGGGCCTTTTCCGGTGGTGGTGTTGGTGCACGGAGGCGGTTGGTCGAGCGGGGACAAGGCGGGGGCGGAGCGTCCCCGCTCCGGCGCGGACATCACGCCTTGGTTCGCGCCACTGGAGGCGGCGGGATTCCTGGCGGTGTCGATCAATTACCGCTTGGCCCCGGCGCATCGCTGGCCGGCTTGTCTGGACGATACGAGGGCGGCCTTGGCCTGGGTGCGGCAGAATATTGCGCAGTATGGCGGCGATCCGGAGCGGGTGGCGATCATGGGGCATTCGGCGGGCGGGCATTTGGCCTTGTATGCGGGTTTGCCGACTGCGGCGGGGCCGGCGCCGGTGCGGGCGGTGGTGGGTTGCGCGGCGGTGAGCGATTTGGTTTCGGATACAAGGAGGCGAGGCGGGCCGAGCGCCTCCTTGCAGATGTTGTTCGATCTGCCGGCGGACGCGGGAGAGGAGGTTTACGCCCTGTTGGCCAGGGTGTCGCCGCAGTATCTGGTGGCGCCCGGATATCCCCCGACGCTGCTTTTGCATGGCGACCAGGATAAAACCGTGCCGCTTGCGCAGTCACAAGCCTATCAGGCCCGGCTCAGGGAACTCGGCACGGAGTGTGAACTGCAAGTGCTGGAGGGAGCGGCTCACCGCTTGACCGAGTGGTCGAATCATCAGCCGGCGTGGTCTGGGATTCTGACTGACTGGTTGCACCAGAAGTTGAGTCCGAGGGAGACCGTGCCCTTGGTGGGCGCCGGTCGGTGAACGGTTGTTTTAATACTCGCCCGAATCTTAGAATACGCTCAGATGTTGCAAGCGCTCTTACCCCACCCCAGAAACTTCCGATTCGTCTCTTACCTGATCATGGCCTCTCTCGCATCCGCATCGCTGCCCGACGTTGTCGCCGAGCAGGGTTTAGCCGTCCCACCCTGGCGTCCTGATCTCGGCGACGGGACGTATCGTAATCCCGTCATCAATGCCGATTACTCGGACCCTGATGTGGTGAGGGTGGGGGACGATTACTGGATGACCTCGTCGAGCTTCGGGCATGTTCCGGGGTTACCGATCCTGCATTCGCGAGATTTGGTGAACTGGCGGCTGGTCAACCATGCCCTGCCCCGGCTGGTGCCGGAGAGTCATTTTGAGAAGCCTCGACATGGAGAAGGGGTGTGGGCCCCATCATTTCGGTATCACGACGGCAAATACTGGATTTTTTATCCGGACCCCGATTTCGGCATCTATGTGATTACGACCGACAATCCGGCCGGCAGTTGGAGCCGGCCCCACTTGCTCAAGGCCGGGAAGGGTTTGATCGATCCCTGCCCGTTGTGGGATGAGGATGGCCGCGCCTATTTCATCCACGGCTGGGCCAAGAGCCGGGCGGGCATCAACAATCTGTTGACGCTGCATGAGATTACGCCCGACGGGCGTCGCGTGCTGGACGAGGGCCGGGTGGTCATTGATGCCAATAAGATGGAGGGGTGGCGCACGCTGGAGGGGCCCAAACTCTACAAGCGCGATGGCTGGTATTATGTTTTTGCCCCGGCCGGCGGCGTGAAGGAGGGCTACCAGGCGGTGTTCCGCTCGCGTTCGATCTGGGGGCCTTACGAGGCGCGTATCGTGCTCGAGCAGGGCTCCACACCGGTGAATGGTCCGCACCAAGGGGCCTGGGTGGAGACGCCGGCCGGCGAGCACTGGTTTTTCCATTTTCAAGAGATCGAGGCCTCGGGGCGGGTGGTGCACTTGCAGCCCATGGAATGGCGCGAGGATGGCTGGCCAGTGATGGGACGCGACGAAGATGGTGACGGCACCGGCGAGCCCTATCTGGTGCATGCCAAGCCGGCCTTGCCTGAGCAGCACCCGGCCGAGCCGCCGACCAGCGATTCTTTTGCTGAAGGGTTTCCGGGTTTACAGTGGCAATGGCAGGGTAATCCGGCGCCGGACTGGATCGGCCGGCGGGAAGCCGGTGCGACCGGTTTACGACTGCGCGCGGTGCCGACGGGTGACGGCCGGTCGTTTTGGAGCACGCCAAATCTATTGATGCAGAAGTTCCCTGGTCCCAAGTTCAGGGCGGAAACGGTGCTGCATGATTTTTCGCCGGTCGGGGAGGGAGAGCGTGCGGGTTTGGTGGTGTTTGGCTACGACTACGCTTGGTTGGGTCTCCGTGCGGCCCAGGGTGGGGCGCGGCAGCTGGTGTTCGCGAGCTGTCGTCGCGCGGACAAGGAGGGACAGGAGCAGGCGCGGGTGCTGCTGGCGGCAGTGGCCGGACCGCTGGAGCTTCGGGTGGAGGTGGACGAGGTGGACCGCTGCCGCTTTTCATACCGGTTGGGCGGTGCCGCCGACTGGGTGCTTGTGCCGGGAGAGTTGCGTGCGTTGTCCAGCCGTTGGGTCGGTGCCAAGGTTGGTTTGTTCGCAGACGCTCCTTTGGGCGCGGAGCAGACGGGTCATGCCGATTTCGGGGAGTTCCGAGTCGAGTAGTTGCAGGCGGCACGCCCTGACTCCAATCCCTGATAAATTAAGAGGCCGGATTCCTACCCCTAGGAATCCGGCCATTGCTTTCTTAGTTACCCCAAAATCCTCTTATTCAGAGGAACGCCGTGACACTACGTTTTAGGGCAGTGGCGTCGAGCCGATTCTATGTGTAGCGTAAACTTTAGTTCATAATATCGGCGAGTTTTCTGAACTAGAGTTGTTTAGACCATTTTCTGGGAGACAGGCCAAGTGAGCGTTTGAAGGCGCGGGAGAAGGCGCTGGGCTCGCTGAAGCCCAGATGATCCGAGATGGAGTCTAGTTTCCAACCCGACTCCAGTAGCCGTTTAGCGGCGTTGCCCGTCCAAGCGGTTGTTACCGTGGATCGGGCGGAAAGCGTCACGTTTCATGAAGTCTTTACCGCCGAGGGCAAGGCACCCATCTACAACGTCAACACCTCGGAAAACGTCAGGTATTGAGTTGTTTTTTGGCGCGAGCTCCAGGCCCAAGCCATTTCGGTGGTCCCAGCGCAGAACGCAGGTTGCGTCGTTGACGTCCTGATGTTTAACCGGGTTCGTTGCCTCCTACCCCATGAATCATCAATCTTTCCGTCGGGTTTTCTTGCTCTTGCTGGCTGGGTTTCTCGTTCCTGGCGTCGGTGCTCAGACGGCAGGGCGAGTGCCCAGGGATGAGTTTGCGCTTTGGCCCGCAGGGGCGCCCGGGGCCCTGGGTTCGCAGGCCGAAGATGTGCCAACCCTGACGCCTTATTTTCCCCCGGCAAGCAAGGCCACCGGCGCGGCAATCATCGTGTGTCCGGGCGGTGGATACGCACGACTGGCCCCGCATGAGGGGCAGCATTATGCGCTATGGCTGAACGAGCAGGGCATCGCGGCGTTCGTTTTAAAGTATCGTCTGGGATCCCGCGGCTATCGGCATCCGGCGATGCTGCAGGATGTCCAGCGGGCGGTCCGGCAGGTGCGCGCTCAAGCGGAGGGTTGGCGACTGGACCCGGGACGAATCGGCGTCATGGGGTCTTCGGCCGGCGGGCATCTGGCGGCGACGGCTTTGACGCATTTTTCCTCCGGCGACCCGACGGCGGAAGACCCGGTGGAGCGGTGGTCCTCGCGCCCTGATCTGGGAATCCTGTGTTATCCGGTCATCACGATGGGCGAAAACACACACGCGGGGTCCCGTCAGAATCTCCTGGGGGCGAGCCCGGACGCGGCGTTGGTGGATGAGTTGTCCAATGAGAAACAAGTGACGCAGGACACGCCTCCGACCTTTATCTTTCACACGGTCGCCGACGCCACGGTGAAGGTGGAGAATGCGCTCGATTTTGCGGCGGCGCTGCGACGCGCGGGGGTAACGTTTGCGTTGCACATTTACCCGGACGGACCGCACGGCATCGGTCTAGGGTCCGCCCAGTGGGATCCGGAGAATCGGCATCCGTGGACAGTGGAGTGCGCCCGCTGGCTGCGTGGTTTGGGTTACGGTCGCTGAAGGGGAACGGGATTGAGGTCCCGCGCGCGCAGGTTTCACCGCTTAACTTACGATCCGTATTTAAACTCAATTTCTCATGTTTCGTGTGAAGGTCCGATTCATCAGTTTCTTTATGGTTTTGCTGGGTGCGCTGCACGCCGCTCCGCCGGCCGCTCCGCATCGGCTGCGAGTCAATGATACGCTGAATCCGGTGGGAGTGGGCGAAGAGGTGTTTTTCGGCTGGTGGTTGAGTGACGCGGACAACGACGAGCTGCAGACGGCGTATCAAGTGAGAGTGGCGTCCGATCCCCGGTTTTTAACGGACGGACAAGCGAAGGTCTGGGACAGCGGACGGGTGGTGAGTGGCGCGCAAAACCACGTGGTCATTCCGGGTGGGGCCTTGCAGGCGGATGCTCGTTACTACTGGCAGGTCCGCATGTGGGACCGGGCGGGTGAGGTTTCGCCGTGGTCGGACGTGGCGAGGTTTGATACGGGCCTGTTCGCGCATGCCGATTGGCGCGGGGCGCGCTGGATAGGACGCGAAGCCCGGGAGCCGGATGATTACACGCGGTTTCGGCGTTCTTTCGCTCTGCCGGCGGACAAACCGGTGGTGCGGGCGGTGGCGTATGTTTCCGCAGTGCACAAGTATCAGTTTTTTCTGAATGGCGTCGAGGCGGGCAAGGGGCAGGCGTATCATCATCCTCAATACCAGTATTACCGGGCTCATGACGTCACCGGGCTGCTGGAGGCGGGGAGCGTGAATCAAGTGGCGGTGTTGACCCATTGGTTTGGCGGCGGACAGGGCCGGCCGGTTTCGGCGCGGGGATTGTTGGTCAAGATTGTGCTGCATCACGGGGATGGCTCCACGACCGTGCTGGGGAGCGATGCCGGCTGGCGGCAGGCGCGAGCCGAGGCTTGGTTGACCAACGAGCCACTGCACCGGAACCGAGGGGAAGGGGTGGGCTATGTGGAGCGGATCGACGGACGGCGGCTGGATGGCTCCTGGATTGAGCGCGGCTACGACGACACGGGGTGGGCGCCGGCGGTCGAGCTGGGGCCGCATCCGGTGGCGCCTTGGACCGGGCGATGGGCACCCGCATTGACGCGGGTGGTGGAAAGGATCATCCGCCCGGCGGCGATAACTCGGCGCGCAGACGGATCGGTGGTGGTGGATTTCGGCCGGGTGTGGGCGGGGCTGCCGCGGGTGCGACTGTCGGGTGGCGAACCGGGGCGGACGGTGACGATGCGTGCCGGTTATGTGCTTGACGAGCAGGGCGGGCTGCCGCGCGGGGTGAAGGTGCAGGATACGTTGATGGAATATGAGGCTATCCTCGACGGGGGCGCCTGGGTTTACGCACCGATCGAGTATTTGGGATTTCGATACCTACAGGTCGACAATCCGCCGGGGGACTTGACGGCGGAGGACGTCTGGCTGGTGGCCCGACATGCGGAGTGGGAGGACGAGGCGGCGGCGTTCGAGTCCGCCGACGCGAGACTGGACGCTGTTTGGGAGCTGATGCGGCATTCCCTCTACACCTGCGCGTTGGAAACATTTGTGGATACGCCGACGCGGGAGAAGGGCGGCTTCTTGGGCGACGCGGTGATCCAGAGTTCGGTCGCCATGCCGGTGCTGCACGAGCGAGCGCTGACGCGGAGGGTGCTCGGCGAGTTTATCCAGTCGATGGAGCAGCACTGGTCCGAACCTGGCGACCGGGGGCGGATCAATGCGGTCTATCCCAACAACGACGGCGCGCGCGATATTCCCGACTATACCCAGGCCTTCCTGGAGTGGGTGTGGGATTACTACATGGAGACGGGGGACCGGGCTTTCCTGGAGCGCCACCGGGAGCGTTTGAACGAGGTCGGGGAGTATCAGGCGCGGCATCTGGACGCCGAGACCGGTTTGATCGTTCGTCTGACGGGCGGGCGCGGGCCGTATGAGCATGGCATCATCGACTGGCCGGCGCGGATGCGGTATGGGCACGACATGGAGGCAGAGGCTCGAACGGTGATCAATGCCCGCGCCTATCTGAGTTTTGTCATCTTGGCCCGGGTGGCGGAAGAGCTCGGGCGGGTGGGGGAGGGAGAGGTTTGGCGCGAAAAAGCACGGGGGCTGGCCGAGGCGATGAATGCGCGCTTGCGGCGGGCGGACGGTTTGTATCACGACGGTTTGCACGCGGATGGCAGGGCGAGCGACAGTGTATCCCAGCATGCCAACCTGTTTCCGCTGGCGCTTGGTTTCGTGCCGGCGGATTCGAGGGGCGCGGTGGCCGATCATGTGGTCGAACAGCGTATGCGGGTGGGCATGGTGACGGTGCAGTGGTTGGTGCGAGCGCTGGGCGAGGCGGGACGAGGGGAGGCTTTGTTGGACCTGCTGACGCGGACGGATCAGCCGGGATGGGCGCGCACGCTGAGCCTGGGTGGCACGGCGACCTGGGAATCGTGGGACGCGGATACCAACACGGATAGCATGTCGCACGCTTGGGGTGCGGCCGGGTTGGAGGCGCACGTGCGCTACATTCTGGGCGTGCGTCCGGTGCGGCCGCAGGCGGAGGAGCTGCTTGTCGCGCCCCTGGATTTTGGGGAGCGACTACCGTGGGCGCGAGGCCGGGTGGCGACGGAGCGCGGGCCGGTGACCGTGGCGTGGCGTCGGTTGGAAGGCGGGTATCGACTGGAGCTGGAACTGCCGGTCAATACAACCGCGCGGGTAGCTCTGCCGCCCGGCCCGAGCAGGGGGGGCCGGGTATGGCTGGACGGTCGCGAGGTGACGGCCGAGGAGGTGGGCGGGCGGTGGGTGGTTCCGGGGGTGGGCTCGGGCAAACGGGTGTTGGAGAGGCGTGAACGCGAGTGAGCGGGCGGGTCTGGAGTGGCGGTTGCCCAAGGAGAGCGGACCGTGATTCACGCGGCGGAGAGGGTGGCGAGCAGGCGGGAGATGAAGGCGTTTACGCGGGCCTGGTTGTCGCGCACGTGGGCGTGAAAGGCTTCGAAGTCGATGGAGGCGCCGGCGAGTCCGTTGGCGTAGTTGTCCACGATGCCGAAGGAGTTGTAGCGCAGGCCAAGTTCGGTGCACAGGTCCGCCTCGTGAGCGAGGGTCATGCCGACGACGTCGCCCCATTGGCGGATGATTCGCACCTCGGCCTTGGTCTCGAACCGGGGCCCGCGCGTCTGCACGTAGGTCTGGCCGGTGGCGATCGAGAATTCAGGGGTGAGCGCGGCGACGACACGGGGCACCAGGGTATTCGCCAGTCCGGGGGCGCCGCCCTTGAGTTCGTCGTCGTGAAAGGTGGCGGGCCCTTGCTGGAGAGCGACGTAGTCTGCGCAGGATACGAAGGTGCCGGGGGTCAAGGCGGGGCGGAGAGAGCCGACCGAATTGAAGGAAACGATGTCGGTGAAGCCGAGTTGAGCGAGGGCGGCGATGTTGGCGCGGTGGTTGATGCGGTGGGGCGGGAGCACGGCTGGACCGGGGCCGTGGCGGTTGAGCACGGCCTGGTCGCCTAGGCGGCGCACGCGCACGTTTCCGTGTTTGGTCTCGACCGAATGCTCGGACCATGTGCTAAACAGGGGAGAATGAAGGATGCTGGTTCCGCTAATGAGGGCGAATTTCATGGATTCAAGCCAAGCCACCTCACGGGTGGCTGGGCAAAGGCAAAGCGCGTGCTCGGAGCGAGACGCCGGCTCATTTGGCCCATCGTAAGCGTGATGTCGGCGGCGCTTTTCAGTGCCTGTGCGACTCCGGGCCCGATGCACGCCTATATTTACGCGCCGGGCTTCGGGGAAACCGTGCGGGATATCGATGCATTTGACGGGGCGGAAATTTACGCGCTGCCGACCTACAATTCCACCATGGATGAGGTTCAGGGATTGGCATACGATCCCTTTACGGACCATATATTTGTGCGTTTGCAGCCGGGAAACCGCGTGCGGGTCTTGGATCGGCCGGCGAAGGCGATAAAACGCGCTTTTTCCGCTCCGATCGAGGCCGTCGGCGGGAGGGACTTGGCGGTGCGCTCAGCGGATCGGAATGTGTTTTTCACCCACCGCAGCGAACCGGTTTTGGTGCAGACCGATTTGAATGGGGCGCTGGTGAAAATTTTAACTCTTAAAGGCCTGTCCAGCGAGGTTTGGGGGGTTGCGCATGATCCGGTGAGGGATGAAATTCTCGTCTTGCCCGAGCCGTGGTGCTCGGAGGTAAGGATTTTCAGCACGGATGGCGACGCGCGAGGGCGTATTTCGCTGTCCGAAGCGGTGCGGGGCATTTCTTTGGCTTACGATCCGGATAATGAAGTTTTTTTCGCGTCTCTTGCGGATGGCACGGCGATAGGGGTTTTTGACCGTGCTGGAAGACTGTTGCGAAAACTGCCAAGGCCGTCCCCAGCATTGGAGGTCTTTATCGATGTGGGGCGACGTGCCGCCCTGCGTCTTTTTTGATCGAGCCGCCTTTCCGCTTGCCGCGCCGGGTGTGCGCCCAAGCATTGCCAAACTCTACGCCCTGCCATGCCCAAGCGCACCGACATCAAGTCCATCCTCATCATCGGCGCCGGTCCTATCGTGATCGGCCAGGCCTGCGAATTTGATTATTCCGGCACTCAGGCCTGCAAAGCCCTGCGCGAAGAGGGTTACCGCATAGTCTTGGTCAACTCCAATCCGGCCACCATCATGACCGATCCGGAGTTTGCCGACGCGACCTACATCGAACCGCTCACGGTTGATTTTGTTGAGAAGATCATCGCCAAAGAGCGCCCCGACGCGCTGTTGCCCACGCTGGGTGGTCAAACCGCGCTCAACCTTTCGATGCAACTGCACGAGAAAGGTATCTTGGCGAAGTATAACGTCGAGATGATCGGGGCTAAGCCGGCGGCCATCTCGAAGGGCGAGGACCGTGAACTTTTCAAGCAGGCCATGATCAAAATCGGCCTCGACGTGGCGCGCTCCAAAGTCGTCAAGACCCTCGAGGCAGCGCGTGCCGCCGCCGAGGAACTCGGGGCTTATCCGCTGATCATCCGTCCATCCTTCACCCTTGGCGGCTCGGGCGGCGGCATTGCTTACAACAAAGAGGAATTCGAGCGTATCGTGGCCAACGGCCTGGACCTTTCGCCGGTGCATGAAGTGCTGGTTGAGGAGTGCCTGCTTGGTTGGAAGGAGTATGAAATGGAGGTCATGCGCGATCATAAGGACCAGTGCGTGGTTATCTGTTCGATCGAGAACTTTGACCCCATGGGCGTGCATACCGGTGACTCCATCACCGTCGCCCCGGCGATGACTCTGACCGACAAGGAGTATCAGGTCATGCGCGATGCCTCCTTTGCCGTCATCCGTGAGATCGGCGTCGAGACCGGCGGCTCCAATATTCAGTTTTCGATCGACCCCAAGACCGGTCGCCAGGTTGTGATCGAGATGAATCCGCGGGTCTCGCGTTCGTCCGCGCTCGCCTCCAAGGCCACCGGATTTCCCATCGCCAAGATCGCGGCCAAGCTCGCCGTCGGCTACACGCTCGATGAGCTGCGCAACGACATCACTCGCCTCACGCCGGCCAGTTTCGAGCCTACCATCGACTACGTGGTGACGAAGATCCCGCGTTTTACCTTTGAGAAATTCGTCGGCGCGGATCCCACGCTGACCTCGGCGATGAAGTCGGTCGGCGAGGCCATGGCCATCGGGCGCACGTTTAAGGAGTCTTTCCAAAAGGCGCTGCGTTCACTCGAAGTCGGGGCCTTCGGTTTTGGCGGCGGCAAGCTCGGCGGCGATGTGTTGCCCGACGACAAGACGATCCGCAGCAAGCTGGCCACGCCCAATAATGAGCGCGTGTTCTATCTGCGCTACGCGTTTATGGCGGGCTACACCGTCGAACAGATTTTCGACCTGTCGAAGATCGATCCTTGGTTCCTCACCCAGCTTCAGGAGATCTACCAGATCGAGACTGAGTTGAAGGCTCACACGCTCGCGACGGTGCCCTTGGCTCTCCTGCGGCAGGCTAAACAGGCTGGTTTCTGCGACGCTCAGCTGGCCGGTATCTTAAAGAGCGACCTCTTCACGGTGCGGGCCGCCCGCAAGGAGCGCGGCCTTGGCACGACCTACCGGCTCGTCGACACCTGTGCGGCCGAGTTTGAGGCGTTCACGCCTTACTACTATTCCTCCTACGGCGACGAGAACGAGGTGATGCCTGGCAAGGGAAAAAAGAAGATCATGATTCTCGGCGGCGGCCCCAACCGCATCGGTCAGGGCATCGAGTTCGACTACTGCTGCGTGCACGCCTCTTTCGCCCTGAGAGAGGCCGGGTTTGAGACCGTCATGGTCAACAGCAATCCCGAGACCGTATCCACGGACTACGACACCTCCGACCGCCTCTACTTTGAACCTCTCACGTTGGAGGACGTGCTTGAGATCTACCAGCAAGAGCAGTGCGAGGGCGTCATCGTGCAGTTCGGCGGGCAGACCCCGCTCAATCTCGCCACCGCGCTCAAAAAAGCCGGCGTCAACGTCATCGGCACCAGTCCGGAGTCGATCGAGGCCGCCGAGGATCGGAAGTTGTTCTCCGCCATTCTCACCGAGACCCGCCTCATGTCGCCCGCCCACCGCACCGCGATGAGCGAAGCCGACGCGCTTGCGGCCGCGCAGGCGCTGGGTTTCCCGGTGTTGCTCCGCCCGAGCTTCGTGCTCGGTGGTCGTGGCATGTTCATCGTTTATAGCGAGCAGGAGTTTAAGGATGTTGTCCGTCAGGCGTTTGATGTCATGCCGGACAAACCCGTGCTCATTGACAAGTTCCTCGAAGACGCCATCGAGCTCGACGTGGACTGCATCAGCGATGGCGAGACCACGGTGATCGGCGGCATGTTGGAGCATATCGAGTTTGCCGGCGTGCACTCGGGTGACGCTGCGATGGTGATGCCGCCGCACACCTTGCCCAAAGCCATGCTCGACACCGTGCGCCAGGCCACTCACGCCCTGGCGAAGGCGCTCAAGGTGGTCGGCCTGATGAACGTGCAATACGCGATCAAGGACGGCCAGCTTTACGTTCTCGAGGTCAACCCCCGCGCCTCGCGCACGGTGCCCTTCGTGGCCAAAGCCATCGGCGTGCCGCTGGCCAAGCTTGCGGCTCGGGTGATGACCGGCTCGAAGCTCAAGGACCTCGGTTTTACCCAGGAGCAGACGCCGAAACACTGGTGCGTGAAGGAGGCTGTGTTTCCCTTTGCCCGCTTCCCTGGGGCGACCATCGTGCTCTCTCCCGAGATGCGCTCCACCGGCGAGGTCATGGGACTCGACGCCGACTTGGGCGTGGCCTTCGCCAAGGCGCAGGCGGCGGCCAAACCCGGCCTGCCCACCTCCGGAAACGTTTTCCTTTCGGTCAAGGACGCGGACAAGGCCCGCGCGGTCGAGATCGCACGCGATCTGGTGGCGCTGGGCTTCAGCATATATTCCACCGGTGGCACCGCCAAGGTGCTCGCCGAAAATGGCGTACCGGTGAACCGCGTGGCCAAAATCGACGAGGGGCGACCCAACACGATCGACATGATCAAGAACGGGCAAATTCAGCTCATCATCAACACCCCCGCCGGTCAGATCCCGCGTCAGGATGAAAACAAGATCCGCGCGGCGGCCTACGCCCATAGCGTGTGCATCATGACCACCTTGACCGGTGCCCGGGCGGCCTTGCAGGGCATCAAGGCGCTTCAGTCCGAAAAAGTTGGGGTGAAGCCGGTGCAGGCCTACAAGGGCAACGTTACCCTGATGGCCTGAGCCAGTTTTTCTTTGGCGTGCTGGATGGTTGGTTGCTCAGCCACGACCTGGTAAAGTGTCCAGGTCGTATCCGGGCTGACTGGCCGCGCTTCTCGATCGGGCCTGCGGCTCGAAAATCCCTCTGGGTAGCATGAGCTCAGCGGCCATGAGCCCAGCGGCCTCATCCTCCGCCTTCGGCTCCGGTCCGTGTCGCCTCCGCTTCGCTCCGTCCTTCGCTCGCTCGGCACCGAGATTTGCCAACCATTCCGTCGCACTACTCCATCACCGTCTCCGCCTTCGAAGGTCGCGGCGGTGCAGCCGGCCGGCGCCTTGTCTGGGCGTTTTTTTGGAGATTTCCGGCACCGGTTTTCAAAGCGGGGCCGAGGTGGCGTTGTTTCGCGCTGGGAAGTCGGAGCGGGCGGCAAGTTCGGTTGAACGGTTCGGCAAGCTTTTGCGGGCGCAGATGAATCTAATCGGTGCGGCCGCGGGCGGCTGGACCTTGCATTTCGACCGGCGCAGCGGGGAACGTTTGCCAGGGTCGATGCAACCGTGACCGCGACGCGGTGGAGGACTACCGTCGACGGTGAGGTGACTGGCTGGAGTTTTATGGCCTATACCGGCGTGAACCGCTTTGGGGGGGAGAGCGTGCAAAGCCACTCGCCTTCATGAGCTTCTTTGCCGCCGGCCCCGTTGTTTAAGCGACGACCAGTAGGTATCAGCGGCGGTGAAGGTGCCGGCGGTCGTGACCGATCTTCAGGTTAGCCTTCGGCACAGAAAGCTGACTACGAAGGAGTTTAGATTGCGGACGGCTGGGGTGTTGGGTCTGCGGTGACGCGTGGTTTTTGGCGGGTGGACCCAGCCCTGGCGCCCGTGTCGTGAGGAACAGCTAATCCGGGGCCAATTCCTCAACTGGAAAATTGAACGAGCGAAGCCAGTATGCCGGCACTCGAGCGTGGTCGGGGATTCGGACGATTTTAGCCAGACCATCGTGAATCTGGCCGACACGGCGAGTTCTGCTGGAGAGGCTCAGCGGGCGCAGGGGTGCCTGGCGACTAACGCCACCATCGCTAGTGCCGTATGCCTCAGTGCTTGCGGTCACCGCGTCGGTGGGCTCGTCCCGCGGGTCAGCCACGATGGCCAAGCACCCGCCTTTTCTGGAGTAGGCCGGTAGGCGTTGTCTGGATGTTAATGATGGCGATCAGCGGAAGGCGTTTGGGCGATACGAGGAGGTTTCGAGCATTTAGCGGGGTCACGCGGTTTATTGGGTGCGGCCGGCCGAACGGATAGCGGATACCCGAAGGGCGACTGCGCGTTGAAGATCCTGTAACACGCACTGGTGTCGGATCCCCTGGCGGCAGGATCGGCGTTTTTACGACCCAAGCTAAAGGTATAGTTGAGAGTTCCGGCTGGATCTTGCGACTTGGGAACACGTGGAGTTACTGACTAGGCTAGGCCCGGAGGGGTAGTCCGGACCAGTGTTGGATTCTATGTCTGTACCTCATGGGCGGAACAGGAGGCTCTCACACCGCTGCTGAGTCAGATACGACCACGAGAGTTGGATT
>CAYNUW010000045.1:0-16883 GCA_964400455.1 uncultured Akkermansia sp. | reverse complement strand
GACCGAGCTACCGGGCGTATCATTCACCACGCTCATCCGGCGAATCCCTTTAATCCTGAAGAGATCGCCTACTATATCGCGCACCCCGAGGAGAACGCCCTCTTCTCCTATTTTGAACGCACCGGTGACCCCCGCGCCCGACGGCTGAGCGACGTGACCGATCCCGTTGCCTATCGTCGCACGGCTTTTTTCCGCCACTGCCTGAGCCGCCTCGATTACCATCATAGTCTCGTGGTGCCCATTGGCATAGACGCCCACACCTTTGCCGGGCTCGCCTTTGATCGCCGCCGGCGCGATTTCACATCGGCCCACTGCGCGCTGCTCGATACCTTTGCGCCTCACTTTCGTCTCGCCTGGGGTCGGCTTTGTGATCCCTGGCAACGTCAGGACCAGCCCACTCTCGGCACCCGCGACCGTCTCCGCGAACTCGGTCTCAGTCCACGTGAAGCCGATGTCTTATACTGGATCAGCGAAGGTAAACAGAACCGCGAAATCGCGACCATTCTCCGCCTTAGCATAGGCACTGTGCAGGAGTATGTGGCCAATATCCTTCGCAAGCTCGGCCAAGAAAACCGCCACTCCGTAACCGTGTATGCTCTGCGTATCTTGCGGCCGCCGGGGGCACAGAATTCGTGAGGGGATACCCCCATGAGTGGGGGTGGACGTCATAAACTACGCCCGCTATCGTCTCGCTTAGCACCAAAGCGCGAAGATCGCTCGCGCAGATTATTCCAGCCGCCGCCACCAGCCAACATGCACTCCGTTCAACCACGCACCTGTTTCCGCAGCCTCGTGATCACGTTTCTGTTTCCCGCGCTTCTGGTCATGGCACGTGCGGATGACATCGGATCGGGCTCCGATACCGGAGAAGGTTCGGGCACAGGTGGGGGCATGGACACCGGTTCCGGCACCGGTTCGGGTGTTACGTCGGAATATTCCACCGGTAACCACAATCTCGGAGGTGGCACGGTTACGATGGCAACGGCCATTCTCAATGGCGGCACCGTGAGCAATGGCACCCTTGATGTCTCTACGCAGATCGATGGTCGATCAGGCTCGATCAGTGCCCAACTCAGCGGCACCGCCGAGCTCGTAAAAACCACCCCCGGTGTCCTTGCGTTATCCGGCAGCAACACCTTCACCAATTCCGTCAACATCATGGCCGGCACCCTTTTGGTCAACGGCTCCATCGGTCCTGGCGGGACATTTCTCGTCTCTAACGGTGGCACGCTCGCAGGTGCCGGCAGCATTTCGAAGCCGGTCACCGTTTCCGCCGGAGGCATTCTCGCTCCCGGAAACTCGCCCGGCACACTGACCTTTAATAACGGCCTCGAACTCTTCGCCGATTCTGTGCTCCGGTTTGAAATCGGCTCGATCAGCGACAGCCTGCTTATCACCGCCGGCACCCTTAAAGGCCCTCTATCCGGGTCAGTCACGGTCAACCTGCTCGACTACGACGGTGCCCTGCCTGGCACCTACACCCTTATCGATGCCTCCAATGCACAGCTCACTTCCATCGGGGGTTCTACCTTCGCCGTCGGCAGCCAGCCTTCAGGCTGGAGCTCCGGACTAAGTTTCGAAGGCGGTAAACTCCTGCTTAATCTCACCGCTATCCCGGAGCCCGGTGCCAGCGCAGTGGTGGGGGCCGGCTCTGCCGTTGCGGTCGCTTTGCTCAGCCGCCGCCGACGACGCCGAGTGCGCTCGGGCGCTTGAACCGGCCTCGAGTCCGCCCGCCAGAAACATGGGATCAGAACGGACGGCGCAGCCTCTTGCGTGTAGCTGTCCATGAATCTGTCTTTCTGTCGGTCGGTGTGTCGCAGCGTTTTCGCCGGCTTGCTCCGACGACCCGACGTGCTCGTGGGGCTCGCCTCACTCGCCATCGTCGTCCCCGTCTATTGGCTGACACCGCTCAGTTTACGCTTCGTGGATCGGGTGATTTTTGATCGCCTGGCCTCTGCCTTTGGCGCAGGGGTCTTTACGGTCACACTGTTCATTTTTGTCCACCTGCTGCTCCGTCACGCGCCCCCGCAACCGGCGCGCACTCTACGCCTGGCCTGGCTGGTGCTTGTGCCTCTGGTGGCAGTCGGCCTGCTATTCGCCTACCCCCATCCCGAAGGCCTCTCCACCTCCTGGATTCTACAGGCACTTCTACTCGCCTCTCTCGGCCTCGGGTGGTTGCTCTGTCTGCTCGCGCCGAGCCTCGGCCTGGTGCGCTGGCGCGATTTGCGCACCACCACAGCTCAGTTCCTGCGCAGCTGGGGCGGCGTGTTCATTTATATCATGACCGGGGGTTATCTGCTCTCGATCGTGCGTTCTTACAGCCCGCTGGTTTACGACCCGCTGCTCTTTAAAATGGACGCCTCTCTCGGCTGGCGGGCGGTCGAAAGCATAGCTTCATGGAATAGCGAAACACCCCTCGCTCGCTTCATCACCACTTACAGCTATCCGCTGCTTGGTTTTTTTATCGCCGCTGTGGGAGCCGGCTTGCACTTGGCCGGGGCTTATACCGCCCTGCGCCGCTATCTCTGGGCCGTCGTTTTCATCCCGTTGTTTGGCGTCACCTGTTACTGGGTGATACCTGCCGTCGGTCCATGGTATATCTACCCTACGCTGCTGGCTCCCGGCGCGGAGGGCGATCCCGCCGCACTCGCGCTGCGCGCCTCCATCCTCGCCGGACCCGATACGGTTCCTTTTCGGCTCGATGTGGCGCGCAACGTCATGCCCTCCCTGCACACGGCTTTCTCGCTCGTGGCGCTGATCGCTGCGTGGCGACACCGCCGGGGCTTCTTTTTCATCTGCCTGCCGCTCGGGTTTCTGCAAATCGCCACCACGCTCACGCACGGTGTGCACTACTTGGTGGACCTCTTCGCCGCCGTGCCCTTGGTCGTGCTGTGCTGGTCCCTGGCTGAAGCCGCCACGCGTCGCTTTCCCCTCTCGACCGGACCGGCGCTCCCGCCGATTCGCGACCCCGACCGTGCAGCTTGGCTGGTGGCTGGATCGTTGATGATCAGCCTCGGGGCGCTGGTGTGTTGGGGAGCGCTCGCGCCCCTCCCTCCCGGCGCGGCCTGGACCCTGGCCGCACTTGTGGTCATCCCGCCCGCAGCCTCCGCCTGGCAGGTGTTTCGCCAACGAGATCCTATCCCGGTGTCGGTCACGCCCAGTCCCGCTTCTGCCCCCGCCCTCGGCCGACTTCTTGGCGGGTCGGTCTTTTGCACCGGCGGCACCGCTCTTGTGCTCGAACAGGTGGCGGAAAAATACCTTACCACCCTGCTTGGAGCCAGCCGCCCGGCGGCGACGTTGGTGCTGGTGGTCTACTTCGTCGGACTGGCCGCAGGAGCTGCGCTTTGCCCCAAAAAAAGCGCCGGTGCGGCCCGACGCCTCGCCGGACTCGAACTCTTTGTCGCGGTTTGGTGTGCCTTACTCGCCACCGCGTTTTTCACTTTCGACCGTCCCCTCGGCGAATGGTTGGCCGGCCAAGATGGCTCCGCCGGTGCCCTTGCCGCCGCCCGTGCCGCAATTGCCGCGCTCTGGTTGTTGCCACCCACCGTAGCGATGGGGGCGCAACTTCCCACCTTGGCCGCCTTGCTACGCGCCTCACCCGCCCTTGCCGGACTCTCGCTTGCCCGCCTCTATGCGCTGAATCTGGCCGGCGCCGCCACCTTCTGTTTCATCGCTCCGCCCCTCCTGTTTAATCTCGTCGGCGCACAGGGCGCACTTTGGTGCACGGCTGCCCTCGCTGGTCTCGTAGGCCTGATGCTCTGGTCTGGCCTGCCCCGTGACTCAGCGACCGCCGCCGAGCCGGCTCCGAGTTTGGCGCCTGCTCCCGTGGTCTCCATGACCTCATTAGGAGCGGCGTTTTCAGCTGGATTACTCTTTTTCGTGCTCGAAATCGTTTGGTTTCACCTCATCAGCGCGGTGTGCGGCGCGAGCACCTACAGCTTCTCGCTGTTGCTGGGATTGATCTTGCTCGGACTCGCCCTCGCCGGCCGCCACGCCGCTCGCTCTGCTTCCCTATCCTCGGCCGCGCTGCTTGCTGCGCTCGCCCTTGTGCTCGCCCTAACCAGCCCGCTTTGGCCTTGGCTAAGCCGCGCCATGCACGCCACCAATTCCGTTCTGGAGTTGGAGTGGTTCTGGGCCGGAGAAGCACTCAAGACCTTTGCGGTGGCCGTCCTGGTTTTGCCCCCGGCCGTGCTCCTTGGCCAGATATTCCCCCGACTCCTTCGCGATCACACACCGGACGGGGTCGGCGCCGGTCGACTCGCCCTGGCCAACACTCTGGGTTGCGTGAGCGGAGCCCTGCTCGCCGGACTTCTCCTGATCCCGAGGCTCGGAGCGGAGCGCACCTTGATCGCCGCCGGTCTGTTGACCGCCGCCCTGGCGCTCGCGCAGTGGCGCGGGCTCTCGCCCTCTGGTCGTGGCCTAGCCCTGGCGGGTTTGGCGCTCCCGCTGCTCCTGCCGGCTTGGGATCGGCTCGAATTGACCCGCGGACGCGGCGTTTACCTTGGCCCCGGGCTGCCACCGGACGCGCGTCTAGTCTGGTTTCGCGAAGACTTTCACGCCGGTTTCGTAACCGTGGCGGAGCAAACCACGGCCTCCGGCCGCACCGTCAGGACCCTCCTGCAGAACGGAAAGTTCGACGCCGACGACGGTGGCGAGATGGCCGCACAGGTGGGCTTCGGTCTGGTCGCGGCGCTGCACAGTCCTGACACACGGCGCGCCCTCGTCGTCGGTGCCGGCTCCGGCCAGACCGCCTCCATCCTCGCCCGCCTCGGGTTTGCCCGGGTGGATATCGCGGAACTATCTCCCGCCCACCTCGCCGCCGCCGAGCAGAAGTTTTCCCACATCAACGCGGACCTCTTTCTCCGCCCAAACGTGAACGTTTTCCTGGAAGACGGCCGCAACCTCCTGCTCCGCACTCGCGAACCCTACGATGTTGTTCAGATCGAGATCACCTCGCTCTGGTTTGCCGGCGCGACCAACCTCTACTCACGCGAATTCTACGAACTGGCACGCTCTCGTCTCTCCCCTGGCGGAGTCTTGGTGCAATGGGTGCAACTCCACCACCTCGGGCCCCGGGAGATTGCCACCGTGCTGGCGACGGCTCGCGCCGTGTTTCCTCACGTCGCCGTCTGGCGCGTCGGACAACAAGCCTGCTTTGTCGCCACCGTTGCACCACCCCGCGCCAATCTTGTCCTCTGGAGAAATTGGCTCGTCGATCCGCTTCTAAAAGCCGAACGCACGGCTAGCGGCCTGGTGGATGCAGAGGCGCTCGGGCGGCACGAACTGCTCACTCCAGCCGAACTCGACACGCTGCTGCACCGTCACCGCGGAGCTTACGGTATAAACACGGATCGTAACCGCTGGCTCGAGTTTCGCAGCCCCCAATACTACCTTGATCGCCGCGACCTCCGCGCCGCCAACCTGCGCTGGCTCCAATCCGTGCGCCCAACGCCCCCTGTATCCGGAGATGACTAAATCGCCAAAGTAGACGCCTGGGTAAAGCCGTTCAGCGTCTTACGGCTTCGCTGTTCCTTGATCGCTCATCGTATCATGTCATTTGCTGGGTAATCTCCCGGCTCCAGCGCCCCGTGATTTCGGTCGGCATTCTATCCCGACTGCGGTAGACCCGAACCATGCTTCAAGGCCAGTTCGAGCTCCCGACCGCGTTTGATTTTGCCGCCACCTTCGCCTTCGCGCTCACCGGGGCGATGGCTGCCATGCGCCGCCGCTACGACCTGGTCGGCGCCTTTTTCCTCGCGCTCGTCTGCGGCCTGGGCGGCGGCCTGCTGCGCGACGGCATCTTCCTCCAATCCGGCCCGCCCGCCGCCCTGCTCGACGCCCGCTACCTCCAGATCGTCGCCCTCGCCACCGCCGTGGGTGTCCTACTGCGCGAACGCGTGCAGCGCATCGGCCGCGTCATCGCCACCATCGACGCCCTCGGCCTCGGCGCCTATGCCGTCTACGGCACACAAAAAGCCCTCGCCGCCGGCCTAGCCGTGCCCTCCGCCCTGCTCATCGGCGTGCTCAACGCCGCCGGCGGCGGCATCCTCCGCGACGTGCTCACCCGCGAGGAACCGCTGGTCTTCAAGCCTGGCCAGTTCTACGTGCTCGCCGCCCTCTTCGGTGCGGTCGCGTTTGTCTCGCTCGGCATCCTCTTCAGCCTTCCCGCCGAAACCGCCGCCCTCATCGCCATCGCCGCCACCTTCCTTGTCCGCACGCTCACCGTCTGGCTGAACTGGCAAACCACCCCGGTCGCCAATGCTCCGCCGCGCTAGCTACACAGCCAGGCGGCTAACCACAAATTTCTATGTTTTATCCTTGCATCCGTCCATAATTTCAGAAATTATAGAAATTATGAATCTGCCCGTCACCGCCCAAAAATTCATCGTCCATTGGGGAGAGATGGGCGCGCGCTGGGGCGTCAATCGCTCGGTCGCCCAGATTCACGCCCTGCTCTATCTCTCGCCCAAGGCGCTCCCCGCCGACGAGATCGCCGAGACCCTCGCCATCGCCCGCTCGAACGTGAGTGTGGGCATCAAGGAGCTGCAAAGCTGGGGCCTCGTCCGCGCCACCCAAACCCTTGGCGACCGCCGCGACCACTTCGAGACCTCGACGGACGTTTGGGAACTTTTCCGTGTCATTATTCGCGAGCGCAAACGCCGCGAACTCGACCCCACCCTCACTCTCCTCCGCGAGTGCGTCGGCGACGCCCGATCTAGCAGCGGGGATGCGAGCGCCATGCCGCACCTCGGCGACCGGCTTTCCGCCATGCTCGAATTCATGGAATTGACCGACGCCTGGGGCGAACGCGCCGCCCGCCTCTCCCCGCCGAATCTCCGCCGACTGGCCAAGCTCGGCGACTCCATCTTCCGCCTTGCGGAATAGCGCTTTCGCTTACCCCCGGAGACCAAGACACAGATGCTTTCCCGGCTCAGTTCGGTGTGATTATATTTCTGTTATTACTGAAATTTATAAAATTAAGCTCAAGCGCAGATTGAAGCCGTTATGAATGTCTCCGTCCTTCGCTACGGTTTTTGGTTTGAGTGGAGTGTTGCACTCAAGGTCTAGGTCGCACGGCCCCTGCGGCGCAGCTAACGCCTCTTCCCTACGGCCCCGCGTCGTCTAAATCGAGGCCCTACACCGATCGCAAAAAATCACCGCCCCATCCCCCTTTCTCGTCTTCGAACCAAATGTTCGTAATACGAACATTTGGTTCGAGAGTTGATGTAAATATTTATTATTCAAAGATATGAAAGTTATTATTCCAGGCGGTTCGGGCCATTTGGGCCATCTGCTCGTCCGGGCTTTTACCCGCCAAGGCCACGTTTGCGTCCTTCTTGCTCGTGACGCCGTCCGTGTCGACCGCGCGCTCGCCGCTGCGGGTCTCGCCGGTGCCGCCCGCGCCGTCGCTTGGGACGGCCGCCATTTAGGTCTCTGGACTGCCGAGATCGACGGTGCCGACGCCGTCATTAACCTCGCCGGCCGCAGCGTGGATTGTCGCTACACCGAGCGAAACCTCGTTGAGATGCTTCGCAGCCGCGTTGAGAGCACGCGCGCGGTCGGCGACGCCATCGCCGCCGCGAAGAATCCGCCGCGCGTCTGGCTCAACGCCTCGACCGCCACGATCTACGCCCACGCCGCGCCCCACGATCCCGCGCGCGACGAGGCGACCGGCGAGATCGGCGGCTGCGAGCCCGGCGCGCCCGCGCTTTGGAAACGCAGCGTGGATATCGGCCTCGCCTGGGAACGCGAACTCTTCGCCGCCGCCGCGCCGCGCACCCGCCGCGTAGCCCTACGCGCCGCCATGGTCATGGGGGCGCATCCCGGCGGGGCTTTTGCCGCCTTCGCCGGCCTGTGCCGCCTCGGCTTGGGCCGGCAGGGCGATGGTCGCCAGTTTGTGTCGTGGATCCACGAATACGACTTTGTTCTCGCCGTGCGCTTCCTGCTCGAACGCGACGATCTCGATGGCGTTTTCAACCTCGTCGCGCCCGCGCCCTTGCCCAACCGAGATTTCATCGCCGCCCTGCACGCCGCCCTCGGCCGCGATCCGCGCCGTGCCCTGCCCGCGCCCGCGTGGCTGCTGGCGCTCGGCGCGTTTTTCCGCCGCACAGAGACAGAATTAATCCTGAAAAGCCGTCGCGTCGTTCCCGCACGTCTGCACGCCGCCGGCTTTAGGTTTCGTTTTCCGACCTGGCCCGACGCCGCCGCCGACCTCGCCACGCGCCTCCATGGTGAACGCCAACGCTAAGCGCAGCCACTTCAATCACCCATGAAACTCAAACGCCGCTTCGTCCTCAACCTGCTCGCCCCCGCACCGCTGGCCGCGACTGTGTTGACCCTGTTCTTTTTGGCGGAGAACCCGTCGTGGGAGTCGCTCGCTTTTGTTGCCTACGCGACCCTCTTTGCCTACGTCTTCGCCATCCTTCCCAGTCTGGCGCACGCGCTGTGGTTGCAGAGACTTTACAGCGCCGGACTCTCGCCCCGCAGCGTTCGTGCGGTGGGCTTTTCGACCCTGAGCGGCACCCTCGCAGGTCTGGCCATCGGTCTGTTCTTCGCCGCCATGACCAAGGGTGACCCCGGCGGCCTAATGATGTTCATTCCGCTCGGAACTGTGACCGGTGTGCTCAACGGCTTTCTGCATTTCTTAGTCCGGGAGTAATCACCGGCAGCCGATTCCGCGGCGGTTCGATATGAACTTCTCGACCTTCGCTGGCGTTTCGATGATCGCCGCGTCCCTTTATCGATGCCCGGGCATGTTGCGCAGGATCCGATTCGTGTAGTGCTCCAGCGGATGCGCCGGAGGCTCAACTCCTGACGGCAGGGGACGGCGTGAGAACTGGCCGAAATAGAGCAGGCACGCATCGCGCCAATAAACCGCCTCTTTCTCCTGCCTCGTCAGCCGTTGAGCCACATGGGAAAAGCGCTCCTCGTCGATGCGTCCGCGCAGTGTCTCCCACTGGACGCGCAGCCCGCGCACTTCTTCCACGCCTTGTTGATAACGCAGGCAGAGCTCATCCCACAGGGTGCGGCCCGACTTCATCTTGTAGTCCCAAGGCACCCGATGAAACCAAAGCAATAGGTTCTCCGGACAAGTCTCCAGGTTTCCCCACAGAGCCTGCCACTCGGGCGCATATTGCGCCAGGGCGTTGGAACCGGTCGCGGTGCGGTCGAAACCGATGCCGTCGAGCCCGGCCTTGTGATAATAAACCGCCGTCCAGTCGGCGCGACCCGCCCCCTTCAAATCCACCCACGGTCCCGGCCCGTAATGGTGGCCCTCCGCCATGATGTGCGTCAGGCCGAGGGGCATCGAGTAGTTCACCACGGTCTCGCGCGAACTGAGCAACATCCGGATGATGGTCGCCACTACTTGTTCGTCATGCCCAAAGGTCAGTCGAGTCCACTCGTCGGCCAGTTCTTCAGCGGTCGCCTGGTGATCCCACGCCAAACGGCCAAAGGCATACCAATTTGCCTGGGCCAGCAGATGGCCCGTCCAGTTGCGGTCCGTGCCGGTGTTGGCCACGCCCGCGATGACTGACGTCCGGTGACCCTTTGCGCTGCCATCCGTGATCTTCGCCACCGTGGTGCCCGGTCCGTTGGCGTAAGTGTCGGCGTCGAGCACTTCGCGCCACATGGGTGCCAGATATGCGAGGTCGATGGACTGGCCGAGATACTCCTGGGTGATCTGCAGCTCCGCCGCGAGCCGGGTGTGGGGCATGGCTCCAAACAAAGGGGAAAAGGGCTCGCGCGGCATGAAGTCCAGCGGCCCGTTTTTGATCTGCACGATCACGTTCTCCCGGAACTGACCGTCCAGGGGCGCAAACTCCGTCACCGCCTGTTTCACGCGATCATCGTCGTTGTCGGGCGAATACACAAAGGCGCGCCACATGACAATGCCTCCGTGCGGTCGCAGCGCGTCGGCCAGCAGGTTGGCCCCGTCGGCGTGGGTGCGCTGATAGTCTTGCGGTCCCGGCTGGCCCTCCGAATTGGCCTTCACCAAAAAGCCGCCGAAATCGGGGATTATGCGGTAGATCTCCGCGACTTTTTCCCGCCACCACTTCGCCACGGCGGGATCGAGCGGGTCCGCCACGCTCAAACCGCCAATCTCAATCGGCGCGCTGAAGCGGGCGGTCAGGTAGATCCGCACCCCCCAGGGTCTAAACTCCTCGGCCAGCGCGGCGACTTTCTCCAAGTAGGGCGCGGTGAGGATCTGCGCGTTTGCGTTAACGTTGGTCAACACGGTGCCATTCAGTCCGAGCGAGGCCAGGGCCCGGGCGTAATCGCGATAACGCGGGTCGCGTATCTCCGGCAGATAGAACCATTGCCATAGCGAGAATCCAGCGTAGCCGCGTTCGACGTGGCCGTTCAAATCGTCCCAATGGTTGAGCAGTCGGCGCTCGATTTTCGGCACGCTGACCAGGTCGAGCCCTTCGAGTTTTTCTCCGAGCTGGAGGTGACGCAGCAGGGCGAAGGCGCCGTATAAGAGCCCCGCGTCCCCTTGGGCGACGATCAGAATCCGCGGCACCCCCTGATCAACGACTCGTCGCAAGCGATAGCCTTCTTCGCCCAGTCCCTCCAATTCGGCGGCGGTAAAGAATTTCGAGGCGGGGGTTTCGTTCGACTTGGCCAGCACCAGGGACGGACGGTCGGTCGTGGTGGCCGCGACGGGAATCTCGACGCCGAGCATTCCGCGCAGACCTTCCAGCAATTCACTCCGGGCGGACCTTATCAAAGTCGAATGCGCGTCGGGAGACACCAGCTCGGTGATTTGCTCCGCCAGCGCTTCGGGTCCGGTCGGACGGGCGACGTTTTCGTAACCAAGCCACAAACGGTAGCCGTCATCGGCGCGAATCGTTATGCTAAACACGAGGACGAACAGGAGGGTGGGAAGTCGCATGGCGGGGAAGCCTCAGAGGGCACTTGTTTCACCGGCAAAATAAACAGCGTCCCGGGTCTAATTGTAGTATGGATAGATTCCCGCAGCGTCCTTCGCCGGTTGAGCTCTTGCCGTTCATCCGCACTTACCGTCGTAATCCATGCATGGTTCACCAAGAGACGATCATCCTGCCGGCGCGCGGGGCGGGCACCCATGAGATAACCGACCCAGTGGCCTCGGTGGTGCGGCGGTCGCGCGTGCGCATCGGTTTGGCGCACGTGTTTTGCCAACATACCAGCGCCTCGCTTGTCATCATGGAAAACGCCGACCCGAGCGCGCGGCGCGATTTGCAGGCTTGGCTGGACCGCTTGGTGCCGGCCGATGATCCTCACTTTGAACACACGCTCGAGGGGCCCGACGACATGCCCAGCCACATCAAGATGGCGCTCACCCGCACCAGCGAGACCGTGCCGGTGGGCGAGGGTCGTCTGCTGCTCGGCACCTGGCAGGGCATCTTTCTCTGGGAACACCGCTCGGCCCCGCACGCTCGCCGCGTGGTCGTTACGGTCACGGGCGAATAGCGGCCGTCCCTCGCTCACAACAACGGCGGCATGGCGGTGGCGGTGAGGTTGAGTTTCCCGGTTTTCACCCCGCGGCAGGTGGAGAGTTCGTCGGCCAGCTTGCGCAGCTCCTGCGCCGGTCCCTGCACCAGCAGCACCTCCATGTAGTTTTGGTCCTGCAAGTGCACGTGCATCGAGGTCACCACCATCAGGTAATATTTGTGCTGGATGGCCGCCAGACGCGCCTGCAATCCATTTTGGGTGTGGTCGTAGACCAGGCTGATTGTGCCCGCCACGGTCGCGGTGCCGAGTTGCGCCGCATGTTCGAGCAAACCATCGCGCGCCAGCGCCGCCACCGCCTGCGAACGGCTTTGATAACCGCGTCGCCGCACCATTTCGTCCAGCTCGTCGAGCAGGCTCTCGGGCAGCGAGACACTGAAGCGGGCGATCTTGTCGGAGGCGGGTCGGGGCATGGCGACGGGTTAGGGGAGGGGGCTGCGCCGTAGAAACTACTCCACGTCGTCGCCCGCCTGGGTCAGGCGCACGATGGGGAGCGGCTCGTGGCGGGCAAGCTCGCCCGGCTCCGGCGCGGGGTGGATCAACGCGTCGATGCGGCGGCGCACCGCCTGAAACTCGGGCGTGGAGAACTGCGCGGGCGAACGCGGCCTCGGCACCGGCACCTCGATGAACTCGCGCACTTCGCCCGGATGGGCCTTCAGCACCAGGATGCGATCAGCCAGAAGAATGGCCTCGTCCATGTCGTGAGTGATGAATACGATGGTCACGTCCACGTTGCGCCAGATCTCCAGCAGGTGGGCCTGCATCTGCGCCCGGGTCTGCGGATCGAGGGCGCCGAACGGTTCGTCCATCAGGAGTATGCGGGGGCCGGCGGCGAGCGCGCGGGCGATGGCCACCCTCTGCTACATGCCGCCGGAAAGTTGGTGCGGATAGGCGTCGGCGAATTTGCCCAGCCCCACCAGCTCCAGCCACTGGCGCGCCTCGCGGTCGGCCTGGGTCTCGGCGCGGCCTTGCATGTCGAGGCCGAAGCGCACGTTTTGCACCAGCGAGAGCCAGGGGAAAAGGGTGTAGCCCTGAAACACCATGCCGCGATCAGGACCGGGTCCGGAAACCGGACGCCCGTCGACCAGAATGCGGCCGGAGGTGGCGGGTTGCAGGCCGGCGATCACGCGGGCGAAGGTGGATTTGCCGCAGCCCGAGGGCCCGATCACGCAGACGAATTCACGGCGGTGCACCCGGACGTTAAGATCATGCAGGGCTGTCACCCGACCGCGTTCGGAGTCGAACTCGCAGCCGAGGTGCTCGGCCTCCAGCACGACCGGGCGGGCGTGCAGCGCGGCGAAGCGCGCCGCGACGGCGGGCGACTGGAGGAGGTAGGCGCGGTCCTCGGCGGCCGTGGGGGCGGTGTTCATTTGGCGGTGGACTTGTCCGGGAAATACACCACGTCGCGGGGCGAAAACAGCCAGGCGAGGAAGGCGCGCAGCCGGCTGCGGCGGGTCTGCTTCCACCCAAAGAGGCGGGCGCCGACAAAGGCCAGCACCTGGTCGGTGGCCAGACCGATCAGGCCGATGATGACGATGGCGGCGTAGACGTTGTCGAAATTCCGATACTTGGCCTGCTGGTTGATGAAAAAGGTGATGCCGCTGCTCACGCCGACCACCTCGGCCACGACCAGATAGGTCCAGGCGCAGCCGATCAGGATGCGGGTGTCGTTGTAGAGGTCGGGCAGGGCGGCGGGCAGGATCACGCGACGGATCAGCACCCCGCGTTTCGCGCCGAGCGTCTGCGCGGCCTCGAGCAGGCCGGGGTCCACTCGACGCACCGTGGCGGCGGTGACGAGCACCTGGGTGAAAAACGTGCCGAGAAAAACGATGCCCACCTTCGGCTCCAGATGGATGCCGAAGATCGCGACCATCAGCGCGCCAAAGGCCGGCGCCGGCATGTAGCGCACGAAGTCCACAAAAGGCTCGGTCATGCGCGCGAGGGTCGGATACGAACCGCACAAGACCCCGAGCGGCAGCGCGATGAGCGAAGAGAGGAGAAAGCCGTAAAAAATGGTGCGCACCGACATGCCGATGCTTTCGTGCAGCCATTTGTCGCCCTTCAGCCGCGGCTCGGTGGTGAAGGCGGTATAAAGCGCGCGCCCCACCTCGTGCGGCGCGGGCAGATACAGCGGGTTGGCCGGACGGCCCACCGGCGCGGCGCGCCCCTCGGCGCGGGCCTCAGCCACCTGGGTGGCGAAGTCCGCCCGATCAATCAGCAAGCCGGGCTGCAACCATGAAACGGAGCCGGATTCGGTGACTTTCACCTGCGGATGCCACAGCCAGGGCACGTAGCTCACCGCACTCCAAACCGCCAGCGGGAGGGCGAAGGCCAGCACCCATAGCACCCAACGCAGGCGGACGGGTGGTTCGCGACGAACTTCGAGCAGAGGCATGGGAAAAGCAGGCTCGCGAAAAAAAGCCGGGAACGATGCGGATGCGTCCCCGGCTTGTGTGGCGTTGTTTCGGGCGTGGGTTTACTCGGACTTCAGCTTGAGCGCGTCGGCCATGATCGACGCATCGATATAGTCGGATATTTTCTGCGGCTCTTTGTAGACTTCGTTCTTCACATTGAAGGCGTCTGCCACCGCTGAGGAACCGGCTACCGAGCCCAGTCCTGATTCAGTCGATGCGAGAACCTTGGCGCCTTCGGCCAGGGGCAGGAACTTCGTGCCGGGCAGGAATTCGGCGTAGGTGGCGGCGTCGACCCCGGCCTTGGCCGCCATGATCGCGATGCCCTCGTCCCGGGTGGCGGGATCGGCCAGGAAGGCCACGATCTTGTCCCAAACCGATACAAACTTCACCCAATCAGCCCGGCGGGTGGCCAGGCTCTGCGGGGAGACCGAGACGGTGTCATAGATCAAACCGGGCACGTTCGCGCTGGTGTAGATGGCGGTCGCGCCGGGCAGGGCCTTCAACGCGGCGCCGGAGTTCGGTTGCCAGGCGCCGATGGCATCCACCTGGCCGGAGGCCAGCACCTGCGGCGTCTGGTTGGTCGGCGTGGGCACGATCTCGACGTCGGCCTCGGTCAGGCCGGCGCTGGAAAGGGCCTTGAGCAACAACAGGTGCTCCACGAACCCGACCTCGATGCCGATCTTTTTACCCTTCAAATCCTTCACCGTGCGAATGCCCGGCCGGGCCACGATCATGTCGTTGCCGTTGGAGTAATCGAGGGCCACGATCATCACGTTTTTCGCGCCGCCCGCGCCCGTCACCAACGCGTCGCCGTTGGTCACCATGACCGCGTCTACCTTGCCGGCGGAGAAAGCCTCCATCGAGGGGCCGTATTCAAACCAGAGCAGTTCGACGTCGACACCGGCAGCCTTGAACCAGCCCTTTTGTTCGGCGATGGCAAAGGCGGTCCAGCCCGGCCAGTCCGAGTAGGCAACTTTCAGGGGGGCGGCGATGAGTGTGGTGGCCGAGATGGCGGCGGCCGTGAAGGCCGCGAGGACAGAGCGGAACAGGTGCATGGTGGGGAGGTTTGGTGGTGCGTGTTACGAAATTACCGATTCGTGTGAAAGCAGGGGGCGTGCCAGCGCGAAGACGTATGCCGAGGCTTGCGACGGCGTGTCGGGTGGCGGACCTTGCACCTCAGATCCTCAAACCTCGCGATGAATTCCGCCTCCCACTACGACGTAGCCATCATCGGTGCCGGCATGGCCGGTCTGGCCGCCGGCATCCGCCTGGCCCACTTCGGCAAACGCGTGTGCATTTTCGAGCGGCATAACGCGGTGGGCGGGCTCAACTCGTTCTACGCCATCGACGGGCGCAAATACGACGTCGGCCTGCACGCCATGACCAACTGGGTGCCGCCCGGCGTCAAAGGCACTCCCCTCACCAAGCTCCTCCGCCAGTTGCGCATCGACCGCGAGGAGTTCGCCCTGCATCCGCAGAAACGCTCGCGCGTGGCCTTCGGCCCGGCTGGCGAGGTTTCCCTGGCCTTCTCCAACGACTTCGCGCTCTTCGAGTCCGAAGTGGCGCGGGCTTTTCCCGCCCAGATCGACGGCTTCCGCGCACTCGTCGCGGCGGTCCGCGCCTACGACGACGTGTCGCTCGGAGCCGTGCCCGAGGGGGCGCGCGACATCGTGCGGCGCCACATCACCGATCCCTTGCTGGAGGACATGCTTTTCTGCCCGGTGATGTATTACGGCAGCGCGACCGAGGGCGACATGGAGTTCGGCCAGTTCGTCATCATGTTCAAGGCGCTCTTCCTCGAGGGCTTCGCCCGCCCGCTGGAGGGCGTGCGTCTCGTCTTGCGGGTGCTGCTGGACAAATATCGCCAAGCCGGCGGCGAACGGCGCATGCGCTGCGGCGTGCGCCGCTTGGTCGCCCGGGAGGGACGAGTCGCCGCGCTCGTGCTCGATGACGGCTCGGAGATCACCGCCACCCAGGTCCTCAGCACCATCGGCGCACCCGAGACCGAACGCTTGTGGCGAGATCACCCCGCTCCGCTCGCCAGCCCCTCGTCCGCCGCGCCGCATCCCGCTGGCCGGCTCAGCTACTGCGAGACCATCACCGTGCTGGATCGTCCCCCCTCCGCGCTCGGCTGGGGCGACGATACCATCGTGTTTTTCAACGACTCGGCCCGCTTCGCCTACGAACGCTCCGCCGCCCCGGTCGACGTGCGCAGCGGCGTCATCTGCCTGCCCAACAACTTTGACTTCCCCGCCGGCGCCGCCCTGCCCGAAGGTCTCTTTCGCTGCACCTGCCTGGCCGACCACCAAGCCTGGACAAACCACCCCGACGAGGCCGGCTACCAGGCCGAGAAACGCCGCTGGTATGGCGAGATCCAGGCCTCGGCCCTGCGTTTCCTCCCCGACGGACCGGCGCGCCGGGGCGACCTCGTCGCCGCGACCATCGCAACCGACATGTTCACCCCGCGCACCATCGTGAAATACACCGGCCGCCTGGGCGGCGCGATCTACGGTTCTCCGGTCAAGGTCCGCGATGGTCGCACCCCCTTGGCCAACCTCTACCTGGCCGGCACGGACCAGGGTTTTCTCGGCATCGTCGGCGCCATGCTGAGCGGCATCAGCATGGCCAACTTTCACGTGCTCGCCGCCAAAGCCTGACCCCCGCCCGGCTCGTCACGTCGCGATCCGCCGCAGCGCCCGCAAGGCACCGATCAGACGGTGCACATTTTCCGGCGCGATGCGGTCGGTGATGATGGACCGGGGGTAGTTGTGCTCGATGTCGAGGTGCACGCCGTCCTCCGCGCCGGGCCGCACGAAATCAGCCACGAAGTCCATCCCGCCCCGCGGCCGCATGTAGCGCACATAGGGATCGGGATCCTCGCTCTCGATCACGATGTCGTCGCGCAGGAACACGTTGCAATAGAGCGTGAGATCGCGAAACGAGGCGAACCACGTCGGGGGATTAACCAATTGATCG
>CAYNUW010000044.1:0-17001 GCA_964400455.1 uncultured Akkermansia sp. | reverse complement strand
GGTCAAACCACCGCTCCGGCGCTGCACCCTGCGCCATGAGGGAGGGCGTGCAGATATTGCTCAGGGATGACGCCGGCGCGGTGGAGGGGGACGAGGCCTTGATGCAGGCTCTCAGCGACGGGGACACGCGGGCGCTGGACTTGTTGATGGAGCGCTGGCGCAGACCGTTGCAGACTTTTTTGATCCGCTACACTGGCAACGAGACCGATGCGAGAGAGTTGGCGCAGGAGTCCTTCGTGCGAGTTTTTCTGCGCAGGGGCGATTATCGACCGGGGGCGCGTTTCTCCACCTGGCTTTTTCAGATCGCGATCAATCTGGCGCGTGATCAGGCGCGGAAGAAGAATCGTCGGAAAACCGACTTTTGGGCGGACCAGACGGTGGTCGAGGCGCAGGGTTTGGCCGGGTCAGGAGATACACCGGTTGAAGCAGCGCGGCGCGAGGAGGAGCGGCAGGCGGTGCGAGCCGCTCTGGCGGCGCTGCCCGAAGAGTCGCGGGCGTTGATCGTTTTGTCCGAGTATGAGGAGCGGTCCCACGCGGAGATCGCCGAGCTGCTGGGCGTTACAGCCAAGGCGGTGGAAACGCGTTTGGCCCGGGTTCGGTCTCGTTTGAGGGTGATGTTGCGGCCTTGGATCGAGGGCAGAGGTTAGCAGGTGGCGTGAGCCGTGCCCATGGGGAGCCATCGTCACCGGCCCGAGGCCTTTACCAAACCCAATCATTCGCCGTGTAGGTCGGGGGGAGAGAGCGGGTGCCGCCGTCGTCCACCCGGTTTTCTCCGATGGAATAGAGTTGGTAGCCGCCATCGGCGAGGGGGCGGTAACGGAGGGGTTCTCCGTCGATCAAGTCATGTGGAGGTGTCATGCTTAGCTCTCGGGTAAGTGCGGCGAGGGTGTCGGGATAGTTGCCATGGCGAATTCGCCAGCGTTCGAGCAGCAGGGCGGCGCGGGCCAGGTTGAGCTGAGTTTGGTGGTAGATCACGCCCAGCGCGAAACGCGTCGTTTGTGAAGGGCCGTAATCCAAGTTTAGCGCATACGACAAAGGGTGCCAGTGAGCGGGTTGGCCGTGTTTGCCTCGCAGCTCAACGCCTGGCCGGAGTCGGCGCTGGTCGAAATCGATCACTTGATCGGCGAGACTGGTGACACCGCTTAGGTGTCGGGCGGCGGCTTTTTGCCAAACTCCGGAGGGCAGATACTCCAAAACCTGATTTGGACCGCGCGGCAGGCCGCCGAAGAGAAGGCGGGCGAGTTTATCATTGGCTTGGTGGCCACCTTGCCAGCCGAACAGGTAGGCTCCCAGCTCCAGAGGCCACCACGAGGGCGGGAACAGTTGATAGGCGACACTGATCTTTTCAGCGGGCACTGGACCAAAGAGCACCGGGTGGAGAAGGCGATGATTGTCGGCGATGGCGAGGTAACGGAGGGCGTGCAGCGTTCGTTCGGTCTCGTAGGTGCGACGCGCGGAAGGCAGTGCGTCGAGGGCGACGAGGGCGGCATCCACGCGGGACAATTGGTGGTCCGACCAGAGGTGTCCGGTCAGCCCGACGCGCAGGAGATTTAGGCCATGGGCGGCGATTTGGCGGGTGTCGATTTGCGTCAAGAGCAGCGGGGTGGACTGGCTGTGTCCGGCCAGCCGGAAAAGCGTGATCAAGTCCTCAGCGGCGTCTTCGGTCTGTTGCTCTTCCAGATGGAGGAGGGCGCGCAGGTGCAACAGGCGGTAGGCGGGGCGTAGTTCGACGCGGAAGGTGCGTCCGAGTTGGTCGAAACTGTCGCGGAAGACAGGATCGTCGTGGGCGGGTCGTGCAGCGGCGGCGGAGAGTTGTTCGAGCTGATTCCGCGAAGCTCGCACCCAGTCTTTGAGCGCTTCGGGGGAGGGGGCTGCTTCCAACCAACGGCTGAGCACGTCTTCGCCGCGTTCAGCGTAGATGCCTCGGTGGTCGAGATTTTGTTCGGGGGCAGGAAAAGGAGCGGCGAAGGGGTCCTGGTGGTCCTGCCACTGATGGTAACCTCCGTTCTGCACCGCTTGCTGGTAACCATCCCTGAGCTCGCGGATGAGTGGATGTGCGGCGAAGTTGTTCTCGTCGGCGACGGGAGGCGGGCGCAGAGCTGAAAACTCAATCGGTAATCCCTGGGCGCGCGCTTGATCGACGGCCTTTTGCCAAGCTTGGCGACCTTGCCGATTGATTACTGCGTAGGCCAGGGCGAGCAGACTCAGGGTGAGGGCGCCGCCGACCAAGGTCAGGCGTGTCAGCACCCAAAAGGTCCGGCGGGAGGGCAGTGCGGAGTCGATCTTCATGGGCGGGGAGGGGATTGGGGTGTGCTGTGGTCAGCGGGTGGTTCAACAAGCGGCCGAAGGGCTGTTCGGGTGGAGAGCGCCGGTCAGAGGAGGCGGGGCGGCGGGGGCGAACGAGCCGTCCTCGGATGGGGTTTCGCGGAGCCGAGCCCAGGCGATCAGAAAGGCGATTTGCGCCGGTGTGGCGCGGGGGGCGGAGGCGTCGTCCAGCCGGGCGGTGAGGTTGAGCAGGCCGGTGAGTATCCAGATCATGGCGACGGCGGCCCAGACCGGCCGGCAGCGTAGGATGAGTTCGCGATAGAGGGTGCGGAAGCCGGGGAGCGGGCCGCCGGTGTGGGCGGGGGGCAGGGTTGCGAGCACCAGGACGCGTTGCGCGGCGAGTCTTTGGGGGATGTCGGGTGTATCGGCCCGGGCCAGGAGGTGATCGCGGAGCGTGGTGTGTTTCATGGCGACGAAGGTGCGGGGGAGGAGGCGGTTAAGCGGTCCCGCAGGGTGCGTTTGGCGTGGTGGAGGCGGGATTTGACCGTGCCGAGCGGCACAGCGGTGATGGCGGCGATTTCTTCCAGGGAAAAATCTTCGAGCACGTGAAGGGTGAGGGCGGCGCGCTGGCCCTCGGGCAATTCGGCGAGCAGGGCAAACAGTTCGGCGGCTTGCTCGGCCTGCGCCAAAGCATCGCCCGGGCGGGGCAGGGAATCGTCGAGTGTGGTGTCCAGTTGGTCGTTCAGGGAGCTTTCCCGCCAGGAGCGGCGGGCTCGGGCGAAGCAGAGCTGGTGAGCGATGCCGAAGAGCCAGGATCCGAAGCGGTGGTCATCGCGCAGGGAGGGAAGGTGGCGGACGGCGCGCAGAAAGGTGTCTTGCACAAGGTCCAGGCTGGCTTCGCGGTCGCGCACCAGCTCGTGGATGAACACGAAGACCGGGCGCTGATAACGGTCGAACAGGCGTTGCCACGCCGCCGTGTCGCCTTGGCGGGCCGCCGCCACCGGCAGGTCGGTGTCATTCTGGCCAGGCATGGTGGTGGCGGGGCGGGGGGGCGAGCATGGGGAGAGGAATGCGCGCGCTGGAAAAAGGTTCAAAAGATTATCCGCGCCCTAGCGTGGGGGCGCAGGTGCTACCTTGAATCGGAGGGCGGGAGTTGTTTGGCTGGCGATCCGCCTATGCCGCCCCCGCGCCGCCAGCTTCGCAGCTTTGATCTGAAGCAGATCGCCGAACATCCCGAGCTAATCGGGGTGGATGAGGCGGGGCGGGGTGCCTTGGCCGGGCCGGTGGTGGCCGCCGCCGTGTTGGTGACGCGTGAGTTTTTAGAGGGTCGCTGGGTGGCGGAAAACGCGCGGCGAATCAATGATTCCAAACTGTTGAGGGCGGTGTAGCGGGTTGCGCTTTACTTGGATTGCGCGGGGTTGGCGGGGGTGGGGCGAATCCATGCCAGCATGGGGGAGGCGGGGGTGGGTGAGATCGAGACGGAGAATATTCTGGGCGCAACCCGGCTGGCGATGCGCCGGGCGTTGGAGGGCATTTACCCGCCGTCGGACTTCGCGGCGCCGCCGAGCGAGCCGGATTTGTTCTCCTCGCCGGAGGAGATCGCAGCCTACCGACCGCCGGCGCGGGCGAAGATCCTAGTCGACGGGCTGCCCCTGCGGCATTTTCCGTATCCCCATACGGCGATCGTGCAGGGGGACAGCCGATCGCTGTGCGTCGCGATGGCCTCGGTGGTGGCAAAGGTGCATCGGGACCGGGCGATGGTGGAGCTCGACGCTGCGTATCCAGGGTATGGATTCGCCGGGCACAAGGGCTACGGCACGGAGGAGCACCGCGAGGCGGTGTTGCGGCTGGGGCGCTGCCCGCAGCACCGGGAGACATTTTTGCGCAAGCTCATGGCCGCGCGGGTGGATCCGGGCCAGCTGGGGTTTTTGCAGGATTGAGCCGGGTGTCGCCTAATCGAGGTGCAGGTCGCCGGGTTGGACGTAGATTTCGCGCGGGTTGTTGCCGACCTGGGGGCCGATGAAGCGGCGTTTCTCCATTTCGTCGATGAGGCTGGCGGCCCGGTTGTAGCCGATGCGGAGGCGGCGTTGCAGGTAGCTGGTGCTGGCCCGGCCGTTGGCGGCGAGGACCTCGAGAGCCTGTTTCAGCATCGGATCGAGGCCGGCGTGGGTTTCGGAGTCGCCGAGAACATCCTCGCCTCCGCCCGGGGCGTCGGCGGGATCGAGTTGCACCCGGTAGCGCGGGGCGAGCTGGGCTTTGAGCGAGGCGACGATGGCCTCGACCTCGGCGTCGTCGACAAAGGGGGCCTGGAGGCGTTGGAGGCGGCCCAGGCCGGGCGGGCAGTAGAGCATGTCGCCCCGGCCTTGCAGGGCTTCGGCGCCCTTGCCGTCGAGGATGGTGCGGGAGTCGATTTGCGAGGAAACCTGGAAGGCGATGCGGGTGGGGATGTTTGCCTTGATGACGCCGGTGATGACGTTGACCGAGGGGCGTTGGGTGGCGAGGATGACGTGGATGCCGACGGCGCGGGCCATTTGGGCGAGGCGGGCGATGGGGGTTTCGACCTCTTGGGAGGCGGTCATCATGAGGTCGGCGAGTTCGTCGATGATGAGCACGATGAAGGGTAGTTTGGCGAAGCCCTCGGCGACGGCTTTGGCGTTGTAGCCGGCGAGGTTGCGAACGTTTTTCTCGGACAGAATCTGGTAACGATGCTCCATCTCGCGCACGAGCCACTTCAGGGCCTGGACGGCCTGCTTGGGGTCGGTGACCACGGGGTGGATGAGGTGGGGGAGGTCGCGGTAGATGGCGAACTCGACGATCTTGGGGTCGATGAGGACGAGCTCCAGCTCGTCGGGGCGAAACCGATACAAGAGCGAGAGGATGACGTTGCTGATGCAGACGGATTTGCCTGAGCCGGTGGCGCCGGCGATGAGGGCGTGGGGGGCCTTGGCGAGGTCGCAGACGACTTGTTTGCCGGTGATGTCCACGCCGAGCACGATGGGTAGGTCGGCGGTGGTCTGGGCCCAGAGCGTGGATTCGAAAGCGCCGCGCAGGGCGAGCGGGACGGAGCGGCGGTTGGGTATTTCGACGCCGACAAAGCTTTCCCCGGGGATGGGCGCTTGGATGCGGACGGCGTTGGCCGAGAGAGCGAGGGCGAGATTTTTTTCTAGGGCGGCGATGGCCTCCACTCGAACTCCGAAGCCGGGTTTGACGCGGAACTGAGTGACGCGAGGGCCCACGATCGAGTCGTAGACGAAGGCATCGACGGCGAAGCTGTCCAGGGTGGTCTGAAGGAGTTTTTTATTGGTTTCGATTTCGTCGGCGGGGACGAGTTCCTGTTCGGCGGCGCCGGGGGGGCGGAGCAGTTCCAGCGCGGGCAACCGGTAGCCGGCCACGTCGTCGGCCGAGAAAGGGAGGACGGGTGGAACGGGAGGAGGCGGCGGCGTCGGGTCGGGGTCCGACCTGGCGTCGCCGGCGGCGTCGATCTCAGCCTGGCGTTCGGAGGTGTTTTTGCGGATCGACTCCAAGTGGTCGAGGGCGTCTTCCAGGCGGTCACGATGGCGGGCCTGCAGTTTGACGCGTTCTTCGAGACGGGCGGCGAGTTCCTCCCGCCAGGAGGCGAGCACAGCCTGGTCCTCGGCGAGAGACGCATCTAGAGTGTCTGCGGCGGAGGAGGGGCGGGCGGAAGGCGACACGAGTTTGGGTTGTAGGGACGCCGGCATGGGCGGGCGCACGACAAAGCCAGGCGCTGGCCAAGGCAAGTCCGCGTCGCGGTCAGGACTGCGCGGCGAAGTGGGCGCGGGTGTCGTCCGCGATTTCCTGGCGGAGCAGGAACAGCGCCACGAGGTTGGGCACCACCATGAGTCCGTTGGCGGCGTCGGCGAAGTCCCATACCACCTGGAGGGGCAGGGTGGAGCCGAGGAACACGGCGGCCACCCAGGCGCAGCGGTAGGGCTTGAGGATGCGTGCGCCCAAGAGGTATTCCGCGCCTCGTTCGCCGTAGTAGGCCCAGCCGAGGATGGTGGAGAAGCAGAAGGTGGCGAGGGAGGCGTAGAGCAACCACGGGCCGGCGGGGCCGAGGTGGGCGAAGGCCTGGCCGGTGAGCACGGCGCCCTTGGCTCCGCCGGTCCATTCCCCGGTCACGAGCAGGGCCAGTCCGGTGCAGGCGCAAACCACGACGGTGTCCCAAAAAGTGGCGGAGGCGGAGACGAGGGCCTGGCGAGCGGGGGAGGCGGTGCGGGCGGCGGCGGCGACGATGGGGGCGCTCCCCATGCCGGACTCGTTGGAAAAGAGGCCGCGGGCGACGCCGTAGCGCACCGCCTGGGCGATGCCGGCGCCGATGAATCCGCCGGTGGCGGCGTGGCCGGAGAAGGCGCTGGAGAGCACCAAGGCCAGGGCGTCGGGTATGCGGTCGGCGTATTTCGCCAACAGCAGCAGGCAGGCGGCGAGATAGAGGAGAATCATGGCGGGCACCAACCATTGGCAGACCCGGGCGATGTGGCGGATGCCGCCGAAAACGACGGCGGAGGTGAGTCCGGCGAGGACCAAGCCGGTGGCCCAGGGCGGTGCGCCGGTCCGGTCGACGGTGAAAGAGGCGATGGAGTGGGCCTGCACAAGGTTGCCGATGCCGAAGGCGGCGACGGCGGCGAAGACGGCGAACAAGGCGGCAAGTTTGGGCAGGCCGAGCCGGTCGCGCAGGACATACATGGCCCCGCCGGCGAAGACCCCGGGGGCGCTTTCGCGACGATATTTTACCGCGATGTAGGATTCGGCGTATTTGGTGGCGATGCCGAAGACGCCGGTGAGCCACATCCAGAGGAGGGCGCCGGGGCCGCCGAGGGCGAGGGCGGTGGCGACGCCGACGATGTTGCCGGTGCCTACGGTGGCGGCGAGGGCGGTGGCGAGAGCGCCCCAGTGCGATACTGCGCCGGCCACGCTGGGGTCGCGGGCGACGGAAAGACGGATCATGGTGCCGAGATGTCTTTGCGGGAAGCCCAGTTTGAAGGTGAGGTAAAGGTGGGTGAGGCCCAGTGCCACGAGCAGAGGCGGGCCCCAGATGAAGGCGGCGGCGGCGGATACGGCGGATTCGATGGCGGAAAGCATGGGATGGTTTCGAGGTGATTACCGGAAACCATGCCAGACGATAATCTAAATCCGCCCTTGGTGGTCTGCGCGGACGGCCGGTTACGAATCGCTCGGCCGGTCAATCTTTGGCACCTGGCTGAAACGATTTGCCGGGGCGGTGGTTTTTCGTCTGGGTGGGACCAACATGGCTTTCATATCGTCGCGTTCCACCGCAGCCGCGTCGTCGGCCCCTTTGCGCGCCCAGGCACCCAAGAAAGTAAACGTTAATGCCGCCCAGGCGCTGGCCAAACAGAAGGCTTTTGAGAAAAAGGCCAAGAACTACAAACTGCCGATGGGTGAGTTGGCGATTTTCACCCAGCAGTTGTCCTCGCTGCTAACCGCCGGTTTGCCTCTGGTGCAGTGCTTGGAAGCATTGCAGGACCAGACCGAGGATCCGGTGTTTCGGGTGATTTTGCGCGACGTGCGCACCGACATCTCCCAAGGCACCTCGTTTTCCAACGCGGTGAAGGCTTATCCGAAGGCGTTCAACTCGTTGTTTATCTCGATGGTGGAGGCGGGTGAAGCGTCGGGAGCGCTGGCCGAGATCCTCGGTAAAGTGGCGATTTACTTTGAATCCAGCGTGAAGCTGACGAAGAAAGTGAAGTCGGCCATGACCTACCCGATCGCCGTCATTGGTTTGGCGGTGGCGTTGGTGAATGTGTTGTTGATTTTTGTGATCCCGGTGTTCGCCTCGATGTTTAATGACTTCGGGGCCAAACTACCGGCGCCCACGCAGTTCCTGATCGATCTCAGCAATTTTCTGAAATCCTACTTTTTCCTTCTATGCGCCCTCGCTTACGGGGCGTATTGGCTCCTGGGTAAGTTGATCGCCACGCCGCGCGGGCGGCGGATGAAGGACGAGGGACTGGTGAAGGCCCCGATTTTCGGCAATTTGATCCACAAAATCGCCCTGTCCCGGTTCTGCCGCACTTACGCGACGTTGATTCGTTCGGGCGTGCCGATCTTGCGCACCTTGGAAATCGTATCGGCGGCGTCCAACAAGGTGCAGGTTGAGGACGCCTGTCTGGAGATCGCCAAGTATGTCAGCCAAGGCGGGCAGGTCTCGGACGTGCTCGCGGCCAATCCATTTTTCCCGCCGATGATGAAGCATATGATCAAGGCGGGTGAATCCACCGGCAACGTGGACGGCATGATGAACAAGGTGGCGGATTTTTACGATACCGAGTCGGAAGCCACGGTGGCGGCGCTGACCTCGTTGATCGAGCCCATGTTGATCGTGTTTCTGGGCGTGGTCGTGGGCGGCATCGTGATGGCGATGTTCCTGCCGATCTTCCAGATGGGCTCGGTGGCGGGCGGTCTGCAATAAACCATGGTAGGCGTGTTTGACTCGGCGAGGCGCTGATACCCTGCGCGTAAAACCTGCAACGACTTTCAGTCTTTTGTTTTCATGCCCTTGCTTGATGTCGCGGATCTTCGTGTCGCGTTCCGTACCCGGGACGGAGTTTTTCGGGCGGTGGACGGGGTGGATATCGAGCTGGAAGCGGGGGAGATACTGGGGCTGGTGGGCGAGTCGGGTTCGGGCAAGTCCGTGAGCTGTTCCGCGTTGCTGGGTTTGCTGCCCTCGCCACCCGCGAGAGTTTCAGCGGGGAGGGCGAGGCTGGGCGACTTGGATCTGCTGCGGGCGACGCCTGCGGAAATGCGGACGGTGCGGGGCCGGCGAATCAGCATGATTTTCCAGGATCCGATGACCTCGTTGAATCCTTACATGCGGGTCGGCGAGCAGATCATGGAGCCCTTGTTGATCCACGAAAAAGCATCGCGCCGGGTGGCGAGGGACCGCGCGGTGGAGATGCTTGCGGCGGTGGGCATCGCGGATCCGGCGACGCGGCTGGAGGCCTACCCCCACCAGTTTTCGGGAGGGATGAGGCAGCGGGTGATGATCGCGATGGCCTTGATCACGCGACCGCAGCTGCTGATCGCGGACGAGCCCACCACGGCTTTGGACGTGACGGTGCAGGCCCAGATTTTGGAGTTAATCGGACGGATGCGGCGCGAGCTGGGCATGGCGGTGATCTTTGTTTCCCACGATCTGGCGGTGGTGGCGAATCTGTGCGACCGGGTGCAGGTCATGTATGCCGGCCGGGTGGTGGAGCGAGCTGCGGCGCGCGAGCTGTTGAAAGTTCCGGCTCATCCCTACACGAGGGCCTTGCGGCGCTCGATCCCCGGTTTGCAGGACAAGGGGAGTGAACTTTACGCGTTGCCGGGGCTGCCGCCGGATTTGTCGCGGCCGCTGCCGGGCTGCGCTTTTGCCCAGCGTTGCGAGTTTGCGGCGGAGCGGTGTCGCACGGGGGAGGCTCCCGCTTTGGTCAAGGTGGACGGGGGGCGGGCCCATGCCTGCCCACGAGTCCATGCGGGCGAGGTTTGATTTTCGCCGGCGGACCCGCCAAACCAGACCCTCCGCCGATGACCATACTACCGAACGCCGCTGAGTTTGTCCGCCTTTCCGGGCAGGGCAACTGCATCCCCGTCTACGCCGATCTCATGGCGGACTTCGAGACGCCGGTCTCGGCCTACGCCAAGCTGAAGGATCACGGTCCCTCCTACCTTTTGGAGTCGGTGGAGGGTGGGGATACCCTTTCGAGGTATTCTTTTATCGGCTGCCGACCGCGCAAGGTGCTGGCCTGTGGTCCGGAGGTGACCCGCGTGCGCGAGCTGGGTCGGCCGGAGCGGCAGGTGCCGACGCCGGCTGATCCGTTGAAGCTGGTGGAGGCGGAGCTTGCGGGGGTGCGGCCGGTGGCGCTGCCGGGTTTGCCTCGTTTCACGGGGGGCGCGGTGGGCTTTATCGCCTACGAGTATGCCACGCGGATCGAGCGCTCGATCCCTGCTCCGGCGCGGGACGAAACGGGCACGCCGATGCTCTATTTCATGTTGTCCGATTCGCTGCTGATTTTTGATCGGGCGAAGCAAACGCTGAGGCTTTGTGTGAATGCGCATCTGGCCGAGGGAGAGGATCCCCTGGTCGCGCGGGAGCGGGCGGCGGAGGAGGTGCGGGCCTTGCATGCTTTATTGGCCAAGGCGGGCGCGTTGGCCCCGGCGCCTCTGCTGGATCCGGGGGCGGTGCGGGTGCCGCCGGGCAACTTCAGCCAGGCGGAGTTTGAGAAAGCGGTGGAGGCTGGCCAGGAGTATATCCGCTCCGGAGACATCATACAGTTTGTGCCATCGCAGCGCTTTTCCCAGCCCTATGCGGGCACTCCGTTGGAGCTTTATCGGGCGCTGCGCACGGTGAACCCGTCACCCTACATGTTTATTCTGGATGCGGGTGATTTTGCCATCGTCGGCGCCTCGCCGGAGGTGCATGTGCGCTTGACCGACGGGTTGGTGGAGATTCGTCCGATTGCCGGCACTCGGAAACGAGGTGTCACCCATGCCGAGGATCTGGCCCTGGAGAAGGATCTGCTGGCGGACCAAAAGGAGCGGGCGGAGCACCTGATGTTGGTGGATCTGGCGCGCAACGACTTGGGGCGGGTTTGTGAATATGGCTCGGTGACGGTGCCGGAGAGTTTCATCGTGGAGCGTTATTCGCATGTGATGCACATCGTATCCCAGGTTGAGGGCCGTATCGCTGCGGGGCGCACGGCGTTTGATCTGATGCGCGCGACCTTCCCGGCGGGCACGGTGAGCGGGGCGCCGAAGATTCGCGCCATGCAAATCATCGCCGGGGCGGAGCCCAGTCAGCGCGGGGTGTATTCCGGTGCGTTGGGTTATTTCGGCTATGATGGCAACAGCGACACCTGCATCATGCTGCGCACCGCGCTGCTGAAGGACGGTCAGATACACATCCAAGCCGGAGCCGGGGTAGTGGCGGACAGCGTGCCCGAGAGCGAGTTTCAGGAGACGATCAACAAGGCGTCGGCCCTGTTCAAGGCGGTGGCGATCGCGGAACGGCTGTAGCGCGCAGCCCGGGGTTCGACGCGACGGGATTTCCCCGGCGCGCGTTGACTAGGGGCTGGCCAAGACCCGGCGGGTTGGTTGATGGTCTGGGGTTTCTTCGCACGCCATGGCCCAGTTCCAGTCACTTCCCGGATTTCGCGAGTTCTATCCCGACGCGCTGGCGCGTCGCAGCCACATCTTCCGCGGGTGGCGGCGGGCGGCGCATGCGCATGGGTTTGCCGAGTATGACGCGCCGGTGTTGGAGCCGTTGGAGCTCTACAAGGCGAAGTCGGGCGACGAGATCGAGGCGCAGCTGTTTTCCTTCACCGACAAGGGTGGGCGCGAGGTGGCGCTGCGGCCGGAGATGACGCCGACGGTGTGCCGGCTGGTGGGGGCCAAGGCGAACGCGCTGAAGCGGCCGATCAAGTGGTATAGCATCGGCGAGTTTTACCGTTACGAGCGGGCGCAGAAGGGGCGCGAGCGGGCGTTTTTCCAGTTCAACTGCGACATTTTCGGCGAGCCGGGGCCGGAGGCGGAGATCGAGTTGATCGGTTTGCTGGTGCAGGCGCTGGCGGGGTTTGGCCTGGGGCCGGCGGATTTTTACGTGCGGCTGAGCGATCGGACCCTGTGGTTGCACTATCTGGCTTCGCTCGGGTTGGACGAGGCGAGGTCGAAGGCGGTGCTGGGGGCGGTGGACAAATACGAGAAGATGGGGGACGACGCGTTCAAGGGCTACGCGGAGGCGCACGGGCCGTTGCCGGAGGGGACGAAGGCGAAGGTGCTGGAGTTTTTGGGGGTGAAGAGCCTGTGCGAGCTGGAACGGATACTCGCGCCGGTAGGCGGGGAGGCCTTGCAGGCGCGGCTGGCGGACTGGCGTCAGTTGCTCGACGGGGTGGCGGCGATGGGGCTGGGCGAGTTTGTGGAGGTGGACTTCGGCGTGGTGCGCGGGCTGGCCTACTACACGGGGTTCGTCTTCGAGGCCTTTGATCGCAAGGGGGAGCTGCGCGCGATCGCGGGCGGCGGGCGCTACGATGACTTGGTGCAGAAGCTGGGCGGGCCGGCGCTGCCGGCGGTGGGCTTCGCCATCGGGGACGTGACGATGGGCTTGTTGCTGGAGCAGCGCGGGCTGATGCCGACCTTTGGCCCGGCGGCGGAGGTCTACGTGGTGATCGGCGGAGCGGCGGAGCGGCGGGCGGCCTTCGGGGGGATCTCGGCGCTGCGGGCGGCGGGGCACCGGGTGGAGTATCCGTTAAAGGATACGGCTTTTGGCAAGCAGTTCAAGGCGGCGGCGGAATCGGGGGCGAAGGTGGCGTTGATCTACGGGGGCGACGAGCTGGCGCGCGGGGTGGTGAAGCTGCGCGATCTGGCGACCCGGGAGGAGACGGAGCTGCCGCTGGACGGGGTGGCGGCGGCGGTGCGCGACATCCTGGCGGGCGGGGCGTGAGGTTCGCGCCTAGGTTTAGCGGCGCAGGCCGAGCGACCGGGTGACGCGGCGGCGCACCCAGTCGCCGAGGAGGTCGAGGGCGGTGACGAGGGCGAGGATGAAGACGAGCACGGTGGCGACCTTGTCCCAGGCGTAGTATTCGTAGTAGCTGGCGAGCTGGGCACCGAGGCCGCCGGCGCCGACGTAGCCGATGATGGAGGCGGCGCGGAGGTTGTATTCGAGCATCCACAACACGTGGCTGGCGACGAGGGGGCGGGCGTGGGGCCAGAGGCCGTATTGGAAGGCCTGGACGCGGCCGGCGCCGAGGGCGGAGAGGCCGCGGGCGACCTCGGAGTCCACCGACTCGAAGGCGTCGCTGAAGAATTTGCCGAGGTAGCCGAGGGAGTAGAGGGTGAGGGCGACGACGCCGGCGAGGGGGTTGGCGCCGACCACGGCGACGCCGAAGAGGGCCCAGACGAGGCTGGGCACGGTGCGGGCGAAGTTCATGAGGAGCCGGGCGGGCACGGTGAGCCAGCGCGGGGCGAGGGTGCGGGCGCCGAGGGCGGCGAGGGGCAGGGAGATCAGGGTGGCGAAGACGGTGGCGAGGACGGCGATTTGAAAGGTTTCGCCGAGGGCGCGAAGGGTCTCGGGCCAGACGGACCAGTCGGGGGGGAGGAAGTGGCCGAGAAAGCGGGTGATGTTGCCCCAGGTGTCGAGGTCGCGGCCGGAGCCGCGCAGGGCGGGCCAGGAGGCGGCGGCGGCGAGGACGAAGGCGGCGAGGGTGACGGTGAAGACGTTGATGCGCGGGGGGGGCGGAGGCTCGGCGGCGGGTTCCGCGCGGACGGGGGCGGGAGGCGGAGGGAGGGGCTGGCTCATCGGCGGACCTCGCGTAGTTTCCAGTTGGCGGGATCGACGGGGTCGATGCTGAGGGCGAGGTCGGCGAAGCGCTCGACGAGGTCGGCGTTGTGGAGGACGCAGAGGACGGTGCGACCGTGTTCGCGGGTTTGCTGGCGGAGGAGGCCGAGGACGCGGCCGGTGAGGTAGGCGTCGAGGTTGGAGACGGGCTCGTCGGCGAGGTAGAGGTCGGGCTCTTGCAGGAGGGCGCGAGCGATGGCGGTGCGTTGTTGTTCGCCGCCGGAGGTTTGGCAGCTCCAGCGGTGGAGGTGGGCTTCGAGGCCGAGGTCGCGCAGGATGCGGAAGGCGTCGATGCGGTCGGCGCGGGGGAAGCCGAAGAGGGTGCGCCAGGCGGAGTGGCGTCCGAGGCGGCCGGCGAGGGTGTTGTCGAGCACGCTGGCGGTGGGCACCAGGAGGTTATGCTGGAAGACGATGCCGGTGCAGCGTTGCAAGTCGGGCTCGGTGGGCCGGTGGTCGTGATCGTGGGTGCAGCGGACGACGATTTCGCCCTCGGCGGGCGGGTGCAGGCCGGCGAGGGCGGCGAGCAGGGTGGATTTGCCGACGCCGGAGGGACCGACGACGGCGACGAAGGCGCCGCGGGGGATGCGGGCGTCGAGGCCGCGGACGAGCCAGCGGTCGCCGCGGCGCAGGCCGAGGCCGCGCAGTTCAAGGTGAGGGGGCCGGGAGCGGCCGGCGGCGGGAGGCGGGGGAGGTGGGACGGGGACGGGGGCCGTCATTTCACTGGCGGAGGGCTTTTTTCGCCAGTTCGAGCGCTTCGGCTAGATCGGCAGTGTGGGAGTCGGCTTCGGCCTCGACGAGTCGGGTGGTGAAGAGACGGTCCCTGAGGGCTTGTTGCGCGGGCTCGTTGAGGCCGAGGAGGGCGTTGCGCAGGGCGCCGCGGCTCTCGGCGGGAAGGGAGGCGCGGACGGCAAGCACGTGGCTGGGGACGGGGCCCTGGGACTGAAGACGGCGGAGGCCGCCGCGTTGTTCGGGGGTGAGGTGTTTGTCCTCGTCGAGGACGTAGTAGGAGACGGCGGCGGCCTCGGCGTCGCCTTCGAGCACGCGTTGAATGGCGGAAACGTAGCCGACGCCGAAGAAGACATTGCCCTGGCCGAAGAAGCCGGCCGGGTCGGCGTCGGGTCCGAGCAGGCCGCGGCGCTGGAGGTCGAGGAGGGGGATGACGAAGCCGCTGGTGCTGGTGCGGCTGGCGAAGGCGACGGGGCGTCCGCGGAGGTCGGCGATGGTGCGGTGGGGGGAGTCGGCCTTGACCACCCAGTAGCTGTCGTAGGCGCGGCGGCCGTCGGGAAATTCGCCGGCGAGCAGGAGGTCGGCGACTTTACGGGTGCGGGCGTTGACCAGATCGGTGGCGGAGAGGTAGCCGACGTCGATCGTGCCGTTGGCGAAGCCCTCGAGGATGATGGTGGCCGAGAGGGGGATGATGACCTCCACGGTTTGGCCGAGGCGGGCGCCGAGCCAGGTTTCGAGCTGGGTTTTTTCGGCGCGGAGGACTTCGGGGTTTTTATCGGGTTTGAGCGCGAGGACGAAGTCGGCGGCGGAGGCGGTGCCGGGCAGCAGGGCGCAGAGGGCGAGGGAGGTGAGGAGGAGGCGGCGGACGGGGGACATGGAGACGATATCGGAGCGAAGGATGGGCGGGGTGCAAGCCGGAGCCGGCGTTCGGTGCGATGGAGGCGGCTGGATCAGCGGCGGCCGTCGCGGCGTTGCCAGTGGGAGCCGGGGCGGCCTTTTTGAACGAAGGGGTTGGGGACGCGGTCTTTGTCGCGTTGCTGGCCGCCGCTGCCTTTGCCGCCGGTGGTGCCGGGGAGGGGGGCGCGGGGAGCGTCGTCGGAGCGGCGGTGGTCGGCGCGTTGTTCGGGGCCGGAGACGGGGCCCCGGCGGGCGCGGTCGCCGCCGGCGCCGGGGCCACCGGAGCGGGGGCCACGAGGTGAGCGGGGCGGTTGGCCGGGGGCGCCGGCGGGGCGGGCGGCGCCGCTGCCGGGCGCGGGGGAGGGGGCCTTGGCTTTGTAGTCGAAGCCGTCGAGGGTGAGGCGGGGGATGGTGGCCTTGATGAATTTTTCGATGGCTCGGACTTCGCCGTTTAGCTCGGGGGTGACGAGGGTGAAGGCGTCGCCCACGGCGGCGGCGCGGCCGGTGCGGCCCATGCGGTGGACGTAGTCGTCGGGGGTGCCGGGGATGTCGTAGTTGATGACGTGGGTGACGCCGGCGACGTCGAGGCCGCGGGCGGCGATGTCGGTGGCGACCATGACCTCGAGGGTGCCGTCCTTGAAGCCCTCGAGGGCGGCCTTGCGCTGGCCCTGGCTGCGGTCGCCGTGGAGGAGGGCGACGGTGTGGCCTTCGGCCTTGAGTTTGCGGGCAATCTTGTCGGCGCCGTGTTTGGTGCGGCTGAAGACGATGACGCTCTTGTAGTCGGTCTTTTTGAGCAGTTCGAGGAGGAGGGGAAACTTCAGGTGATGGGGGACGGGGTAGAGGGCGTGGGTGACGGATTCGTTGACCGAGCGTTGGCGGCCGATGCTGACGCGGGCGGGGTCGGTGAGGGCGAAGCGGGCGATGTCCTCGATCTCGGGCGGGATGGTGGCGGAGAAGAAGAGGGTCTGGCGTTGTTTGGGGCAGAGGGAGACGATTTTTTTGACGTCCTTGATGAAGCCCATGTCCAACATGCGGTCGACCTCGTCGAGCACCAGGATCTGGATGTTATCGAGGCGGAGGACGCGTTCGTTTAGGAAGTCGAGCAGGCGGCCGACGGTGGCGGTGACGATGTCGGCGCCGGCGAGGAGGTCGGCGCGTTGTTTGCCGTAGCCGACGCCGCCGTGGAGGAGGGCGCGTTTGAGGTCGGTGAATTGACCGAATTCGGCGAAGTTTTCGTCGACTTGGGCGGCGAGTTCGCGGGTGGGTTCGAGGATGAGGACGCGGGGGCCGGTTTTTTTATGGGGGCCGAGGCGGTTGAGGATGGGGAGGGCGAAGGCGGCGGTCTTGCCGGTGCCGGTCTGGGCGGAGGCGACGAGGTCGCGGCCGGTGAGGACGACGGGGATGGCCTGCTCCTGGATGGGGGAAGGCGTGGTGTAGCCCTTGGCGACGACGGCGCGCAGGATGCTGGAGTGGAGACCGAGGGAATCAAACGACATGGCATGATTGCCGACGCGGAGGGCGACGGTGGCGAGGGAAAACGCCGGGAGGAGGGGGCGGGCGGTCTGGGAGTTAATTGTTTCTAGCCAGACGGAAGATAGCCGCGCACCGTCAAACCATCCACACGGCGCAAGTGCCGCAGGTTATCCGTGACCAAGGTTAACCCGTAGATGCGGGCGGTTGAGGCGATGATGGAGTCCGCTGCGCCTATGCTCAGCCGGGATCATGCAGTTGTCCGGGTCGTATCGAGGCGATTTGACGGCACT
>CAYNUW010000043.1:0-17181 GCA_964400455.1 uncultured Akkermansia sp. | reverse complement strand
AACGCTTCGCGTATCTCCGTGCTGGAATGGGATGCGGCAGACTACTTCTTGCATTCGCCCCAGCCAGGGATCGAGACGATCGATCAAGGCGCGGGCGTGCGGGTTTTTTGGCGCTCCGAACCCAGCTTCACCTACCGTCTGATGACCAGCACCGACCTCACCCATTGGACCGAAGTGGCCACCCAGGTCGGCACGGGTCAACCCAGTGAGCACCGCCATACGTTCACCCCTGACGAGCCCCGCCGTTTCTGGCGTCTTCATCGTTCGGAGGGGCCGTTGTAACCATTGATTTCATCTTCAGACGTGATGCATACCCAACATTTTTTGCCTTTGATCCTTGGCTTGGCGGTCTTTTGGGCCGACGTCATGGGCCAGGCGCTACCTTCGGGCAGGTTTATCGATATCGATGCCTCCAACACGGCGGCGGCGGCAGGGACTCCCAGCCCCTTCTTCACCGACAACGCCAATGACGCCGGCTTTACGTCCGGATCGCTTTGGCGTCGGCGCGCTGGATTGGGTTTCACCGTGACCGGACACCGGGAGATTTTCGAAAAGGACGCCAATGGCGGGGTGGGCGATGCGGTCCCGCTGGTCACCACCGTTTCCGGGCTGGAGCCTGGTCGGGAGTATGGAGTGTATGTGGCGTTTCTTTCGGTGGCCTCCGAGTCATGGCGGGTGCGGGCGGGACTGGCGGTCGATGCGCTTGAGCTCTTCACTCCGACGGCCCCCGCAGGACGCATCACCGCGCATGGATTGAGCGCGGAGTCCGGCTCAAATCGCACTCAGTATCTTGGTTTTGTCGGCAACATCACCGCCGATGCCGGCGGCGTGCTGCGCTTGTATTCGGATGACGGTGACGGCGTGGCGACCAACTGGAGTCAGCGCTCGTGGCTCGAGGGTTTTTTGGTCGGCGCGCCCTATACGCCGCCGCCGCCACCCCCTTTGCCCGGCGGAGCGGTGCAGATCGCGCCCGATGGCGCTTGGACCTGGTTCAATGACGAGCGAGCCATCGTGCACCAAGGTTCGCTGTTCAGCGGTTATGTGCTGGCGGATGGCCGCTACGGGGTGACTCGTTACGATTTCGCCGACGGACGGGCCTATCACGCCATAATCAGCACGTCCGCTTCGCAGCAGCGCGACGACCACAACAACCCCTCGCTCACGGTGCTCCCCGACGGACGCATTCTGGCGCTTTATTCCAAACATATCGCGGGCAACCAATACTACCAGCGGACTTCTCTGGTGCCCAGGCCGGCCGCGTCCTCCGATTGGGGGCCGGAGATCGTGCGTGCCACCCCCGCCTCGAACACCTACGCGAATACCTATCGCCTGACCGCGGAGAACAACGCGATCTACAACTTTCACCGCTGCATAAATTTTAATCCCACGCTGACCATTTCGACCGACAACGGCGTCAACTGGGGGACATCGCGACAGCTGCTGGGCACGGGCAGCGGCTCAACCCGACCCTACCCGCGTTATGTTTCGAACAATCGTGACCGTATCGATTTTATCTATACGGACGGGCACCCCCGCGACGTCGCGAATTCCGTTTACCACCTCACTTATCGGGCCGGTGCTTTCTTCAAGACGGATGGAACCCAGGTCGAGACGCTGGCCAACATCCCGCTGGATCACGACGGTGGCGAGCGGGGCTCGGTGCTCTATCAATATCGCGATGCGGCCTGGGGGCCGGGTCAAGGTCCGGACGACTGGATACCCACCGGGCGGGGCTGGACTTGGGACATCGCCTACGACCGCAATGAAACGCCGGTGGCGGTGTTTCAGGTGCAACGCGACAACGTGACCGGCACGGGCTGGAATCATGATCGAATCTACTACTACTACGCCACCTGGACCGGAACGGAGTGGCGACGGCGCTTCATCGCTCAGGCCGGCAGGCCGCTTTATTCGGCCGAGGATGACTACGGTGGCGGCATGTGCCTGGACCCGGAAGATCCCCGCATCGTCTATATCTCCTCGAATGCAGCCAATCCGTTCGCGCTTGGTGATATCAGCAACGTGCCCTTGCGAGCCGGCGAGCGTTATGAAATTTGGCGCGGGTTTACGGCTGATGGTGGCCTGACCTTCAGCTGGACACAGCTTACCGTCGATTCGGCGGCGGATAACCTGCGGCCCATCGTGCCGCCCGATCACGGGCGCACCGAGTGTCTGGTTTGGTTCTACGGCACGTATACCACCTACACCAACTATAACACCCAGGTCATCGCGCGGTTGGGCCTGCCCGCCACGAGCTATGTCGCTTGGGCGGCGGAGCGGCCGCTGGGATCGGCTTTGGGCCACGAAGACGATCCCGATGCGGATGGGGTGCCGAACCTGCTGGAATACGCCCTGGTGGGTGAACCGGCCGAGGCGAGCAACGCTCCCCGGCTCCACTATGACGGATTTGGGTGTGAGTTTGCATTTGATCCGGCTCGACCGGACGCTGAGGTCTTGGTGCAGCGTTCCGAGGATCTGACGCTTTGGCAGGACGTGGCGGTCATTCGCAGCGGGGTCCTGCCGGTTACGACGCAACCGGGCTTTACCTTGGCTATGCCGACCGCGGCGGGCACGGTGCGAATCTCGCCGGCTGCCGGGGCGGAAAGTTCCGAGCGTCGTTTTTTCCGCCTCACCGCTACCGCAGTTCGGTGAGCGGCGGCTTTGAGGAGTTCGGCCAAAAAAGTGAATGGGTGGGCGCGTCCCTCCGCGCCCCTGATTTTTTTGCAGCTTTGGCTTGCGGCGAGGGGCACTCATCCGCGTTCTCGCTTCGTTCTTTGGAGTGTCGGGCCTTTAGCTCAATGGTCAGAGCAGGGGACTTGAGAAATCGGGTCGCCGGTCGGGAAACTGGCCGGTAGTCAGGTGTAAATTCGGTGAACGGTCTAATCCTCCCAACGCCGAGCCAAGTCCCGCGTTTTCGCGGGAAAGGTGTAGAGACCATAATCACCCGCCTGCGCCGTGGTTCAAACGGTATGGCGAAGGCATGGTCCAGACCACGAATCCCGGGTTACACGGGAGCGGCGAAAGCCGAAGTGGCAGGCATAATCCCTTGGTTGCGGGTTCGAATCCCGCAGGGCCCACCACTCCAAGCAGCCTCTCCGAGTTTCGTTCTCGGTGAGGGTTTCGTATAAGCTCGTGGACATCCCGAACCTGATTTCGGGGCTTTGATGCGGCTGCATCGCGCAGCGCACGAAATGGGACGGCAACGGGTCAATCAGAGGCTGCCCAAGCCGGTGGCGGGGGCGTCCTCCACTTCCAAGCGGAGGCAATCATACATGACGTTCCGGAAGGGAGAGTCGCCCGATTGAAGTTCGAGCACGAACTCATTCTCACCGAGGGGCAGTCTTGATCCGGAGAAGGGTAGTTCCCAAGTGGAAAACTGCCCGTGCACCCCGGCGCGGGCCAAAGCGTTATCCGAGCCTAGTCGGGACTGTTGTCCGAGTGGTTCACCATTCAGAGTGACCGCCAGGCGGGCATTGTGCGCGGCGGCAAACGCGATGCGGAGCACGGCCTGGCTCTCGGCGGGCAGCGGCTCGCTGATCAAAAAGCGCAGGCGCAGCAAGGATCCACCCCACCCGCTGCCGTCTGGTTTAGGACGTGTGGATTGAGCGAAGGGCCAGTGTTTGGCCGGATCATCGCGGCCTATGACGAAGGTGCTATCGGCCGGCACGTCTCGCGAGAGTTCGTGCCAGCGGCCCCAGCGGCGCGGGCCGTCGCCGAGTTTAAACTCATGGGCTGAACGATCCGGCACACCCAACTGCCAGAGCAGGCGTCTTTTCTTGAGGGGTCGCCAGTCGAGTGTGCCCAAATCCAGTCCTTCGCCCGCGGCGATCACCACGTCGGCTCGTTGGTAAGCGTCAAAAACACCCGGTGCGAAGGCGTGCAAGGTGTAGGTGCCCGGGCGCACGGCTTTCAGGAAAAAACGGCCGGCGGTGTCGGTGCGCGTCCACGGTTGATACTCAAGCGCCTGTTTTTGCCAGTCGGAACCCGAAGCGGCCAGACCGACCCAAGCTCCACTCGCGGCGTCTGGTGCTGCGTGTGGGTCGTCGAGCTTTAACCAACCGGAAAGCGTGCCTCGTTGTGCATCGTCGGGGAAGGACGGGTGTTTGAGCCAAGCGGGAGGATACTCGGCTACTTCCTCCCGAGCCTGCCGAGCGGCATCGGCGCGCAGGGCATCCAGGGAGGATCCACCGTTTAGGTAAAAGGCCCAGGGGCCGTAAAGTTTTGTCCAGGCCATGCCGGCGGGCACGGAGACACTGGGCGCGCCGTAGTGGCCGCAGGTGAGTATCTTCAGCAACATGCCGGGCCAGTGAGCGGTGTTATGTTGACGGGTGGGGCCGCCGTTCTGGTCCTCGGTCGATCCATAGACCAGCCAGAGCCCTTGGCGGTTTTTTGAATCCATCCAGCCGTGGAAAAAGTGGTCTCCCGAGGAGGTAAAGTAGTGGTATTTGTCAGTGATTTGACCGGACTGCGGTCCAGACGTGAAGCGCATGGATTCCTTCGGTCCCAGCACTTCCACGGGTGTGTCACCAGGTGGCAGGGGGTGGGTTCTTTCGTCGTCCACGGAGATGGTATCAAAAAGATCCGTGCGTGGTCGCATGACCACGCGGGATTGCCCTATGCCGGCAGCCGGGTAGCTGGCGGGATGGTGGAAGACCACAAAGCTGCGCAGGGCACGCTCGCCGGGGCGCAAAAGATAGTGGAGCGACACATCGAAGGCGGCTTCTCCGGTGCGGCCCGACCAAACCTGGTGAAAAACGATCTCGGCGCGCCCGTCCGTAGACGTTTCCGGATCGACGACCAAGTTCACCACCGCGCGGTTGAGCCTTTGTTGGCGGCCGTCATGCCAGTCCAGATACGCCGGACTGCGGAGCAACTCTTGCCCGTTGTGAAGCAGCGACAGGATATCGCCCGACTTTCGGTCGAAACTCGCGGACACGTGTTCGTTGACGAGCATCACGTTGGCACCGTCGAGCAGGGCCCTGACCGACGGCGAGTTCGTCGCGCCCAGGGTCAGGCTTCCGCCAAAGATGGCGATGATCTGGAGCAGACGGTGCAGCTTCATGTGTGGCGTGGTTAGCGGGCCGCCTCGATGGCCAGACCGTAGGGGCTCAGGAACGCATCGAGCGGTTTCCCGGGTAAGGCTCGTAGTCCTGAAACGAGTGCTCGGGCGTTGAACTCGGCTCCGGCGAAGGTGGTGTGGGTGCGGGCGTCGGCGAAAAACGTCTCAATCTCGTCGGCGGAGAGCTGGTCATAGCCACGACTTATGAGTTCACAGAGATCCAGGTAGTAGGCATTTTCGGCGCGCGCGCAGGCCTCGACCCAGCCGCGCCATTCTTGCCAGCCGCGCACGAAACGACCGTTCTCATCGAACTTTTTATGGGGAATGGGCGAACACAACACGACATTCGCGCCTTTTTCGCGGGCGGTGCGCGCGAAGGTTTTCAGATACCAACCGTAGCTCTGCACGATTTCCTGGGTGCCGTCCTCCCGGGTGATCGTCTCCGTCTCATCTCCGATGCTTTTGACTGAACCGCGAAACTTGCTGCGGGCGTCGAGGTGGCCGACATCATTGTGTCCGAACTGAATGACGACCCAGTCGCCGACCTTGATTTCGTCGAGGATTTTCTGCCAGCGCCCTTCGGTGAAAAACGTGCGCGAGCTGCGCCCGCCGATAGCGCGATTCACCAGGTTGATTTTGCTTGGATCAAAAAAGGCCCCCAGCTCCTGCCCCCAGCCCCGCATCGGGCGTTCGCCGCTGGCTCCGCCGATGTTGACGGTGGAGTCGCCGGCGAGCCACAGCGTGGGGAGGGTGCCATCGGCTGGGATCGAAGGCGCTGCACCGGAGTCGTTGACCACCGGGCGATCGTCCTCCGCCGTCGGATCTGCGGCAGCCGAGAGGGGGAGGACAAGGCCGGCCCAAAGAAGCAGATGAAAAAGCAAGCGAGGTATCATGATCATTAGCGGGGTAATTGGTGGGCGGCCCGGCCGCCGTCCTTAAATGTAGTGTTGATTGAGATACAGAGGTGGTCAGCGATGCTTTCGGGGTGGCGGCCTTTTGAGACAGGCGCGGGTTTAGGGAGAAAAGGGAGCGATGGCCGCCCCGGCGGGCGAGAGGTAATCGGCCAGAGGATTGCCCGCCGGCAGGGCCTGCAGGCCCGCCACCACGGAACGGGCGTTAAAGGTCGCGCCGAGTGGCGTGGTGTGAGTGGCTTTGTCGGCGAAGTGATGGTCGACTTCGGTGGGACCGAGTGCTTCGTAACCGCGAGCAATAATCTCGTTAAGGTCGATGAAGAGGGCGCCCGCTTGTTCGGCGGCTTGCCGAGCCCAAAGGCCGTAGCCGGAGGATGCGCGATTCACTTTTCCCTCCGGCGACCAGCTCTTGCGTGGGATGGGGGAGCATACGATCGGGGTGGCACCCTTGGACACCGCGTCCGTTATGTAGCGCCGCAGATACCAGCCGTAGGTGTGCACGGTTTCTGGTTTTCCGGTGAGGATGTTTTGTTCGACGAACACCGATTCTTCACCGTTGCCGCGTAGCGTGCCCCGGGCTCGGGTGGACGCGTTTATCGGCGGATCTTCGTTGATCGGACTTGAATCGTTGTGACCAAACTGGATGAGGACGAAATCGCCCGGGCGAAGTTGTCCGGTGATGGCATCCCAGCGACCTTCGGTGAGAAAGGTGCGCGAACTACGGCCGCCGATCGCGTGGTTGAGCACCCGGATTTTGGTTGGGTCAAAAAAGGCAGGTATCTCTTCCCCCCAGCCGCGTTGTCCGGGGGTGCCGACCTTCACCGTGGAATCGCCAATGATCCAGAGGGTGGGGAGGGAGCTGCCGGGCATCTCGACCCGGGCAGTTGTTAGGGAGCTCTCCACCGGCTGCTCGTCGAGTTCGCCGGTTTGCGCCGAGCCTGCGGCGGGAAGCAAAGCCCCGGTGGAGATCAACAGGAGAAGATGAATAACCTGGGACAATTTGAGAAGTGCACGCATGGGGCAAAAATCGAGAAGGGCAGACTGGCCGGCTCGGTCGGAAGGTTGAACTAGTTGATTCGGTCTACAGTCAGATGGGCTTAGCCTCAAGTGGGCAGCCGAATCGTTTTTCTCCTAGATTTGCCCGGAGCTTCGTTTCGCGGGGCCTCGTGCCCACCCAAGTGTTGCGCAAAAGGCCAGTGGGCTGCGGCGTGAAGGTCAGCGGATTTTCCCTTGGTGAATAATCGGGATTTCCAAGCCCCGGGATTTAAGCGGTGATGGAGGCTGTTGACCCTATGACGACCACTGCTCTCCTCGCTGCTTTTCCGAATCGCCGCATCTTGGTCATCGGCGATTTAATGTTGGATCATTACATTCTGGGCGATGTGCACCGCATATCGCCCGAGGCACCGGTGCCGGTCGTGCAGGCCACGGAGGAAAAGAGGGTGGCTGGGGGTGCGGCGAATGTAGCGCATAATCTGGCGGCTGCCGGGGTTAGGGCGGCGGTTTTTGGCACCTTGGGCGATGACGAGGCGGCGCGGGCTCTGATGACGATTCTCTCAAAAAACAACATAAACGCGGTCGATTGCCCGCGGCGCGCGGGGGCGCCGACGATCTTGAAGACGCGGGTGGTGGCGAGGCGTCAGCAGCTTTGTCGCATCGACCACGAGGGGCCTCGTGCCCTTTACGATCCGCTGGCGGAGGCCGCCGGAGCGGAGGCACTGGCGGATGCGGTGGCGCGAGCGGACGCGGTGATCGTATCCGATTATGCGAAGGGGGTGGTCACGCAGGGGCTGCTCGACCGGGTGCGCGAATTGACCGCGAGGACGGGAGCCTTGCTGGCGATTGATCCCAAACCCTCCCGAAAGCTCGATTTGCGCGGCGCGGGCCTGATCACGCCCAACCGGCACGAGGCTTTGCAACTGGCGGGCCTGCCTGAGCCGGCCTTTGGCGAGCCTTATCCGCTGGAGGCGATCTGTGCTCGAATTCATGCGGAGTTCGCGCCGAAGGTGCTGGTCGTGACGCTTGGGGCCGATGGCATGGCGGTGTCGCGGGAGGGGAAGGTGGAGCAGATCCTACCGACCGAAGCGCGCGAGGTGTTTGATGTGTCTGGAGCGGGCGATACGGTGATCGCGTTTTTGACGGCAGCGCTGGCCTGTGGCGCGAGTCCGGTGGAAGCGGCACGGCTGGCCAATCTTGCGGCCGGCGTCGTGGTTTCCAAGATGGGAACGGCCACGGTGAGTCCGGCGGAGCTTCAGGCGGCCGCTCGGCACGGTGTTTGACCCGGCTTATTCAAATTGCTAATTCAACTGCGCGTCTTCGGGCTCGGCTCCATTATTTCTTTTCTTAAAAAATGCGTATTCTTGTTACTGGATCGGAAGGCTTCATAGGGTCTCACTTGGTCGAGGCGCTGGTTCGGGGCGGGCATGATGTTAAAGCCTTCGTCCTCTATAACTCCTTCAACTCATGGGGCTGGCTCGACCACTGCGCGCCGGACGTGGCGGGTCGTTTCGAGGTGTTTACCGGTGATATTCGCGACCCGCATGGGGTGCGCGCGGCGATGAAGGGTTGTGACGCGGTGCTGCATCTAGCGGCGCTGATCGCGATTCCTTATTCCTATCATTCGCCGGACACCTATGTGGACACGAACGTCAAGGGGACCTTGAACGTGGTGCAGGCCGCGCGTGATCTGGGTGTAGCTAAAGTGATTCATACTTCGACGAGCGAAGTCTACGGCACGGCCCGCTATGTGCCGATCGACGAGGCGCACCCCCTGCAGGGGCAATCTCCCTACTCAGCCAGCAAAATCGGGGCGGACCAGATTGCCATGTCCTACTACCTCTCATTCGGCACTCCGGTGGGAATTTTGCGCCCCTTTAACACGTATGGTCCCCGCCAATCGGCGCGGGCAGTCATCCCTACCATCATTACCCAGCTGGCCGGTGGTTCGAGGCGTATACGCTTGGGGGCGGTGCATCCTACGCGGGACTTTAACTTCGTCGCTGACACGGTTCGCGGGTTTGAGGCCGCGTTGCGCGCGCCCGGGATTGTGGGGCAAACGGTGAACGTGGGCAGTAACTTTGAGGTGTCTATCGGCGACACGGCGATGGCTATCGCCGGCGAAATGGGGGTGGAGCTGGAAATCGAGTGCGACGCGCAGCGTTTGCGCCCGGACAAGAGCGAGGTGGAGCGACTTTGGGCGGATAACCGCAAGGCGCGTGAATTGTTGGATTGGACGCCGCACTACGGCGCGGAGGAAGGTTTCAGACGTGGCCTGAGGGAAACCATCGCTTGGTTCTCGGAGCCGGCGAACCTGGCTCGTTACAAGGCGGGTATCTACAACGTTTGATCGAGAGGGAAATCATGGTGACCGACTTTGTTCCACGTCTGCTACGAGCCATCCGAAGTGTAACCGGCGCGGGGCCGGTGGCATTGCATGCGCCGGAGTTTGGGGGCAACGAGCGTCGATATCTGGTGGAGTGCGTGGACTCGACCTACGTTTCTTCGGTCGGTCCATTTGTGGAAGAGTTTGAGCGCAGACTGGCTGACTTTACCGGGGCTCGGCACGCTGTTGCGGTGGTGAACGGCACGGCCGCGCTGCATGTGGCCTTGCGCTTGGCCGGGGTGCGGCCTGGGGATGAGGTCTTGGTGCCGGCGTTGACCTTTGTGGCTACGGCCAATGCGATACGTTATTGCGATGCCTGCCCGCACTTTGTGGATTCCGAACTCAGCACCCTGGGGGTGGATGCGGGGGCTTTGCGGGCGTATCTTGAGCGAGAGACGACGCTGGAGAACGGAGTTTGTGTGAACCTTCGCACGCGCCGGGTGATTCGAGCCTTGGTGCCGATGCACACCTTTGGGCACCCGGTGAACATGTCGGGTTTGGTGGCCCTGGCGGAGGAGTTTCGGTTGGAGGTGGTGGAGGATGCGGCCGAATCGCTCGGCAGCTATTATCAAGGTGTTCATACCGGAACGATCGCGCGGTTGGGGACCTTGAGTTTTAACGGCAACAAAATCATCACCACCGGCGGCGGCGGGGCGATCCTGACCAACGATCCGGAATTGGCGCGTCGGGCCAAGCACCTGACGACAACGGCTAAAGTGCCGCATCGCTGGGATTATGTGCATGATGAAATCGGCTACAATTATCGTATGCCGAACATCAACGCTGCACTCGGGTGCGCCCAATTGGAGCGATTGCCGCTGCTGCTGGCGGCCAAGCGGCGGCTTTACACCGCTTACGAGCGGGCGTTGGCGGATGTCCCCGAGGTAAGCTTGGTCCGGGAGCCGGCGGGAAGTCGAAGTAACTATTGGTTGCAGGCGATTTTGCTACGGGAAGGATTGGAGTGCGAGCGCGACACCGTCCTGGCGGCCACCAATGACGCTGGTTTGATGACGCGTCCGGTGTGGCGCTTGTTGTCTCGGTTGGCACCGTTCGCCGAGTGCCCCCGGATGCGGTTGTCCGGGGCGGAGGCGATCGAAGCTGCCTTGGTGAACCTGCCCAGCGGGGCCGCTCTGCCTGGAGGTGCGGAGTCATGAGCCGTCCGGATTTGCTTTTGATCGGCGCGGGTGGTCACGCGTTGTCCTGCATCGATGTAGTGCTGGCGGAAGACCGGCATCGGATCGTGGGGTTGGTAGGCCAGCCTGCGGAGGTGGGGAAGAGCGTGGGTGGTATCCCGGTGATCGGCTCGGACGAGGATTTGCCGGAGTTACTGCGGCGAATACGACGAGCTTTGGTGGTGGTGGGGCAGCTGCGTTCGCCGTCGGTTCGCCGGCGTCTTTTCGACCAAGTGCTGGCGGCGGGGGCCGAGCCGCCGGTGGTGGTGTCGCCGACCGCGGTGGTGTCACCGCGCGCCCGCATCGGCGCGGGCACGGTCGTTCTCCATGCCGCAGTGGTGAATATGGGAGCGGACGTGGGCCGTAACTGCATCGTCAATACCCGGGCGCTGATCGAACACGGGGCGCGGGTGGCGGATCATTGTCACATCGCCACCGGGGCGATTTTGAACGGCGATGCAATTGTGGGGGAGGGTTCGTTCTTGGGTAGCGGCTCGGTGGTGCGGCAAGGCGTCCGCATCGGGGAGCACGTTTTCGTTCGCATGGGGGAGCTGGTTAAAAAAGATCTCCCCAACGGCCACGGCCAAACTGCAGGAGTGAAACCATGAAATGTCTTATTATCGCCGAAGCGGGCGTGAACCATAACGGTGATCTGGAGCTGGCGGATCGTCTGGTGGATGCGGCCGCCGAGGCGGGCGCCGACTTGGTGAAGTTTCAGACCTTTAGCGCCGACCGTTTGGTGACGCGCGCCGCTCCCAAGGCGGCTTACCAGAGTCGAAACGACGGTCGGCAGGCGGAAAGCCAGCACGAGATGCTGCGCCGCCTGGAATTGGATGCCGCGGCGCATACCCGTCTGATCGCCCGTTGTGCCCGGCGAGGCATCGGTTTTTTCAGCACCGCATTCGACTTGGAGAGCCTGGCGTTATTGGTGTCGCTGGGCAGCGAACGTTTCAAGGTGCCTTCGGGTGAACTTACCAATCTGCCTTACCTCCGTGCTATCGGAAGCCGAGGTGCTGAGGTTTTGCTTTCGACCGGCATGGCCACGCTCGGTGAGGTCGAGGCGGCGGTGGCCGTTTTGGAGCAGGCCGGCACTCCGCGGGACCGCATCGTGGTGCTGCATTGCACCACGGAGTATCCGACGCCGATGGAAGAGGTGAATCTGGCCGCGATGTGTGCCATGGGGCGGGCTTTGGGCGTGCGCTATGGCTATTCCGACCACACCCAGGGCATCGAGATCGCCGTTGCCGCCGTGGCGCTGGGTGCCTGCGTGATCGAAAAACATTTTACGCTGGATCGAACTTTGCCGGGGCCGGATCACGCCGCCAGTCTTGAGCCGGGTGAATTGGCTGCCTTGGTGCGTGCGGTGCGTAACATCGAGATCGCGCTGGGTGACGGCGTGAAGCGGCCGACCCCGGCGGAAGCGCGCAATCGTGCGGTCGCGCGCAAATCGATCGTGGCTGCCAGGGACATTCGCTGCGGGGAGCTCTTTACGGCGGACAACCTTGGGGTGAAACGGCCTGGCACCGGCTTGTCACCGATGCGCCTGGATGAAGTGCTCGGCCGTCGGGCGGCGCGTGACTATGTAGTCGACGAACTTATCGAGCCATGAAGAAACGAAAAGTATGCGTGGTCACCGGGGCGCGTTCCGAGTATGGTCTTTTGAGATGGGTCATGGACGGGGTGCGGCGGGCGTCTGATCTCGAATTGCAGGTCGTCGTGACGGGGTCGCATTTGTCGCCCGCGCATGGTTTGACGGTGAATGAGATTGTGCAGGATGGCTTCGAGATTTCCCGCCGGGTCGAGGTGCAGCTGAGTTCTGACACCGGAGTTGGCATGGCAAAATCGATGGGCTTGGGGCTCATCGGGTTTGCCGATGCGTTCGCGGATCTCCGACCGGATGTCGTGGTGGTTTTGGGTGACCGTTACGAGCTCCTCGCCGTGGCGTCCGCCGCGCTGGCCTGCAAGATCCCCTTGGCGCATTTGCATGGAGGAGAGTTGACCGAGGGTGCGATTGACGAGGCGATCCGTCACGCGGTGACCAAGCTGTCGCTGCTGCATTTTGTGGCGGCTGCGGAGTATGGGGAACGAGTCATGGCGATGGGCGAAGAGCCAGAGCGAGTTTTTGTGGTAGGCGGGTTGGGAGTGGAAAACATCCTCCGGTTGCCGGCACTCTCCAAGGGGGAATTGGAGGCCGCCATGGGCTTCCGGTTTGGTGCGCGTAATCTACTGGTCACATTTCACCCCGAAACCTTGTCGCCAAGTTTACCCGAGGAGCAAGTGGCCGGGTTGTTGGAGGCACTGGAGTCGTTTCCTGACATTCATCTGGTGTTTACCCTGCCGAATGCCGACGCGGGGGGGCATGTTATTCGCGCTCAGATCGAGCGTTTCGTCAGTGAACGATCCAATGCCTGTGTGCACGCCTCTCTGGGGCAGAAGCGTTATCTCTCCTGTTTGCGGGTGGTGGATGGGGTCGTGGGGAATTCCTCGAGCGCCTTGCTGGAGGCGCCCACGCTGAAAAAGGGGGCGATCAATATTGGTGAAAGACAGGCGGGTCGTTTGCGTGCGGAGAGTGTGCTTGATTGCGCGAACAACCCCGAGGCGATCCGACTGGCGATTAGCCAATTGTATACTCCCCAGTTTGAAGCCAAGGTTGCAGGAGCGGTTAATCCTTACGGCGACGGAGGTGCCAGCGAGCGAGTGGTCGAGGTATTGCGTAGCTGGGATTTTGATCGCGGCACCCGGAAACGCTTTTTCACTTCACGCCATCCGTCAGCCCGGTAGGGTTTGATCCTTTTGCGCAAAAGTATGCACTCCGCACGCTGGAAATCCGCATTGATACCCTTGGATTCGACGATCCAAGACGCGATCCGTAATCTGGATAGTTCCGCGCTGCAAATCGCCCTCGTGGTGTCCCCCGACGGCGTGCTCGAAGGATCGGTCACCGACGGGGATATTCGACGTGGTCTTTTACGAGGGCTCGATTTGATGAGCCCATTGCGTGAGATTGTTCATCGGGAGGTGTTTGTCGCGCCCTTGGAGATGAGTCGTGAAGTCGTCCTCGGGTTGATGAGGGCGAATAAGTTTCGCCAAGTTCCGATTGTGGACTCGGAGCGCAAGGTGGTGGGGCTGCATCTCTGGGATGAAGTCACTCTGCCCTCGGGGCGCGATTCGACGATGGTGGTTATGGCCGGCGGCTTGGGCACAAGATTGCGTCCGCACACGGAGACGTGTCCGAAGCCCTTGTTGCCAGTGGGAGGTAAGCCTATCCTTGAGCACATTGTGGAACGGGCGCGGGCGGATGGGTTTCGTCGTTTTGTCTTTGCGGTGCACTACCTTGGGCACATGATTCAGGATCATTTTGGCGATGGCGCGAAATGGCAGGTGGAGATCGAGTATATCGAAGAGACCAAACCCTTGGGGACGGCGGGGGCTCTGGGACTGATGCCTAAACTTTCAGATTCTGCGTTTCTCGTTTCGAACGGGGACGTGCTGACGGATGTTCGTTATGGTGAATTGCTGGAGTTTCATGAGCGAAATGCCGCAGCCGCCACGATGGCGGTGAGACAGCATGAGTGGCGGCATCCCTACGGAGTGGTCCACACCCGCGGCGTCGATATTCTACACTTTGAAGAGAAGCCGGTTTCACGAACTTACATCAATGCAGGCATTTACGCCTTGGATCCTGAGGCATTAAAGGCGCTAGTGCCAGGAGAGCGCTGCGATATGCCCACCCTTTTTGAGCGTTTGCAGAAAACGGGTCGCCGCACGATTGTCTACCCCATGCACGAGCCCTGGCTGGATGTGGGCCGGCCGGATGATTACGCCTTGGCGCAGTCACAAAACACGGAGGGGGCAGGATGAGGGTGCTGGTCCTCATTCCGGCCCGAGGCGGGTCGAAAAGGCTGCCAGGAAAGAATATTCGCCCGCTTGGAGGCAAGCCTCTGATCCAGTGGAGTATAGATACGGCGAAGGCATTGCCTGAGGCCTGTGATGTCTTGGTGTCGACCGACGATTTCGAGACGGCTGAGCTGGCCCGGCGAGGTGGGGCCCTGGTGCCGTGGTTACGACCGAGTAGTTTATCCGATGACCAAGCGAAAACGGCGGACGTCGCGCTGCACGCCCTAGAATGGTATGAAACGACACAGGGTGGGGTGGACGGACTTTTGCTTTTTCAGCCTACCTCTCCCTTTCGCACCTTGGAGAGTGTGCAACGTGGGGTAAGGCTTTTCCGGACTGACCCCTCGCGGGCAGTGGTGTCTTTTAGTCCGGCGGCCACTCATCCCGCTTGGTGTTTCCAGATTCGGGGCGACATGGCTGAGCCATTTCTGTCGCGTGATCTTCTCCAGGCCAGGTCTCAAGATTTGCCGCCTGCTTATGCGATTAACGGGGCATTTTATCTCGTATCGCCTTCGCAATTACGCGCGCACGGCTCTTTTTTTCCCCCGGCGACTCGGCCCCTGATTATGGACGGGGCTGAGGAGGCAATTGATATCGATACACCGGAGGATTGGTTCTTGGCGGAGCATTACCTGTCAGAGGGCAAAGTTAGGTTGAATCGCGGCGAAGCGGATTGAATTTATGAAGATACTCATCATCAGCTTGTTCAATAGCTGGGAGACACATTTTGGTGCCGAATTAGAGATTGCGCAGCGTCATCTGGATGAGGGGGACCAGGTTGAATTTCTCGGCTGCGACGGAAGCGTGCGGCACTGTGCGGCCAATCCTTTGGGAAAACTTTCCAAGTGTGATCGCTGTCGTTTGCGGCGAGCTGCGGGCCTGCGCCTGCTCAGCACGCGGGTCGTTGAGCACGCTTTGGGAGACTACCTGCCGATGGAGAAATACGCCAGCATTGAGCGTGAGATTGAGCTTAGGGTGCGGGATGTGGAGTCGGCGGAGGCTTTTACCGTGGATGGTCACGACCTGGGAGCCGGTGCACTCTCCTCCGCGATTTGGCGATCGCGCGATCCGATGCTTGCTTCGGAGCGGGCGGAAACGCTTTTGGTGAAATACTGCAAAGGCGCAGCAAGGTCGTATCTTGCGGTCAAAAGCTTCCTTTCGGGTCAAAGAAGATACGATCGCGCCTACATTTTTAATGGACGATTCGGGTGCACGCGAGGGGCGTTTCGCGCCTGCCAGTCCGTGCCGGGGATGGAGACTTTCGCGCACGAGCGGGGTTCTTCGATTGAAAGATTAAGCTACTATCCGAACTGCCTGCCCCATAGTCGTGAACATTGGCATCGTTCTGCCTTGTCGGCTTGGAGTGCGGCCCCGGTCGAACAGAGGGAAATTCTCGGACGTGCATTTTACGAGGAGCGCCGACGCGGGGTGGGGGTATCTTGGAGGAGTTTTACGGCGCACCAGCAGGCTGATTTGTTGCCGGCGGGATTCGATCCGCTCAAAAAAAACGTGGTGATCTTCAATTCGTCCGAAGACGAGTTTGTCGGCTTGGGTGACGAATGGAAAAACCCAGTTTATTCATCGCAGAGTCAGGGTATTGAGCAGATTGTGACGGAGGCGCTCACCCGTTATCCTGACCGGCATTTTTATCTGCGAATGCACCCCAACTTGAGTAAGGTGGAGAATCGGGACGTGGCAGCAGTCCGGGATCTGGCGCAACGTGGATTGAGCAATTTCACTCTGATTGAGGCAGATTCCAAGGTTTCTTCGTATATGCTGCTGGAGGTTGCGGAGCGGGTGATCACCTTCGGTTCCACCATGGGAGTTGAAGCGGCATATTGGGGCAAAGTGTCCCTTCAAGCGGGCCATTCTTATTACGAGGGGCTCGGTGCTACTTATCTGGTGGGCGCCCACGCTGAGTTGATGGAGCTACTGGGTGCGGCTTTGGAACCGAAGTCTCAGCTCGGGGCTCTGCAGTATGGTTACTATGCCAGAAGTCACGGCACCCCGTTTAGGTATTGGAAGGCGAGTGATTTCTCGACGGGTACGTTTAAGGGTCAGCGCTTGCGGCGTGAGCCTAAGTTTGCGCCGTGGGCGCGGCTAAAGGTAATGCTGATGGATGCGCAGCGTAATCGTTCAAAACAAGATATTTGAAACGCTTTTCGGATCTCGACTGAGTGCCCGCCTCTGCTCTTGGACTTGCTGACCGATGATCACCTCGGTCGTTGCGCCCAGGTTTGAACCTCGGGGAGTATACGTTTGAGGGACGTGTAGCAATCTCTGGGTGCCACCACTAACTGCCCTTCCTTATGTAAAACGTCAGCTCGAGGATTCGACCCGAGAGATTGTGTAAACAATCGTTCAAGATGGCATTAAGCGAAGCTATGGTCATCCGGACCGATCATTCTCATGGTTTCTTGGTCCGGGTTGAGCCTTGGGCGGAACTCGCCGCCGGCGTGTGGAAAATAGATAATGCGGAGTAATGCCTTATTCATTATTCTTCCGGTTATTGCGAAAAATCAACGCGGAAAAAGGGCGCCTCGTAGGTGTATTGAAAGAGAGCCACACGGGCGGCGGACCCTCGTTCGCGCACCGGCGATCAAGGTCTGGTTTGCGATGATCTGGTCGCTCGTCGATTAAAAACTTCGCTCGAAAGTAGAAACAATTACTGATAAAGCATAGGTTTTATTACTCTTTAAGAATACTTTATGAAATTTCACAAAAAAAGCCTTGTTCAACGAAGCAAGAAGTCCATGTTCG
>CAYNUW010000042.1:0-17218 GCA_964400455.1 uncultured Akkermansia sp. | reverse complement strand
GTAGTCCTGCCAGCCGCGGGCCTGGAAGCCGGGGCCGGCTTCGTCGCCGGGGCGGACGAGGGTGAAGCCGGGGGCGCGGGCGAGCTGGTCGAACTCGACGCCGAGGGAGATGAAGGGGCCGACGCCTTTGTGGTCGTTTTCGATGATGGGCTCGCTGATGTAGTAGGAGAAGGAGCCGTCGCGGGGGTGGCCGCGTTTGCCCATGCCGCCGAGGCCGGCGACCTCGCAGCATTGGAGGAGGCTGACGGTGCCGTCGGGGTCGGCGCGCACGAGGTGTTTAATCATGCCCTCGTAGCCCTTGACCAAGGCGGGCAGGTATTTGTCGCGGGAAAGGTAGCCGCGGTTGATGCCCTTCGCGAGGATGTAGTTGAACATGGCGGTGGCGGTGCCTTCGAGGTAGTTGCCCTCGCGGCCGGCCTGGTCGGTGACCTGCCACCAGCAGCCGGTGGCGGGGTCCTGCCAGCGCACGACCCCGTCGGCGAGGCGGCCGAGGATTTCGACGACCTTGTCCATGTCGGGGTGGGTGACGGGGAGGTATTCAAGGGTGTCGACCAGGGCCATGCCATACCAGCCGACGGCGCGGCTCCAGAAGTTGGGGGATTTGCCGGTGACCTTGTCGGCCCAGGGTTGGACGCGGGCCTCGTCCCAGGCGTGGTGATGGAGTTGTTTGCCGGGGTTCCACGAGTGTTTGTCCATGAGGACGATCTGATGGACGACCTCGTCGAACAGGGCGGGTTCGTTGAAGGTCTGGCCGTAGTGGGCGAGGAAGGGGGCGGCCATGAAGAGGCCGTCGAGCCACATTTGGTAGGGGTATCGTTGTTTGTGCCAGAAGCCGCCGTCGCTGGTGCGGGGGTGGGTGCGCATCTGGTCGCGGAGGGCCTCGATGGCGGCGCGGAGGGCGGGGGAGCGGTCGCCCTCGTCCCAGGCGCGGAGGAGGACCTTGCCGGGGGCGATGAGGTCGATGTTGTAATCGGCTTTTCGATACGCCGGGATGGAGCCGTCGGGTGCGATGAAGGAGGTGGCGGTGCGGGCGCCGTAGGTGCGGAAGGCGGTTTCGCCGGTGTAGTCGGCGAGCCGCTGGAGAGAGAGGCCGACCAGGGGCACGGTGTAGGACCACTTGGCCTTGGGGTTGGCGTCGTAGAATTGGGTCTCGCCGACGCGGGCCATTTCCGAACGGGCCATGCGGGTGGACCATTCGAGCGGGGTCGCGCCCGCGAAGGTGGCGGGCGGGGGGGGGGCGGCGGGGGTTTTCGACGCGGCGCTTGGGCCGGAGGGGCCGGCGCAGCCCGGGAGGAGGGCGAGGATGCCGGCGAGGGGTAGGAGGAGGCGGGCTAGCTTATGCATGGGGAAAAAAGGAGGCGGGGTTGGCGGGAGACGGGGCGTGAAGGCGCGTTGATCGCCGGGGGCGGGTCACCGGGTGGCGAGGGAGACGGAGACGGGGTCGCGCAGGCGGGCGGCTTCGGCGGCGACGTGGGCGCGCCAGGCGGCGGCGTCGGGGATGTGGCCGGCGCGGTCCCAGGCGGAGCCGGCGAGGTAACGGAGGGGGCGGCCGGGTTCGGCGCGGGCGAGGGCGAGCTGGTTGCGGGCGTCTTCGGCGAAGCCGACGAAGGCGCCGGGGTCCGCGATGACGACGGCGGCGCCGAGGCCGCCGTTGGTTTTCTGGGCGACCCATTGGACGAGCGTGGCGGCGGCGGGATCGGAGGCGAAGACGATGTCCGGGTCCTGGCCCTTGTCGGCGGGGTTCTTATGCAGGCCGACGCCGATGGTGAGGAAGGGCGGCTTGCCGGTGGTGGTGAAGGTGCTCTCGATGAGGTTGAGCTGGCGGCCGGCGTCGAGGGTGACGCGTTTCACCTCGGAGACAAAGAGGCCGTCGGCGGCCCAGGTCTCGTAGGTCAGCTCGAAGCTGGCGCGGACGGGGCCGGAGGCGAGCACGCGGGCGCGGGCGTAGTTGCCGGATACATACAAACGACCCTCGGACCAGACGCCGACGCCGCCGCAGCCGCGGGAGGGGCCCACGCCATACATGTCCATGCCCTCGCCCTGGTCGAAGTGGTAGTGGTCGTGGCCCTTGTTATACCAGCGGTCGACGATCGGATAGTCGACGCGTTTGCACCAGACGTCGAGGCCGCTGGTGACGAGGATCTCCTTGGCGGCGCCGGGGGCGGGCTGGGCGGCGAGGGCGGGGCCGTAGGTGCGATGGGCGACGCGGTCGTTTTCCCAGGCGAAGTCGTCGAGGCGTTCGGGGACTTGGCGGGCGAAGGCCTTGGCGGGGAACGGGGGGGGGACGGTGTCGGAGACGGCGACGGTGAAGGAGGCGGTTTTTTCGCCGGCGGCGAAGTCGTGCTGGAAGAGAAGTTCGCCGTAGGTGGCACCGACGCGGTCGGGGTCTTTGGCGAGGGGGGCGATGTTGGTGACCTGGTAGGGCAGGGGGCGGCCGGAGGCGTCGCGGACGACGATTTTCTGGAGGAGGGCGCCGGGCAGGGCGCGGTTTACCTCGGTCCAGGGGATGGAGATGGTCTCGGCGGGGCGAGCCTGGTCGAGGGTGTGGGCGACGGTGACGACGAGTTCGGCGGCGAGGGCGGGAAGACTGGCCCGCAGGGTGGCGAGTCCGTGGGAGGCGGCTCGGTGGGGGCGGGGTAGCATGGGGGGAAGTTTAGAGTTAAGGTGGGAAAGGTGAGGAGGTCGGCGGCGGGTTAGCGGGCGAGCCACCCGCCGTCGACGGCGAGGATGTGGCCGTGGACGTAGTCGGAGGCGGAGGAGGCGAGGAAGACGGTGGCGCCGGCGAGGTCGGAGGAGGCTCCCCAGCGGGCGGCGGGGATGCGGTCGAGAATGGCCTGGTTGCGCACGGGGTCGGCGCGGAGCTGGGCGGTGTTGTCGGTGGCCATGTAGCCGGGGGCGATGGCGTTGACGTTGATGCCCTTGGCGGCGAGTTCATTGGCCATGAGGCGGGTGAGGCCGGCGAGGGCGCTTTTGGAGGCGGTGTAGGACGCCACGCGCACGCCGCCCTGGAAGGAGAGCATGGAGGCGGTGTGGATGATTTTACCGCGACGGCCGGCGGCCAGCCAGGCGGCGGCCAGGCGTTGGCTGAGGCGGAAGGGGGCGGTGAGGTTGGTCTCGAGCACGTCGTCCCAATCAGTGAGGGGGAACTCGGTGAAATTGGCGCGGCGGATGGTGCCGCCATTGTTGACTAGAATGTCGGGCAGGGGGAGTTCGGAGCCGAGGGCGGCGAGGAGGCGGTCTTGGGACGCGCGGTCGGCTTGGTCGGCGGCGAAGGTCCAGGCGCGGCGGCCGGCGGCCTCGATCAGGGCGACGGTGGCGGAGCAGTCGCCGCGGGCGGTGAGGATGAGGTCGGCGCCGGCCTGGGCGAGGGCGAGGGCCATGTCGGCGCCGAGGCCGCGGGAGGCGCCGGTGAGGAGGGCGGTTGTGCCGTCGAGGCGGAAGAGATCGAGAATCATGGGAGGGGGGAGGAGGAGGGGGTTAAGCGCGAAGACGCGAAGGCGCCAAGGTCGGGCTGAGGTCGTAGAAGGGAATCGGAAGACGGGATGGGTGAATAATCCGGGGATCGAACTTTGCGCCGTCGCGTCGGGGCGCCCAGGCCTGCGCGCGGGTGGGGCCCGCGCCGGGTGGCGACGGGGGCGGGGTCCATGTCGGAGAACTCCTGGTTTTCGCCGCCCATGCCCCAGACGAACGAGTAGGCGGCGGTGCCGACGCCGCTGTGAATGGACCAGGGGGCGGAGAGCACGGCCTGTTCGTTCTGGACGAGGAGGTGGCGGGTTTCCTGGGGTTGGCCCATGAAGTGGAACACGGCGTGGCCGGGCTGGACGTTAAAGTAGAGGTAGACCTCGGAGCGGCGCAGGTGGGTGTGGGGCGGCATGGTATTCCAGACTCCGCCGGGTTGCATGCGGGTGACGCCCATGACGACCTGGCAGGTGGGGAAGGCGCCGGCGTGGATGAGTTTGGTGAGGTGGCGTTCGTTGGCGGTGGCGGGAGCGCCGAGCACCACGGTTTCGGCGGAGGTGAAGGGGGCGTGGCGGGTGGGGTAGGCGGCGTGGGCGGGGTAGCTCAGGAGCCAAAACTTGGCCGGGGTGGCGGTGTCGTCGGAGGTGAAGACAACGTCCTTGGCGCCGCGGCCGAGGTAGAGGCCGTCGAGGGAGGCCAGCGGGTAGGCGACGCCATCCACGGTGACCACGCCGGTGCCGCCGATGTTGATGATGCCGGCTTCGCGGCGTTCGAGGAAGAAGGCCGATCTCAGCTCGGGGCGGTGGGGCAGGGTGACGGCGGAGGACACGGGCAGGATGCCGGCGGCGATGGTGCGGTCGGTCTCCCACCAGGTGAGCTGGATGGTGTCGGGCTGGAAGAGGTTTTCGAGGAGGTGTTCGGCGCGCAGCCGGGTGGTGTCCATGGCGGCGGTCTCGGCGGAGGAGTGGGTGAAAACGTGTTTCATGGGTGGGTTGGAAAAGGGCGACGAAGGCGGGAGCGGTCAACCGAATGCGGGGAGGGCGGGGCCGGTGGTCTCGTCGGCGGGCGTGCTGTTTACGGCATGGGGAGGAGGCCTTCGGCGCGCACCTCCCAGCGGCCGTCGCGGGGGAAGCCGGGGGTGTGCGGGTGGGGAGCGCCGTCCCAGCCTCCGGCCATGAGGCCCACGGCGAGGAGGAAGGCGGAGTTGGCGGGGAGGTAGGCGACGGCGCCCTCGGGGTCGCGGGGGCGGCGGACGTAGCCGCTGGGCATGAAGCGGGCGGGGCCCTTGCGATTGGTGAGGATATCGATGGCGATTTCGGGCAAACCGAGGCGGGCGGCGGTCGCGGCGCCCTGGCCCATTTGCCAGCTGACCCAGCGTTCGACGCCGTTGCGGGCGTGAATGAGGTCAAAAGTCCGGCGGGTGATGGCGAGGTCGAGTTTGGGGGTGGCGGGGAGATAACCGAGGGCGAGGAGCATGGAGGTGGGGATGGCGCCTTTGCCTTCGGCGTAGATGTCTTCGACGCCCTCGATTTCGAGGTAGAGTTCGCCGTGGTCGGTGGCGACGGTGGGGAGGGGGGCGAGGCCTTTGAGGACGGCTTCCCAGCGCGGTTCGCGGGGCAGGCCGAGACGCTCGCGCCAAAGCTGGGCGAGGTGGAGGCCGTAGTACCAGAAGGCGACCTCGAAGGTGGGGTTGCGGACGAGTTCGGGGCGGGTGCTTTCGGTGACGTTTTTGAGCGGGGGGCCGAGGTGCCAGACGCCGGTGGCGGGGTCGCGGTGGGCGAAAGAGGCGAGAAACTCGGCGGATTCGAAGACGATGTCGCGGTAGCGGGCGAGGGTTTCGGGGCCGGGGCGGGCGCGGTGGACGAGTTCGGCGAGGTAGATGGGGTTGGGTTGGTTCCAGATGATGTAGGGGTTGATGCCGCCGGGGGAGGGGCGGCCGTCGATGCCGGCCATTTTGGGCCAGCGCACGCCGGTGAAGCCCTCGCGGCGGGCGACGGCCTGGCCGAGGGGGAGGATGCGTTGATACCAGGCGAGGCCTTTCTCGATGAGTTCGGGGTGGCCCCACTGGTAGAATTGGGCGGCGTGGAGGAAGTAGACCTCGGAGTTGTGTTTGCCAAACCAGCTGAGGTGCTGCAGGCCGGTTTCGGCGGGGGGGAAGGCGCCGGCGTAGTTCACGCGCATGAGGTAGAGGGACTGGACGGTGCGGCGTTCGAGTTCGGGGGCGCGGGGATCGGTGGCGGCGGACAGGTCAATCATGCCGCCGCGGGTCCAATGGTCGCGCCAGGCGGCGGTCGAGGAGGCGGCGACCTCTTCCGGGGTAGAGAGGGCGGGGGCGGGGTGGTTGGAGTCGGACAAGGCGCAGGTGAAGGCGAGGGTGTCGCCCGAGCTGGCGGCGAGGCGGAAATCGTGGGGGGCTACCTCGGTGAAGGTGGCGGGAGAGGACCAGCGCAGGTCGGCGGCGTAGCGGGTGGTGTCGCTGGTGCGATCGAGGCGGGCGTGGCCGGGTGCGACGAGGGTGAGGGTGGTGGAGTGGCGTTCGGGTTGTTCCCAGATGAAGGGAGCTTTGTGGGCGATGGAGATGCGGTAGGCGTAGGGGAAGCGGAGGCGGACCTGGAGGTCGCCGCGGGCGATGAGCGGAGAGCGGGCCCGCACGCCGAGCACGGCGGATTGGCCGTGGGCGGAGGTGACGACCTCGAGGGGTTCGCCGCGGACGAGGAGACGGCTGGTGACGAGGCCGGTCCAGAGGTCGAGGGTCTGGTTCACGCCGGCGATGTCTTCGGTGCGCAGGGGTTCGCCGAACAAGGTGAAGGCGAACTGGCCGAGCGGCATGGGCTGGGGGTTTTCGCGAAAGTAGCGGCCGGCGGGGCTGTTTTGGCGGATGGGGTAGAGGATTTCGCGGCCGTGGAAGTCAATCGGCCCCATGGCGTCATCGAGGGAGTGACCTTCGGTGTTGGGGAACTCGTGCCAGGCCCAGGTGGTGCGGGTTTCGAGGGGAAGGCCGTTGTCGTGGTAGATGCGTTCGAGCCCTTGAAGTCCGGTGACGTCCACGGTGAGGGCGAAGTCGCCGTTGCCGAGGGTGAGGGCGGATTCGGGGGCGATGGCGGTGTTGCGGACGTTGTGGCGGGAGACGACGGCCTGGCGGTCGATGGAGGCGGCGAAGGCGGAGACGGCCAGCAGGAGTGGCAGGGCGTAGCGCGCTAGGGAGGTGGGGCGGATCACGGCGGTGCGGGGTGGAGGGGGGCGAAGGGATCGGTGACCGCTTTGATCGCGCAGCGGAGGAGGCGGCGCGAACCAAGCGTAGTCGCGATAGAGTCCACAATTCACCCAGCCGCGTTCCAGCGCAACCGGCGGTGGTTTTGTCAGACAGTTAGCCTGAAGGGGATTCCAGGATCTCCCTCAGGGTTCGAGGGAGAGTCCGTAGCGGGCGGCGGCGGTGCCCTCGAGGCGATCGAGGGTGGCCTGGGCGGTGCGGAGATTGACCTTGGCCTGGAGTTCGGCGAGGCGGGCCTGGTCGAGATCGTCCTGGGCTTCCTGGACGCGGCGGAAGGTGGACAGGCCGCTGTCGTAGCGGGCCTTTTCAACCTCGAATTCGCGGGCGCGGAGGGTGGCGGTGAGGGCGGAGAGGCGCAGGTTCTCGCGGCTGGTTTCGACGGCGCGCACGGCCTCGCGCACGGTGGCGAGGATGTTTTGTTCGATCTGGGCGAGGCGAAGCTCCTCGCGTTCGCGGCCGGCGCGGGCCTGGCGGAGGCGGGCGCGCTCCTCGCGGAAGCCCCAGGGGAAGCTGAGCGAGGCGCCGACATTCCAGCTGTAGCCGTTGCCTTCCCAGAGGTTGGCGTTGCTGGCGCGGAGGGTCTCGTCGGTGTTGGTGTAGCCGGCGCCGGCGGAGAGGTCGAGCTGGGGCAGGCGGGCGTTTCGGGCGGTGGCGATGTCCAGTTCCTGCTGGCGGATGCCGGCCAGGGCGGAGAAGTATTCGGGGGTGTTGACGCGGGCGCGGGCCAGGCGGGTTTGCCGGTCGCGGGGGGGGGGGGGGGGGTGCGGGGCGGCGACGGGTCCGATCTGGCCGTCGAAGGTGGTGTCGCCGAGCAGGCTCATGAGGTCTTCCTCGCGGTCGCGGGCGGTTTGGTTGGCCAAAAGGAGATCGCGGGCGGCGGAGGCGACGGCGACCTCGGCTTGGAGGACCTCGAGATCGGTGGCGACGCCGGTTTCGCGGCGCACGCGGTTTTCCTCGTAGAGTTTTTTTCGCACCTCGAGGGAGAAGGCGCGGATGCCGACCTGTTCGCGGGCGTAGGCGAGGTTGGCGTAGGCGACTTCGACATCGCGGACCACGGTGAAGACGCGGGCGGCGAAATCGGCGGCGGCGCGTTCGGTGCCGAGTTTGGCGCGGTTGATGGCGGCGTTGTTGATGGTCGTGCCCGCGCCCTTGAGCAGGGGCTGGCGCACGGTGATGGAGACGTCGGAGTCGTAGGCCGGATCGGGCGGCCCGGCGTTGGGGCGATTCGAGTCCCGGCGGGAGAGCACGGTGGAGCCGGTGATGGTGGTGCCCAGGGGGATGCGTTGGCTGATGCTAACGCGAGCATCGTCGGTGTCGGTGCGGGCTCCGGCGCCGGGAATGATGTTGCCGTTGGCATCCACCGTGGTGCGGATGCCTTGGCTCTGGCGGGAGGAGGCGGTCAGGGAGAGGGTCGGGTCATAGTCCGAGCGGGCTATGTCCTCGGTGTCGGAAGTGGAGCGGCTGGTGAGCCGTTGGATGCGGAGGTCAAAGTTGATTTCGAGGGCCAAGGTGATGGCTTGTTGGAGGCTAAACTCCGGCGCGGTGGAGGGGGCGGGCGCGGGGGTGGCCAAGAGATCGGCGACGGCGGAGGGGGCGGGCTCGGTGAGGGCTGCGGCGGATTGAGTGGGCAGGGCGGTGAGTCCGGTGGGTTCGTTCTCCGGCGTGGTCTGCGCCTGGGCGCGGGTGAGCGCCGCTAGAGCGGAGAGGAGGAGGAGGGCGGAGCGGGAGGCGGAGGGGATCATTGACGTTCGAATTCGCCGGAGGCGGTTTTTTTGAAAACGGAGAAGCCTAGACCCTTGGCGTCGGAGACGGAAAGGGGTTTCAGTAACCTGGGTGTATGGACGGCGTGGATCGCCGCGCGTTTCACCGCTTGACCGCAGGTGGGGCAATTTTCGAGTGGGAGCGAGTTGGCGGCTTCGCGGTGTTCGAAGCCGTCGCCGCAGAGGCGGCAGGGCCGGTTGACGGGAGCATAACGCAGGAGAGGCATGTCGAGGAGGCGGCGTTTATTTCACCGTTGCGGGGTGGAGGCCGAGCCAGGTTTCGATGGGCTCCGGCAGGGGCAGGCGGTTGCGGTCGGCCGAGGCGATGCAGACGTGCACGGTGCGAAGGATCGCGGCTTTTTTGGGGGAGGCGCCGAGCTTCCAGACCTCGTAATCGAGGGCGAAGGAGTCGGGACCGAGGCGAGAGGCGGCGAGATCGACCCGGACGCGTTCGCCGCAGGTGAGTGGGCGGAGGTAGGAGGCTTCGCTGCGCGAGATGGGGATGATCACGCCGTGGTCGGCGAAAAAGCGTCCCAAGTCCAGGCCGGCGGCGGCGAGGGATTCTTCGTAGGCCTCGTGGCAGAGTGAAAGGTAGCGGGCGAAGAACATCACGCCGGCCGCGTCGGTGTCGGCGAAATGGATTTGGCGGGTGTAGGAAAAGGACATGAAAGGTCGCTATGAAGGAGTGTGCGTGAACGCGGGCGCAAGGCGAGCCCGCACCGAGGGTTTTGTTTTCCCACTCGCCGCGTCCGGGGAGAATGGTGCAGGGTGGGGTCATGACCATGACCTGGCTGGCGAACGCCGGTTTCGACACGTCCTGGGCGCACCTGCCCACCACTGAATTTGCTGCGGCCGCGCGGAGACCGGGGGCTTTGGCGGTGATGGTGGCGCATGGTTTTGCCGACCATGGGTTGGGTTTGCCGATTGATGCGGAGGAGGTGTTGGCGGGGTTGTTGTTGCCGGAAGCGTGCGCGCGGTCGGGCGGCGCGGTGTGGGTGTTGCCGCCGCTGCGCTTTGGGCCGGCGCCTTATCCGGAGCATACCTGGTTCGGCGTAAGTTTGGAAACCGCGCACGCGCTGGTGCTGGAGCAGGCGCGGTCGGTGAAGGGCGCGGGTTTTGAGCGGCTGCTCATTTTCTCCACCAGTCCGTGGCAACGGGAACTTCTCGATGCGGCGGCACGGGATGCGAGGGTGGAGACGGGATTGCGGGTGTATCGGGTGCATTTGTCGGCTTTGGGGCTGGATTTTCATCCGGCCGGGTCCGAGGAGGCGCGCGCCGCCGCCCAGGCCCTGGTGGCGGGTGCGTTGGGAACGGAGCCGGTTCCGGTGGTCGGGGCGCCGGGGCAAGATCTGCATTTTCGGCCGGGACGCTGGGACGCCCCGGCGGGTTTGCGCAGCGTCATGGCGGTCGGTGAGGCGGATAAGGCGCGCAACACCGCGGTGGAGCGGCTGGCGTGTTGTTTGGGTGAGGCGGCTGGGGTGGAGTCGCCGGGCGGCCGAGCGGGCGGGAACGCGGCCGGCGGGTTGTGGCGCCCGTGGGGGCGGCGATACCTCGGCGCTTGCACGGGGGGGGAGCTGGCGGAGGCGGGGGAGCGGCCGGGGGCGCTGGCGATCATCCCGACGGGGGCCATCGAGCAACATGGGCCGCATCTGCCGGTTGGGGTGGACGCGATGATTGGCCAGGGTTTGCTGGCGCGGGCGCTGGCGGCGTTGACGGCCGAAGTCCCGGTGTGGGTGGCGCCGCCGATTGTGGTGGGCAAGAGCAACGAACACGCCGACTGGCCGGGCACGCTGACGCATTCGGCGGGCACGTTTTGGGCCCTGGCCCGTTCCCAGGTGGCCCAGTTGCTGGCGCTGGGGTTCCGGCGTATCGCTTTTTTTAATACGCATGGCGGAAACAGCGCTTTGCTGGTGCCGTTGATCCGCGAGTTGCAGGCCGGGCGGGGCGGGGTGAGGATCGGCATGGTGCAGTCCGCGTTTCGTCCGGAGCAGAGCGCGCAGGAGGCGGCGTATGGCTTCCATGCCGGGCAATGGGAAACGGCGCTGATGCTGGCGCTGGCGCCCGGCTTGGTGAAGACCGACCTTGCGGTGTGTCATTACCCGGCGCGGCTGGAGGATCCGACCCTGCTCCGACCGGAGGGCTCGGCGCTGACCTTCGGCTGGACGACCAGGGACATCGCGCCGCAGGGAGTGATGGGCGATGCGTGCGCGGCGACCCCGGAGCTGGGCGACGACTGGTGTCGCAAAGCGGCGGAATCTCTGGCCGGCGCGATTGGGCGGTTGCTCGAGGAGTAGGCGGCCGCCTGCGGTTGAGGGGGGGCGTTCGCTCTGGTGGCCGTGGGGCAAAACGAAACCCGCCGTTTGGGGTGTCGGCGGGCTCGTCGGGTGTCTCCCAGAACCACGGGAGAGGGAGGAAGACGTTGAACCTTTGCCAATCGGCTGGCAAGGGAAACGGCCTCCTGGGTTAAAACTATTTTTAGTTCCTCATTTTGAGGAACTTGGGAATGTTACGGTCGTGTCAATTTCCGTGGGTTGGGCCGCGGTCGGTTCGGAGGGTAGGGCGCTGGCCAACTGCATGGCGCGCTGGGCCCAGAGGCCTTGGGGTTCGACGCTCAAGGCGAGGTCGCTCCAGCGGCGGGCGTCGGCCGAGGCGGAGGCGTCGCGCGCGAGCACGGCGAGGTGGTAGGCGGATTCAGCGCGGAGGGTGCGGGCCAGGGCGGTGTCGTTGGCGAGGGTTTCGAGGGTGGCTTTAGCGGCGGAGTCGCCGGCCTGAAGTTGGGAGATGGCGACGCCCAGGCGGGCGCGGTCGGCGAGGGGTTGGCCGGTGAGGAGGGGGGCGGCCTCGGCGTAGAGTTTGGCGGCCTCGGCGTAGCGGGAGGCCTCGTAGGCTTCGTCGGCGAGGCGCAGGGCGGCGGCGCCGGCGAGCGAGGCGGTGGGGTGGGCGGCGCGGAAGGCCGCGAGGGCGGCGGAGTCGCCGGCGGCCGCGTATTCGGCGGCGATGGCGCGGGAGCGGGCGGCGGCGTATTGGTCGAAGCCCCACTTGGCGATGAGGGCCACGGCCACGGCCGCCACGGCGAAGGAGATGGCGCGGCCGTTTTTCTCCCAGAACATGGTCAACTTGTCCTCGAGGGAGAGGTTGAGGTAGCTGTCGTCGATGCGCACGAGGTTGCGATCATCACCGGCGGGAGAGGAGGAGGGAGTGGGTTCGGCCATGCTTGGGCGGGGGAAACCGCACACCCAAGCGACCCGGCCGGCGGGCGTAAAGCCGGGATTTGCGTTCGTGCGCCTTTGCGTTTGCGCGGCGGGCGGCGGGTGCCCAGCGTGCGCGGTTCCATGAGCGAAAACGCGCCCGACATTTCCCACGACCAGCACGCCGTGCGCCGGCAGAAACTCGCAGACCTGCGCGCCGGCGGTTTTGATCCCTTCCGCGCCAACGTCGCGGTCACGCATTTTTCCCAGGATGCGAAAGCCCTCTATGTCGAGGGGCAGGACTATGGGGCGGCGGTGACGGTGGCGGGTCGTCTGGTGACCTTTCGGGTTCAGGGCGGCAGCTCGTTTGTGAAGATTCAGGACCAGCAGGGGCAGATTCAGCTGTATTTTCGCAAGGACGTGCTGGGCGAGGAGCGTTATGGTGTCTTCAAGAAATCGCTCGATCTGGGCGACATTCTCGGGGTGAGCGGCACCTTGTTCAAAACCAAGACGGGAGAGATCACGGTGCGGGTGGACGCGTTTACGCTGGTCGCCAAGGCGCTGCGGCCGCTGCCGGAGAAGTGGCACGGACTGAGCGACGCCGAGCAGGTTTATCGGCAGCGTTATCTGGATTTGATCGTGAATGCGGATTCGCGGCGCCGGTTGATGTTGCGTTCGCGGATCGTGAGCGCGGTGCGGCGGTTCCTGGAGGACCGGGCGTTTCTGGAGGTGGAGACTCCGGTGTTGCAGGCGGTGGCGGGCGGCGCGGCGGCGCGGCCTTTTCAGACGCACCACAACGCGCTGGGCACGGATTTCGTGCTGCGAATCTCGTTGGAGCTTTATTTGAAGCGGATGCTGGTCGGCGGCTACGACCGGGTGTTCGAGATCGGGCGCAATTTCCGCAACGAAGGGGTGTCGCGGCGGCATAATCCGGAGTTTACCATGCTGGAGGTCTATCAAGCCTACAGCGACTATCGCGGCATGATGACGCTGGTGCAGGATTTGTTGACGCATCTGGTGCGCGACGTGGTGCGCCCGGTGGACGAGAGCGGGGCGGCGACGATGAAGATCCGCCATGCGGCCAGCGGTCAGGAGATCGATTTTGGCGCGCCGTGGCGCGAGGTGCGCTACAAGGATCTGATCATCGAGAAGACGGGAGACGTTGATTGGTTCTCGCGGAGCAAGGACGAGAAGATCGCGGGCGTGCAGAAGCTGGGGCTGTTCGCCGACGCGAAGTGGGAGGACTTTGAGCTCACGAACGAGATTTTCGGCAAGTTGATCGAGCCGAATCTGATTCAGCCGACCTTTGTCACGCACCTGCCCAAGGAACTGTGTCCGCTGGCCAAGATCACGGCGGACGATCCGAGCACGATCGACGTCTTCGAGTTGATCATCGGCGGCATGGAGGTGGCTCCGGCCTATTCGGAGCAGAACGATCCCGATGTGCAGCGGGCGATGTTCGAGGCGCAGGCCGGCGAGGAGCAGCAGAAGATCGACCACGATTTTCTGCTCGCGCTGGAGCACGGGATGCCGCCGGCGGGGGGCATGGGCATCGGCATCGACCGCCTGGCCATTCTGCTGACCGGGGCGGAGAGCATACGCGACGTGATCCTGTATCCGCAGCTGCGCAACACGGCGGGCTGAACCGACGATGTCCTGGCCGCTCTACCTGGCGCTAAAACAACTGTTTCCGACGGGGAAGCGGTTTCCGTTTTTCACCCTTATCTCGGTGCTCGGGGTGGGGTTGGGGGTGATGCTGTTGATCGTGTCGATCTCGGTGATGGGCGGCTTTGGTCGCGAGATCCGGGAGATGATCGTCGGCACGCAAGGGGAGGTGCAGGTGCGGGCGGCGGGAAACATGTCCGCGCCGGAGGCGGTGGTGCGGGAGGTGCTGGCGGTGGAGGGTGTGGTGGCGGCGGCGCCCTTCGCCGAAGGGGTGGTGATGTTGAAGCGCGACCGGCACCCCTCGTTTCCGGTGATCCAAGGGGTGGATCTGGACCTGGGCGAGGCGGTGGCGCCGTTGCGACGCTACATCAAGGCGGGGGCTTTTGACGCGCTGGATGACGACCGGGTGATCTTGAGCTCGCAGCTGGCGGTGTCCTTGGGTGCGCGGGTGGGTGACCGGGTGCAGGTGTATTCGCCGCTGTTGTTGGAAAAGTTGCAGGCCGACGCGGTGTTGATGCCGCGCGAGCTGGAAGTCTGCGGGATCTTCGAGATCGGGCACCAGCAGTTGGACAGCAGCGTGGTGATCGCGACGCTGCGCACGATGCAGGAGCTTTACGGGCTGGGGGACACGGTGCACGGGGTGAACGTGAAACTGGAGCCCGGGGCGGATCCCGACCGGGTGGCGCGGGCAATCAATCAGCGCCTGGGACGGGCGGGGGAGGCGCGTTCGTGGATGGATGTTAACCAGGAGTTTCTCTTCGTGCTGCAGCTGGAGAAAAACATGATCTTTTTCCTGCTGTTGTTCATCATCGTGGTGGCGGCTTTTTCCGTGGCCTCGTCGCTGTTGATCGCGGTGGTGCGAAAGACGCGGGAAATCGGTTTGCTGGGGGCCTTGGGGGCGACGCCCCGGCAAGTGGCGGCGTGTTTTTGCTGGCAAGGGGTGATCATCGGGGTGACGGGCACGGCGCTCGGTCTGGTGCTGGGCTTCACCGTGGTGCATTTCCGCAATGATCTGGTGGCGGGGTTCACCCGGTTGACGGGCAGCGAGGAGGCGTTGGCGCGCTTTTATCAATTCAGCCAGCTGCCGGCGCATTTGTCGGGCGGGGATCTGGCCTTGATTGTGAGTTGCGCGTTGGTGGTGTCCTCGTTGGCGGGATTGTTGCCGGCGTGGCGGGCGGCGCGGCTGAAACCGGTGGAGGCCTTGCGCAGTGAGTGAGCCGACGATGGAAAGCCTCCTTATGACTAATGCCGCGGTGGTCCTGGAGGCGCGCGGGCTGCGCAAGAGTTATCCGAGCGGCGAGCGAGTGCTGGAGGTGCTGCGTGGGGTGGACCTGGTGGTGGCCCAAGGGGAGAGTGTGTCGATCCGGGGGGAGTCGGGATCGGGTAAGTCCACTTTGCTGAATCTGCTCTCGGGTCTAGACGCGCCGGAGGCGGGGGAAGTGCGCTGGGGGGGGGAGGCGAAGTTGACGGCGGCGGCGCGCGGGCGGCGTGTGGGGCTCGTGTTTCAGTCCTTTTATCTGGTGCCCGAGCTCGATGCGCTGGACAACGTGCTGCTGGCCGCGCGGCTGCTGGGGCCGGTGGGTCCGGCGGAGCGGAAGCGGGCGGGCGACCTGCTGAGCCGAGTGGGCTTGGGGGAGCGAACGGAGCACGTGCCGGGGCGCTTGTCGGGCGGGGAGCGGCAGCGGGTGGCGATCGCGCGAGCCTTGATGAACCGGCCGAAGCTGATTTTGGCGGACGAGCCGACGGGCAATCTCGATGAGCAGACGGGTGACGCGATCATTGAGTTGTTGCTGGGCCTGAGGGCGGAGGAAGCGTGCGCGTTGGTTTTGGTGACGCACAATCCGCTGCATGCGCGACGCTGCGAGCGAGCGCTCACCCTGCGCGACGGGGTATTGGTGTAGAGCGGGTTACGACTGGCCGTCGTGCCAGCGGCCGAGGGTGGCGCGGGCGGCCAGCGAGACCAGGGCGACCAAGCCGAAACCCAAGGCGCAGCCGACCAAGGCGGTGGCGTAGAGGGCGGGGATTTCGTTGCGCGAGCTGAAGAGCAGGGCGGTGATGCCCAGGCCGGAGCGGTCGCCCGAGCTGGTGCCGACGAGATAGTCGGCGGTGAGTGCGCCGATGGGGGCGAGGATGGCGGCTATACGCAGGCCGGTGAAAAAGTAGGGCAGGGCGGCGGGGGCGCGCAGCAGGAGCAGCTCCTGCCATTTTGCGGCGCGGCCCATGCGGAAGAGGTCGAGGTGGGTGCGGTCCACCGAGAGCAGACCCTGGGTGGTGTTGACCACCAGGGGAAAAAACGTGATGAGGAAAGTAACGATGATGACGCTCGGTGCGCCGGGTCCGACCCAGAGGATGAGGATGGGAGCCACCACGATGACGGGGACCATTTGCAGACCCATCAGGTAGGGGTAGAGGGCGAGGCGGATCCAGCTGGAGCTGGCCAACAGCAGGGCGCAGGTTGCGGAGCCGACGATGGCCAGGCCGAAGCCGCCGAGCGCGGCGAGGGCGGTGTGGCGGGCGGCGCGCAGGAGATCCGCGCCGTGGATACGGAAGGCCTCGGCCAGGCGGGGTAGGTCGGGGAAAAGGAACCGGCGTTCGGGTGGCAGCGAATGGTGTAGGGCTTGCCAGCCGGCGAGGAAGAGGGCGGCGACGAGCACGGGCAGCCACCAGCGGGGGGAGCGGAGCGGGCTCATGGGGCGGAGTTATCCTCGAGGGCGCGCAAGCGGGCGGAGACCTCGGCGACGAGATTGAGGTAGGCGGGATGCCGACGCAGGGCGGGGCGGCGGGGGTGGGGGAGGTCGATGGAGAGGTCTTGGAGGATGCGGCCGGGGCGGGCGGCGAGGAGGAGTAGGCGATCGGAAAGAAAGACGGCCTCCGCGACGGAGTGGGTGACAAAGAGGGCGGTCCAGCGCTGGCGTTCGCGAATCACGAGGAGCTCTTCGCCGAGCCGGTCGCGGGTCATTTCGTCGAGGGCGGCGAAAGGCTCGTCGAGCAGCAGCAGGCGGGGCTCGGTGGCGAGGGCGCGGGCGAGGGACACGCGCATTCGCTGGCCGCCGGAGAGTTCTCGGGGGTAGGCGGTGGCGCGGTCGGCGAGGCCGACGAGGTCGAGGGCGGCGTCGCGGCGGCGGGTGCGTTCGGCGGCGGGCACATGGCGCAGACGCAGGAGGGTTTCGACGTTGCCGGTGACGGTGAGCCAAGGCAGGAGGGTGGGGTCTTGGAAAACGTAGGCGAGGTCGTCGCTGGCGGCGGGCGGGGCGTTGTTGATCAATACCTTGCCGGCGCTGGGCAGGTCGAGGCCGGAGAGCAGGCGGAGCAGGGTGGATTTACCGCAACCGGAAGGGCCGAGCAGGGAGACAAACTCGCCTTGGGCGACCGTGAGAGACAGAGGTCCGAGCACGGGCGTGGTCTGGCCGGGGAAAGATTTGACCACGGCGTCGAGGCGCAGGGTGGGCGAAGGGTGATGTGGTTGAGCGGACAAACGACCTTAGGGAAAACGAGCGGGGGTGGGCGGCAAGCGGGGTGCGCAAAAAACCCCGCCATCGTGGGAGGGCGGGGCAGGTGACCGTCGCGTGGACGGCAAGGTGGGGGAGTGGGGCTTAGGCCTTTTCGACCAAGCCGGCCTTGATGGCCTTGACCGAGACGAGCATGCGTTTGACTCCACCGTTGGCGAGTTTGACGCGGATGCGCTGGAGGTTCGGCTTAAATTTGCGGGGAGTCTTCTTGGTCACGTGCGTGCCGATGCCGCCGCTCTTCTTGGACTGACCCTTGCGGTGAATGATGGAGCCTTTGACGGGGCGTTTGCCGGTGATAGCGCAGATGCGAGCCATGGTGATGCGGGTGTTGAGAGTTAAAAGGTTGAGAGAAAGGGCGAGGGGGTG
>CAYNUW010000041.1:0-17288 GCA_964400455.1 uncultured Akkermansia sp. | reverse complement strand
ATTTGTTTTCCAATCCAGACTCACCCACCGCTATTCAGGCCCCGCTCTAGAACACGGAGTCGCCGTGCACGCAAAGCAGAGGCAAAATCCAGCGGTCCGGCTGCTCGATCCTTCGGGCGGCACGGACTGCCGGTTCGCCTCCCGCCTTGGGCGCCTTGAACGAACCCGCGCTGCCGTTCAACCCCGAACCGTGAGCTAACCTAACCGGGTTTAAGCTGGAGCCTGGCCGAGCCCGATCACCTCCGCCACGCCACATCGCTTTATTTACCACCCGGAACCTTAGCCCGCGCTTGCTTCCACCGCCTACTCGCCCCGTCATAGTCGGCAACGTTTAACTCCATACCGTCATGAAGCGCCTTGCCCTCATCCTCGCCTTGTTGCTCGGCTTAGCCGATCCGTTCCGCGAAGCTCACGCCGCCGTGCTTGATACCGCGCTCCCCGCTTATGCCACCCCCGCCGAGGGTGCCCTCTCGCTCGGAACCGCCCCCGTCGGCGCTCGCCTGCTCGGCACCACCGCGCCCGCCGGTTGGGCGGCCGTGGAACTCCCCGGGCCTCACGCCGTCTTCGTGGCCGAAAAAGACACCTTGAAAAACTTCGAGGTTCGACCGGGTGCCGCCTATTATGCGGCACCGTCAACCGATGCCCCCGTCATCGGTTTAGCCGGAGAGGCCGACCGCACCGAGTTTGCCGACGTGGAAGGTCGCTTTAACAAGTTTTCCCTCGCCGGTCCGGTGACCGCCTACGTTCGCCTGCCGGGCGCTCCCGCCTCCACGCCCCTGCCCGTCACCAGCGTCGCAACCGAAACCGCCACCAACCCAAGCACACCCCCTCCGCTCATGGACGACTTGGCCAGTGTCCTGCCAAGCGACGCCCCCGCGCTGCAACCCAACGTATCGCCCGGACGTGGCCTAGAAGCCGGCGAACCTCGCCTCGCCCGCACCTTTCACGGCGTCGTTGCCTCCACCCGCAACCCGCTCCGCCCCCGTCGGCCCTACGACTACCAACTCAACGACTCCGGTGGTTCCCGCATCGCCTACCTCGACATCTCGCGCCTGCTCCTCACCGAACGCATGGACGCCTACCTGGGCCGGCCGGTTTTTATCCTGGGCTCAGTAGCTTCTCTCGGCACCGGGAAAGAACTAGTCATCCAGGTCGACTCGTTGAAACTTCAATAACGTTTGCCATCCGATCCTTTGGCCACTCGCCGGCCGCGCCCCCGTTAACCCACGCCTCTCGTATCTCGATGCAGCTCATAGACGGCAACGCCATCTCCGCCACCATCATCGCCGAACTCAAGGCCCGCGTAGCCGGTCTGCCCGGCCGCAAACCCTGCCTCGCCCTCGTCCGCGTTGGAGAGGACCCCGCCTCGGTTTCCTACGTAAAGAAAAAGGAGAAAACCGCCGCCGAGGTCGGCATCGAAAGCCGTGTCATCCTCCCGCCGGTCACCATCGCCCAGGCCGAGTTGGAGGCCCTGATCGATGACTTAAACGCCGACCCCACCGTCGACGGCATCCTCGTTCAATCCCCCCTGCCCAAACCGCTGGATGAACTGGCCGTCTTTCGACGCATCGCCGCCCACAAGGACGTGGACGGCTTCCATACCTTGAATCTCGGCAAAATCGCCCAGGAGGACGAGACTGGTTTCGTCGCCTGCACTCCCGCCGGCGTCATGGAGCTGCTGACCCGCTCCGAGGTCGATCTCAAGGGCAAGCACGTCGTCGTACTGGGCCGCTCCCTCATCGTTGGCAAGCCCGTCGCCTTGCTGGCGCTCCAGAAGAAAGCCGGCGCCAACGGAACCGTCACGATTTGCCACTCCGGCACCTCGGACCTGCCCGCCTTGACCCGCCTCGCCGACGTCCTGATCGCCGCCATCGGCAAACCTGAATTCGTCAAGGCCGACATGGTCAAACCCGGCGCAGTGATCATCGATGTCGGCATCAACCGTGTGCCCGATCCTACGAAAAAAACCGGCTACAAGCTCGTCGGCGACGTCGACTTCGCTTCGGTTTCCCCCCTCGTTTCCAAAATCACCCCCGTCCCCGGCGGCGTCGGCCCCATGACCGTGTGCATGCTCCTGCGCAATACCCTGAAGGCCCGCCTCCTGTCCCACGCATGACCCAACCCGCCAAGGTCCTCGTCGCCGACGACCAACCCGTCAACGTTCAACTCCTCCGCCGCGCCCTCGAACGCGAGGGTATCACCGTCATTCCCGCCTACGGCGGCCAGGAGGCCCTCGACTTGGTCGAGCGCGAACGCCCCGACCTCATCCTGCTCGACGTCATGATGCCCGAGATGGACGGCATCGAGGTTTGTCAACGTCTGCACGCCCATCCCGTTCACCAAAATGTCCCGGTGATCTTTGTGACCGCCCGTAGTTCCAAAGAGGGCCGGCTCGCCGGGCTGGGCGTCGGCGCGGTGGATTACATCACCAAACCCATCGACTTGGATGAGACGCTCGCCCGTGTCCATACCCAGCTCCGACTGCTCCAGATAAATCGGGACAAACTGGACCTCCAGCGCCGACTCCAAGAGGCCCGCCGCTCCGCCTCCATCGGCGCCATCACCCAGGGCCTGGCCCACAACCTAAACAACCTTCTCGGCGTCGTTCTGGGCTACCTTGAGCTCATCAAAAATCACGCCACCAAGCCCGACCTGGTGCGCGCCAATGCCGAACATCTCGACACCGCCGTCCAACGCATCGTCGTCATTATTCGCCAGCTCGGTTCCCTGGTGGTGAAATCCCGCCTGCCCACCACTCCCGTCCCCCTGAACGACCTGATCGCCGCCTCCATCCGCCGCTTCGCCGGAGAAAATCCCGCCTCCGACCCGATCGAGGTCGATAACCCGGTCGGCGACCTTCTCATCCACACCCATGTGGAAATGTTTGAGGAAACCCTCGGCAAAATTTTGGCCAATGCGCGTGAAAGCTACGGCGAAAACCACGCCGGCCCCCGACCGGTGACCATCCGCACCGCCCTGCTCGACACGCCGGAAGAAGACGGCCCCCTGCTCGCCCTGAGCGTCGAGGACCGCGGCCGCGGCATCGACCCGCTGATCCGCGATCATATGTTCGATCCCTTCATCAGCACCAAAAACACCGTCGGCGTGGGCATGGGGCTGACCGTGGCGCGCCACGCTCTCCGCGGCATGGGCGGCGACCTCACCCTCGATGATCGCCCCGGAGGCGGAGCGGCGGCCCTGCTTACGCACCCGGTTCAGCGCCGCCGCCGCACCCCGTCCCACTAACTTTCCCAGCCGCCCGCTTTTCCATCCGGCGCGACCCGCCTCCCGTCTCCAGCACACCATGTCCACCCTTAGCAAAATCGCCTTCGTCGGCGCCGGCCGTATGGCCTCCGCCATCGTCGACGGCCTCCTCGCCACCCAGGCCGCCACCCCGGCCGACATCTCCATCCTCGGCGGCGCCGACCCCACCGCACCCGCCCTCGCCGCCCGCACCGGCGTGCGCCTCGCCGCCGACCTGCCCGACCTCCTCCGCGGGGCCGACTTTGTCGTGCTCGCCTTCAAACCCCAGCAACTCGCGGAAATCGAGCGCGACCACCCCACCCTACCCGAACTCACCCGCGGCAAACTCGTCCTCTCCATCCTCGCCGCCAAAACCCTCGGCCGTCTTTCGCGCGCTTTTCCCCACGCCCGCAACCTCGTGCGCACCATGCCCAACACCCCCGCCGCCATCGGCGCCGGCGTCACGGGCTGGGCTCCTTTGCGCGAGCTCTCCCCCGCCGACCAAGCCTCCGTCCTCGGACTGCTCCGCGCCATGGGCCGCGAAATCCGCCTACCCGAGGAAAAAATCGACGCCCTCATGGCCGTCAGCGGTTGCGGCCCCGCCTTCCTCTTCGAGTTCACCGCCGCGCTGCGCGAGGCCGGCGTCACCTGCGGCCTGGACCGCGACACCGCCCACCTCCTCGCCGTCGAGACGGTCATCGGCTCCGCCAAACTCATGGCCGCCACCGGCACCGACCCCGAGGAACTGCGCAATCAGGTCACCTCGCCCAAAGGCACCACCTACGCCGGCCTTCAAGTCATGGCCGCGCGAGATTTTCGCGGCCTGCTGCGCGACACCGCGCTGGCCAGCTGCGCTCGCTCGGCCGAACTCTCGATCCAGGAGTGAACGGCCCCCCATCCCTGCCTTCCCGCGAGGGTCCGCGCCGCGCCGACCCGGCCCTGCTTCTTTCCATCGCCCGCCTCGCGGCCGTGGCCGACTCGCCTCGCGCCGCCATGGAGGAGATTTTGCGCCTGGTTGTCATTCATTTCCACGCCTCTTCCGGCACCATCTCCCTGCTCAGCCCGGACACCGGCAAGCTCGAGATTGAGGTGCATCGCGGCATGCCCGACGACATCGACGAGGTCGCGCTAAGACCCGGCCAAGGCATCACCGGCTGGGTCGCCCTCCACGGCCGCCCCCAACTCGTGGCCGACGTGCGCGCCGATTCCCGCTACGTGCCCGTCCGCCCCGAAGTTCGCGCCGAAATCACCGCCCCCTTGCTCTCCCCCGATCGCGGACAGGTCATCGGCGTGCTCAACCTCGACAGCGACCAACCCGCCGGCTTCGGCGAAGCCGACCTCGCCGACCTCGTCGCCGTCGCCGCCGAGATCACCGCCGTGGTGCTGCGACTGTGGCAGCTTCACCATCTGCGCGGCAAGGCGACCCAGCTCGAAAACCTGGTCGACGCCGGCCTGGCCCTCGTCTCCAAACTCGAGCGCCAGGACCTGCTCGACGCCATCACCCGCGCCGCCGCCTCCCTGCTCGCCGGCCGGGCGTCGGTGCTTTTTGAATACAACGCGGCCCGCCGCTGCCTGCGCGCCGTCTCCCTCTGCGGCGCCCCCGCCGGCCTGCTTCCCGAAGGCGACCTCGCCCTCGACTCGTGCCTCGTCGGCGCCTGTCTCTCCACCCGCCGTCACCTGGAGTTTATCAACGTCCAGGCACCCGACTACCTCGATGTGGTGGACCTGCCCCGCGATCCCGCCCTGCGCTCCCTGCTCGCCGTCCCCATGCATTGGGAGAATGAGGCCGTCGGCGTGCTCGGCGTCTTCACCGACCATCCTCACCGCTTCAACAACGACGAGAAACGCCTGCTCGCCGTCTTCGCCAGCCTCGCCGCCGTTACCCTCCAGAATTCCCGTCTCTACAGCCGCGTCTTCCAAAGCGAAGAAACCCTGCGCAAGAACGAACAGCTCACCACCCTGGGCCTGCTCGCCGCCGAAATCGCCCACGAGATCCGCAACCCCCTCACCGTTATCAAACTCCTCTACGGCTACCTCGGCCTGGACTTCCCCGAGGACGACCCCCGCCGCACCGACGTGCGGGTCATCGGCGAAAAACTCGACCAACTCGAGGCCATCGTCTCCCGCGTGCTGCAATTCGCCAAGGCCCCGTCCTCCCTGCACTCGCGCTGGTCCCTCGCCGATATCGTGGGTGATACCCTCGTGCTCATCCGCCTCAAACTAGCCCAGAGCAAGATCCGCCTGCGCTTCGAACCTCCGGCCCGCCCGGTTCACGTCAACGTCCACAAGGGTCAGATCCAACAGGTCCTGCTCAACCTCCTCCTCAACGCCACCCACGCCATGCCCTCCGGCGGCGCCATCGATGTCGTCATCACCTTGGAAACCGCCGACGGCCTGCGCCAGGCGGTGATCGATGTCATCGATACCGGCGTCGGCATCCCGCCCGAACTGGCCGACCACATCTTTGACAGCTTCCTCTCCGGCCGCGCCGATGGCACCGGCCTCGGCCTCGCGATCGCCAAACGCATCCTCGTCTCCCATCACGGCGACATCCGCCTCCACGCCACCGGCCCCGCCGGCACCACCATGCGCCTCCGCCTGCCCGCGGTGAATTAGCCCCAGCCCCCCGCGACCACAACTTAGCCAGCCAAGCCGGCGGCGGCGCGGTCGGAACAAACAACCTGGCGGGCACGAACCAACTCCCGGCGCAACCAATCCAGCGCAGCATTAACCGCCCGCTGCTTCACCGCCGAGCGCGGACCCGACTGGCAAAGACGACGGGACCAGACGCCCGACGGGGTGTAGAGCGCGAGATAGATCGTTCCGACCGGATTTTCCTGCGTGCCGCCGCAGGGCCCGGCAAACCCGGTGATCGCCAAGCCAAAATCCGCGCCCAAACGCTCCGCCACCCCCGCCGCCATGGCCACCGCGTTCTCGGCCGATACCGCCCCGTGCTGGAGCAGGATATCCTCCGGAACATCCAGGAGCTGCATCTTGGACTCGTTGGAATAACAGACACAGCCACCGGCAAAAAATTTCGAGGCCCCGGATATATCGGTGAAGCAATTCGCCAAAAGCCCCCCCGTGGCCGTCTCGGCGACCGCCAAGGTGTGTTCGCCCACCCGCAGCAGATCCGCGCAGACTTTAGCCAGGGAGTCGTGGCCAAAACAGAGAAAATCTTCGCCCAAGAGCACGGCGCACTCGCGGGCAAGGTCTTCGAGCCGTCGTCGATCGAGCGCTTGCGAAGGAGAGCTCAGGCGCAGATCCACCTGCCCTTGGTGTGCGCAAAAGGCAACCGAGAGTGCATCGCCCAGCGGAGACAGAAGCGGCTGCAACTTCACCTCCAGCGCGCTCTCCCCGATCCCGGCGGTGCGCACCTGCACATAGGCCTCTTGCGCCGCCAGCAGTCCAAGCTGGGCTAAACGAGGCAGCACCTGCTCGTTTAACATCGGGTGCAGCTCGTTGGGCGGGCCGGGCAGCATGATGAGGATCTTGCCATCCTGCTCCACCCACAGACCGGGCGCGGTGCCGTTCGCGTTGGGCAGGACCTCACCCCGAGAGAAGCGGTAGGCCTGTTTTAAATTATTCTCCGTCATGCGGCGTCCCATCCGGGCAAAACGCGCCTCGATCGCATCCCGGATGGCGGGCTCAAAAATCAATTCCTGACCAAGCACACAGGCGACCACTTCGCGCGTGCGGTCATCGCACGTCGGCCCCAGGCCGCCGGTGGTGATCACGACATCGCTGCGCGCCCAACTCTCGCGGAATTGAGCGTCGATCGCGTCGGCGTCATCGGTTATCGTCACATTACGATTCAAGGTGGCTCCGTGACGACCCAGCGCCGCTCCGATGTAAGCCAGGTGACTGTTCGCGGTGAGCCCGAGCAGCAACTCATCGCCGAGCGTGATCAACTCGTAGCGGGTGGGACGGGAAGGAAGGACGGCGGGGGCGCCGGGAGAAGTGACTGAGCCGGAAAGCATGCGTTGCGAATGGCGAAACCTTACGAATGTTTTTCAAAATGCCAGCGATGGACCCGGTAAACTTAAAAGATAAGGTGCGCAGCCTTCCCGACACACCCGGGGTGTATCTGATGAAAGATCGCCTCGGGACCATACTCTACGTCGGCAAGGCGAAGGCCCTCAAGAAACGAGTGTCCTCGTATTTCACGCCCTCTCGGGCCGGCACGGTGCAGGCCAAGATCCGCGCCATGATTCAGCTGATCCATGACTTCGACTATATCGAAGTGCGCTCCGAGCCCGAGGCCCTGCTGCTGGAGGGCAAATTGATCAAACAGTGGAAGCCCCGCTACAACACGGATTTCGTCGACGACAAACGCTTTTTATTGGTGCGGGTGGACTTGGCGGAGACCCTGCCGCGCTTCCGCCTCACTCGCCTGCGAAAGGATCCTCATTCGCGCTACTTCGGTCCCTTCGCGCACTCCGGGCTGCTGCGTAAAACCCTGGCCCAACTGCGACGCCAATATGGCGTGCTGTTGGGAGACGCCACGCCCCAACGCCGGGACGACGGCACCTGGCAACTCTACGACGACGTGCGGGAGGAACTCTACGGCTTCGAAAACATCGTCACTCCCGCCGCGTATCGAAAGCGGGTGGAGGAGGCCTGCGCCTTCATGGAGGGAAAATCCCGCGAGTGGCTGGAAACACTGCGTCAGGAAATGAGCGCGGCGGCGGCCGAGAAACGTTTCGAGCAGGCCGCCGAGTTGCGCGACATCGTTTTTGCCCTGGAAAAAACCCTGGCCAAGACGCGCAAATTCGAGCGGGACCATCCGGTGGTCACCACCGACGAAGCGGCGCTGGACGAACTAGGCCGGGCGCTGGGACTTGCTCCGCCCCCCCGCACCATGGAGTGTTTCGATATCTCCCACATCAGCGGCACCTACTGCGTGGCCTCGATGGTCCGTTTCGCCGAAGGCAGGCCGGACAAAGCCGGTTACCGACGCTTTCAAATCCGCAGCTTCACCGGCAACGACGACTTTCGCGCCATGGAGGAGGTGGTCGGGCGCCGGTATCGGCGCCTGGCCGATGAAGGCACGCCTTTTCCCGACTTGGTGGTCATCGATGGAGGCCGCGGCCAAATCGCGGCCGCGTTGAAAGCCTTTCTCGCCCTCGACCTCACCCCGCCGGCTCTCGTGGGTCTGGCGAAAAAACACGAGACCATCATTTTCCCCGACGCACGCGAACCGCTGAATCTGCCGCTCAACTCGCCCGCCCTGCATCTCTTGCAACGGCTCCGCGACGAGGCCCACCGCTTTGCCAACACCTATAACGCCGACCTTCGCTCCAAAAAGATTCGGGAAAGCGTGCTGGATGATTTCACCGGCCTCGGCACGGTTCGCCGCGCGGCCTTGCTGGAGCGCTTCGGCGACATCGAGCGTTTGCGCAAAGCCACTCCGGAGGATATCGCCGAAGTGCCTGGTTTCGGCGCGCGACTGGCAGCCGAACTGCACGGCTACCTGCATCGCCCCCCGCCGCCCACCGTCAACGCCGGGCCTCGGGCGTCGGAATAAGCATCAGGTCCAAACTCACCCCGCCGCTCAACATGCCCGACTGCACCAGCACCCGGGTGCCGTCCGGACTAAAGTTGGGATGCGCATGGTCGGGTTTCATGACATGACCGGTTGAAACCAGCGTGATCTCACCGGTGCTGCGGTTGATGATGTGGATGTCACCGATAAAATTATCCGCCACCGCCCACCGTCCGTCCGTGGTCGCCGCGCTATGCCAAAAACCCTGCCCGCGCTCGATCTGACCGAGAGGTGTCACCACGTCGGTGCGAAGATTGATCGCCATCACCCCGGTCGGACGCCGCCGCAGCTCGGGTGTATGGCCCATGAGATGAAACACCACCGTGTCACGATCCGCCACAAACTCATGCGTCACCCAATCGGCTGGTTGCTCGACAAAAACCGGCCGGTTGCCCGTGCCATCCGCTCTCACCGTCCAGATGCGTTGCGGAGCGTCGCCGCCGGTCTCGTTGCAATAGATGATCTCCCCGGGCACCCAGGGATTGGTCTGGATGTGCCCCATTAAAAACGGCGTCTCCAGCACCCGGCGGTGCGCCCCGGTCGCGAAGTCCACCGCCAAGATGGCGCTCGGCACCTGCGGTATCGGTTTGCCGGGTTCGCGCGGCGGAGCCTTGGCGAGCCTCATGCCGAAATACGCCGCACTCTCATCCGCATCCAAAGCAAAGCCGCCCGCGCCCTCAAAATCCTCCGGCAACGTCGCCACCACGCGCTCATAGGCGTCCGCCCCGCGCACCCCGCCCGCGCCGACGTCGGCCAGCAGCGCACCAAAATCCAGCACCATCAAACGCTGCGCACCTCCGCCGGGTTTGCCCCTCAGGTAGTAGAGCCGGTTGCCCAGACGCGACACGTTCATGCTGTAGGTAATCGTATCGTCCCCCTCGGTCAGTTGCGTGATTTCGCCGGTGATTTCATTGACCGCGTAGGCTTGGGGCGTCTTCGCCGGATTGCGGTTGTCCGACCGAAAGAGGATGTGCACGCCGTCCTGCGCCCACTGCGGGTGAGTCTGGTAAAGCTTCACGTCGTTGCTCGCCGCCGTGGTCAAAGCCACCAGGGTGCGCCCCGTCTCGCGATCCACCAAAACCTGTTTCTCCGAAGGCGTGCGCCGCCCAAGTTCGGCTTGGGCGGCGACCCACGCGGGAGCCAGGGCAAATGCAAGGGTGACAAAAGAAAAACCAGAAACACGCATGGGCGATAGGTGGGGTTGCCCAAACCCTGGGTAGAATCCACCCACGAGCCAAGTTTGTGAAATCAGACCGTCAGATACCACGATGCTCGCGAAACCCGGAGCTAGCCGGCGCTGTCTACCGCTCCCCATGAAATCCGTTACCCCCCCCTCGATGCGCGCATCGCGCCGACGCTTCGCCGCTTGGTTGACCGTCGCCTGCCTTTCCGCCGCCACGGTTTTTGCCGCGCCCCGCCCTCAGGTGGAAGATTTGGAGCGCGGCCTGGTCGGCCTCCAACAACCCGACGGACGCGTTTTCCTCAGCTGGCGCCTGCTCGCCGGCGACGCGCCCGACGTCGCCTTCAACGTCTACCGCGTCACCGCCCCCACCGCGACGCCGATCGACTTCGGCAAATTTGCCTCCGTAACGGATGTGCCCGGCGAGAAAGTTAAGTTAAACGCCGCCCCGCTCACCGACGTTACTTGGTTCATCGACGCCACTCCCGGCCTGCATCGCGACACCGCCTACTTTGTCCGGCCGGTGGTGCAGGGCGTAGAGCAAACCGCCTCGCTGCCGGTCGAGTTCACCGCCGGCACCCCGCCCCGCGCCTACCACCGTCTGCCCCTGCAAAATCCACCCGGCTACGAACCGCTGGAAGGCTCGGTCGCCGACCTCACCGGCGACGGCGCCTACGAAGTGATCGTGATGCAGGCCGCCCGCCACCTCGATAATTCCCGCTCCGGCCCGACCGACCCGGCCATCCTGCAGGCCTATCAGCTCGACGGCACCCTCCTCTGGCAAATCAACCTCGGCCCCAACATCCGCGGCGGCGCCCACTACACCCAATTCATGGTCTACGATTTCGACGGCGACGGCCGGGCCGAGCTGGCCTGCAAAACCGCCGACGGCAGCGTGGACGGCGTCGGCCAGGTGATCGGCGACGCCTCCGCCAACCACGTCAACGAACGCGGCCACATCCTCGCCGGACCAGAGTTCCTCACCGTCTTCGATGGCCGCACCGGCGCCGCCCTCGACACCGTGCCCTATTGGCCGCCTCGCCATCCGAGCGATCCGCTCAACCCGACCCCAGCCCAACTGAAGGAGATCTGGGGCGATGGTAACGCCAACCGCTCCGAACGTTACCTCGCCGGGGTAGCCTACCTCGACGGCCAACGGCCCAGCCTCATCGCCGCCCGCGGCTACTACACCCGCACGTGTTTGGCCGCCTACGACGTAGTGAACGGCAAACTCCAACTACGCTGGACCTTCGACAGTCACGACGGTAACCCCGCAAACCTGGCCTACGCCGGCCAAGGCAACCACGCTCTCTCCGTGGCCGACGTCGACGGCGACGGCTTTGACGAGATCATCTACGGCGCCGCCGTCATCGATCACGACGGGAAGGGCCTGCATACGACCGGCTGGGGCCACGGCGACGCCCTCCATGTGTCCGATTTTAACTGGGCCAATCCCGGCCAGGAAATCCTCACCATCCAGGAACGGTTCGACCTGCAAGGCATCTCCCTGCGCGACGGAGCCTCCGGCCGCGCCATTTTCACCGTCCCCTCGGTCAAGGCCGACGAAGAAGGCGGCGACAAAGGCGAAGGCCCGGGCCGCGGCATCGCCGTCAACGTGGACCCGCGTTTCCCCGGCAGCGAAATCTGGGCCATCGGGGCCGAGATGAACGGCATGTGGGCCGCCGACGGCACCCGCATCGGCGACCGGCCCCGAAACCTGCCGGCCAATTTTGCTGTATGGTGGGACGGCGACCTCTTGCGCGAACTCCTCGACCAGAATTTTGTCGCCAAATGGAATTGGCAAACCGGCCAACCCGACCGCCTGCTAACCGCCCACGAGTGCATTTCCAGCAACGGCACCAAGGCCACGCCCTTCCTCTCCGCCGATCTTTGGGGCGATTGGCGCGAGGAGATCCTCTGGCGCACCCGCGACGGCTCCGCTCTCCACATTTACACCAGCACCCATCCCACCGCCTACCGGATGGTAAGCTTGATGCAAGACCCCCAATACCGGGTCGCCGTGGCTTGGCAAAACGTCGCCTACAACCAACCCCCGCATCCCAGCTTCCCGCTCGACCCCGCCCGCCCCCTGCCCGCTCGACGCGCCGTGCAGGTCGTGCCGCGCGCCAAGTAGAGGAAGGCCCCCGAGCAGACCACGATGGGTCTGTTTGCGAGACTCGGCCAAGTTGACGACAAAAGTGCCACGCCAAATGGAACTATGCGCGTCTGCATGGCACGCCGCAGGCTGAACGGGCGGCATGATCACAACCACCGACAACCAACACGGCAGTCGAGCCGCCCCCCTCCTCACCAAGTCCGTCGCCACGCCGGAGCGCAAGCGCGCCCGCTCCTCCCCTCGAGACGAGCCGGTCGCCCATTACGTTTTTCGCGATTACGGTGAAAACTCACGGAGTTTTCACGTTTTTCCTTACGACAAATCGGCCGACCCGAGAAACTTGCGACACGTCCCGCATCGCCACGATTTTTACCAATTTATCTGGCTCAAAGCCGGACACGGCGAACTCGAATGTGACCTCAAGCGCGCCCCGTTTCGCGAAAACAGCTTGTTTTTCTTCGCCCCGGGCCGGATGCATTCATGGCGTCACCGCGTCGCCACCAGCGGAGTGCTGGTCGGCGTAGCCCCGGAGTTCTTCAACGCGGACACCACACAACCGGGTTTTCTCGGCCGCCTGGACTACCTGCAAGACATGGCAATTCCCATGCTCGCACTCGACGGTGAAAGCGCGGCGGAAATGGACGCGCTCTTTCAAGATTTGCTTCGAGAAAGCGCCAATCCCGACACCGGCATCGATGACATTGTCCGCGCCCTGCTGGTCCTCATTCTCACTCGCACCCGCCGGCTTTTAAACAAAGCCAAGCAAGACCAAAACCAAACGCTGGGCCACGCCCCCGGCTTGGATCTGCCGCTCGCCCGCCGTTTTCGCGCCGCACTGGAAACCCACTTTCCCAAGTTGTTAAAAGTCTCTGATTACGCCGCTCTTCTCCACGTATCGCGCTCCCATCTAAACGACGAACTCCGGCGCCACACCGGCCTGACCGCCAGCGACCACATCCACGACCGGCTGCTCCTCGAAGCCAAACGCCTCCTGGTCTATTCCCCCTGCACCATATCGGAGATAGCCTACCACCTGGAATTCCGTGATCCCTCCTACTTCGGACGCTTCTTCCGGCAACGCACCGCCATCACCCCGGGCGAGTATCGCGCCCGCGAACAGGGCGCCTTGATAAATGGTCGTGGCTGACAGCCGGCACGCCTTGACCCCGCGCCCTCGAAGGCGTTTGGCTGGATGCTTTTTAAGCCATGCCCACGTCTTGCACCGACTACGACTTCCTCAAAATCGAGCCTTTCTGGCAGAAAGTGTGGGAGGATACCGCCGCTTATCGCACCCCGGCCATCGACGCGACCAAGCCTAAGTATTACGTCTTGGACATGTTCCCCTACCCCTCCGGCGCGGGATTACACCTGGGGCATTGCGAAAACTACACCATCACCGACATCCTGGCACGCTATCAACGCGCCCGGGGCAAAAACGTGCTCTACCCCATCGGCTGGGATGCCTTCGGTTTACCCACCGAAAACTACGCGGTGAAAACCGGGCGTCATCCTCGGGCCGTCACGATCGAAAACGTAACCACTTTTCGCCGCCAACTCAAAGCCATCGGCGTATCCTATGACTTTGATCGCGAGGTAGATACCACGGATCCGCGCTACTTCCGCTGGACCCAGTGGATCTGGCTGCAGCTTTTCCGTAAGGGCCTCGCCTACGTGGAGGAAAAACCCGTTTGGTGGTGTCCCGCTTTGGGCACGGTGTTGGCCAATGAAGAGGTCATCGATGGCGTCTCGGAGGTGGGCAAACATCCCGTAGAACGCCGCCCGCTCCGCCAGTGGGTCTTGCGCATCACCGCCTACGCCGAGCGCCTCTTGCAAGATCTCCGGCTGGTCGACTGGCCCGACTCCACCAAACGCATGCAGGAAGCTTGGATCGGGCGTAGCGAAGGTGCAGAACTCCTCTTCGCCCTGGAAAACCCTGCCCTGGGCGATCTTAAGGTATTCACCACGCGGCCAGACACCGTTTTTGGGGTCACCTTTATGGTAATCGCCCCGGAGCATCCCCTGGTTGATGCACTTACCACCCCGGCTCAACGCGAGGCAGTTTCCGCCTACCGCAAACAAGCCTCCGCCAAAAGCGACCTCGAACGAACCGACTTGGCCAAAGGCGAAAAAACCGGCGTGTGGTCCGGCTCCTTCGCGCTTAACCCGGCCAACGGCCAAAAAATCCCGATCTGGATCGCCGACTATGTCATCATGGGCTACGGAACCGGTGCGATCATGGCCGTGCCCGCCCACGACGAACGCGACTTCGCCTTCGCCCAGAAGTTCAATATTCCCGTTATCCAAGTAATCGAACCCGTGCACGAGGGAGCCGCCAACGGCGACGGCCACCCTAAACTCCCTTACGTCGGCGACGGCCGCCTGATACATTCAGAGGGTTACACCGGATTACCTTGGGAGGAGGCCAAGAAAAAGATCACGGCTGACCTCGCCTCACGCGGCCGCGGCCAAGCGACCGTAAACTACAAATTGCGCGACTGGCTCTTTTCCCGTCAACGCTACTGGGGCGAACCCTTCCCGATCGTATGGGTCGGCGAGGAGGATTACGCCACCGCGACCCTGCACGCCAAAACCTCGGGCCAAACCCTGCCGTTGCCCGCCGAACCAGTCACCTGCCTGATCAACGGCGAAAAGCGCTACGCCTTGCCGGTGCCCGAGACGTCCCTGCCGTTGCAACTCCCAGAAGTCACGAGCTACCAACCCACCGGCACAGGCGAAAGCCCACTCGCCGCCATAACCGACTGGGTCGATATCTGGTATGATTCCGCCACCGGTCACGCCGTTCCCGCCTCGTCACCTCGTCCGGCCGAGTTCTACGTCCGTGCCCGACGCGAGAGCAACACCATGCCCCAATGGGCCGGCTCCTGCTGGTATTACCTGCGCTACCTCGACCCCAAAAACGCCGATAACCTGGCCTCAAGTGACGCCCTCAACTACTGGGGCGGACCCGACATCTACGTCGGTGGCGCAGAACACGCGGTTCTCCACCTCCTCTACGCCCGCTTCTGGCATAAAGTGCTCTACGACATCGGCGCCGTCCCCACCCCCGAACCCTTCACCAAGCTTTTTCACCAAGGGATCATTCTCGGCGAAGACGGAGAAAAAATGTCCAAAAGCCGCGGCAACGTCGCCAATCCCGACGAGATCATCCGCAGCCATGGCACTGACACCTTGCGCCTCTATCTGATGTTCCTCGGCCCCCTTGAGGCCATGAAACCGTGGAACCCTTCCGGAATCGAAGGGGTGCACCGCTTCCTCAACAAAGTCTGGCGCGAATGCATCGGACCGGACGGACAAGCCCATCCCAAGATATCCGACCATCCAGATTCTACGCCCGGCGAGCTCGCCCGCCTGCTGCACGAAACGATCAAAAAGGTCACCGAAGATATCGAATCCCTGCGCTTCAACACCGCAATTTCCGCCATGATGATTTTCGTCAACGGCTGGCAGAAATCGCCTGTGATATCCCGCAACGACGCGGTGACTTTCCTGCAGTTGCTCACCCCCTTCGCCCCGCACCTCGGCGCCGAATTACAATCGCGCCTCTCCACGACCCCGGTAGCAACTACTTGGCCGGTCTTCGACCCGGCCAAACTGCTTAGCAATGAACAAAAAATCGTTGTTCAGATAAACGGGAAAAAACGCGCCGAGCTCGTCTTGCCCGCCAACGCAAGCCAAACAGAGGTGGAGACCACTGCGAAGCAACACCCCGATGTCGCATGCCATTTGGAAGGGAAAAACCCTAAACGATTGATTTACGTTCCCGGAAAAATTCTCAATATCGTGGTGTGAGTCGCCATTCTTCCCTAACCCATCTACGCTGGCTTCTACGTAACATTGCCCCTGCACACCCTTCTGCTTGCTCAGTTTGCTTTCCCGACTACCCTTAATCTCCATGCAAACCACGACTCTCCTACGGTTGCTTGCTTGCTTGTTGATCGGGGCCCCCTTGACCTACGGACAGAACTCGGTGAAACGTAAAAGTCCCACGAGTAAATTCTATGTAGCAGATGTAAATGGCTTTGCCCAAGTAAATACCGGCGAAAAAATCGAGGACCTTACCGAGAAATCCGTCTTCGACGCCGACGGCACCATCATCGAGACTAAACCCGATTCGGATAACGCCATCGTCATGTCCAACGGCGTGGGTATCTTTTTCAAGGAAGACACCAAGTTGTCGGTTAAACGATTCATCCAGGAACCGTTCCAACCCAACCGAACCGATATCGAAAGCGAACCCTCCGTTTCTCAAACCAGAAACTCGCTGTCCCGCGGCTCGGTTGGATTATGCAGTGGTAAACTCGTGGCTGGTAGCTCCATGGTCTACGAAACCCCGCACGGCAGCATCAACGTGCTCAGCCAAAGCGTCCAGAAAATGGCTCTGGAGATTGGCGACGAGGAAACCGTGGTCACCCTCTTCGAAGGCGCTCTAACCCTACGCGGAGATAACATGGCCGGAGGCGAAGCCCTTAAGCCCGGTCAACAAGCGGTCATCCGTCGCCAAGGCGTCGGCCAACCCCCAAAAATCACCATCGCGGAGATTCCTCCCGAACGGAAAGAAGCGCTCGAAGACATGGTCAACGGCGCCTGCCAGGCGCGACGCCAGGTGTTCTTCGACACCGCCAGCCCCGTTTTTAACACGTTTACCCAGGAAGAGGAAACTGAACTCGTGGTTGTGCCGGTAACCCCGACCAGCCCAACCGAAGTAGGTCCGCTCGTAAGTCCCGCCCGCCCCGTTACCACGGGATAACGCGCTTAAGCCCTTGCTTAAATGGTATCTCCCAAACTGCCGACCGCCGTCCCCTCAACCAGCGCCGCGTTTTTGGTGGCCCTGCTGGCAACTACACCAGCCTACGCGCTGCTTCGATTCAACGACGGCCGTGAACAGATCTACGTCACAGCCCACGCAGGAACCTCATGGGATTCAAATGTTTATACAGCTTCTACCGGCGACAACGCCGATCTGATAATCACCGGTGGTGCGGGCGTTGAGTATGCTCGCAAAGCCGGAGTGGTCGGCGTAAACGCTTCCTTGAGCTGGTCGTTCGGATCTTTCGCCACACTCACAAGTGAAAATTTTTTGAACCCGTCCGCTTCGCTCGAATTCTCGAAATCGACCGGACGAACCACGGGGGCCATACAAATCAACGTCTCTCGCGATTCGCGTCCCGACCCGACCGTGGGCC
>CAYNUW010000040.1:0-17420 GCA_964400455.1 uncultured Akkermansia sp. | reverse complement strand
ACCACCGTGCTCAATGGCGGCACTTATTACTACCGGCTCAGCGCCGGCAACGGCGTCGCCGACGGTCCGCTCGCCGGCCCCGTTTCCGCCTCGCCCAGCCCCGTGGCCCTGCATCTCCCGCTCAATGCCGGCTCCGGCACCCATCTCGCCGACGCCTCCGGGCGCGGCTGGCACGCCACCGTCACCGGCTCCGCCGCCTGGCAAACCGGGGCCAACGCCCGCCTCGGCGCCGCCCTTCGCTTCACCGGCGGACACGCCGCCCTGCCTTCCGGCGTGGTCGCGGCGCTCAATGATTGCACCGTCTCCTTCTGGGTGCGTATCGACTCCATCGCTACCTGGGCCCGCGTCTTCGACTTCAACAACGGCAACACCACCAGCAGCATGTATTTTGTGCCCCGCACCTCCGGCAATCGGGTGCGCTTCGGCCTCAACGGCCAACTCCTCGAGGCCCCCACCGAGGTGCAATTCACCGCCGGCGCCTGGACGCATGTCGCCATCGTTCTTTCTGGCAGCAACGCCACCCTTTACCTCAACGGCAGCCCGGTCGTCAGCAGCTCCACCTTCACCAACAAACCCTCCGGACTCGGCGCCACGCCCTTCAACTACCTCGGCCGCTCCGCCTCCACCGCCGACGCCACCCTCTCCGGCGCCCTCGACGAGTTTGTCATCTACGAGACTCCCCTCTCCGCCGCCGACATCGCCGCCCTCGCCTCCGTGCCGAGCGCTCCGCTGGATTTCGTCGCCCAGTCCGCCGCCGGCTCCGTCGCCCTTGGCTGGAGTGGCCTGCCCGGCGCGTCCGGCTACACCTTGCAACGCGCCACCGCCGCCCTCGGGCCGTGGAGCACCGTCGCCAGCCTGCCCGGCTCACTCGCCACCTACCTCGACTCCAGCGTCACCCCGGGTGTCGTTTACCACTACCGCGTCGGCATTTCGTCCGGCGTAGGCGGCGGTTCGACCTCCACCACCCAAGTCCTCGAAGCCGTCAACAGCTACACCGCCTGGGCCGCCGCCGCCTTCGGGCCGGAAGCCACGCCCGGCCAGCTCGCTGCCATCGCCGACCCCGATGGCGACGGCTGGTCCAACTTGCTTGAATACACCTTTGGCACCGACCCGCTCGCGCCCGACGGCACCGACGCCGCCCCCACTCTCACCAGCACGCCGAACGGCGACCTTGTCTTCGAATTCCTCCGCGCCAAGGGCCGCCCCGATCTCACGCTCATCGTGCAAACTTCGACCGACCTCGCCGCCTGGATCGACTCCACGCTCGTGCCTCAATCCGTCGCGGACGAGGGCACCCACCTTCTCCTGCGCGTCACGCTCCCGCGCGGTGATGCGCCGCGCCTTTTTGTCCGCCTGCGCGCCACCGCGCTTTAACCCACTTCCCCCCCGACATCCCCATGCTAAAGTCCATCGCCCTCACCGGCCTGCTCGCCCTCGCCGCCTCCGCCTTTGCGCAGGACGGCACCATCTATCCGCTCGACACCCCTGCAGAGCCCAACGCCATCCCGCTCAACACCGGCGGCGTTGAGGGCCAAACCGCGCCCGAAAGCTGGTTCCGCCAGTGGGGCGAACCCATGGCGCGCAACATCTCCGCCGCCACGCTCACGCCCTTCTTGCCCGACCCCGCCAAGGCCAACGGCGCCGCCATCATTGTCGCTCCTGGCGGAGGCTTCCGCTGGCTCTCCATGCACAACGAGGGCTGGAAAGTCGCCCAAGCGCTCGCCGACCGCGGCGTCGCCGCCTTCGTGCTCAAATACCGCCTCCAGCCCACCGGCGAGACCATAGCCGACCTCGAACGCGCCATGGGCCGCACTTTTGCCGCCGCCGGCTCGCCGCCCGCCGGCTCATCCGGCGACGCCCCGGCAGCCACCACACCCCCGCCTCGCCCTCCCCGGCACGAACCCACCATGCAGCTGCAGGACGCCGAGGCCGCCTACGCCCTGATCCTCGCCCGCGCCCAGGAATGGGGTGTCGATACCAAACGTCTCGGCATGGTCGGCTTCTCCGCCGGGGCCGGCCTCACCATGCACTGCACCCTCAACTCGAAAACCATGAAGCTCGCCTTCATCGGACCTATCTACGGCGGCATGGGCCCGGTCGAGGTGCCCAAGGACGCCCCGCCCATGTTCGCCGCCATCGCCACCAACGATTTCCTCTTCCGCGGCCAGTTTGGCGTGGTGAAGTCTTGGTTCGATGCCGGCATCCCCGTCGAATTTCACCTGTATCAAAATGGCGGACACGGCTTCGGTCTCGGCTACCCCGGCCACACCAGCAACAAGTGGTTCGACGCCTTCATGCACTGGCTCGACATCAACGGCTTCCTCGCCGCCAAGCCGTCCGCCTGACTCCAGCACAAACCTCGCGCTAGCCCTCGACTCACTGGCCCGCCTCGCGTTCGGCCTCGGCCCACAGCAGCTTGGCGGCCAGCCAGTCATGCCAGCGTCCGTCGCGGTCAAACTCCCGGGAGCGTAGAAAAAAGGTCAGGAGCAGTCCCTCCGCCCGCCTCCGCTCCTCCTTCGCCTCTTCCACCTTGCCCAAGCGTTGCAGGGCAAGGCCGCGCACCACGTGCCCGTAGGCGCGCATGGACCCCAGCTCCGGAGTATAGGTGAACGCCTTGTTCGTCCAACGCAGCGCTTCCGCGTCTTTTCCCGACCGATAATACCAGAGCCCGAGCACCGCGCAGCGCCAACCTTCGAGCACGTCACGGATGATTCCGTCTTCGCTAATCCTTCCCGCCAACGACTGCTCGGCCACCGCCGCCACCCGCGCCAGCCAATCCATCAAGGCCGGCTCCGGCGGCACTTGCAGACAACACTTCAACACATGCTCCGCCGCTATCGGATTGGTGGTGCTGCCCAGCCGCTCCACCAGCAAACGACAGAAATCGCGAAATCCCTCCATATCCCCCGCCTCGATCAGGGTCGGGGCCAAGGGCAACAAATCCCGCGTCGCGGCATCCGTCTGGTCGGATGCGTCGAAGCGATTCACCCGCGACAAGGCCAATAGTCGCCGACCAGCCGAAGTATAGTCACCGCGCAACGCGTTCCAGATCGCCAACTGCCGAAACACGCTGGTCGCCTCCAGCGAGGGCTGCGTCAATACGCCGCCGATGCGCCTTATCTCGGCGTCCGCCTCGCCATGCCGGTTTTGCATGATGAGGATGGCCGCCCGGGTGATGGCCTCGCGTTCCTCCGCCTCGATGCGCAGGCGCGTCTGCTGCCGCTCCGCATCGCGCGCCCGCAGGTAGAGCGCGGTCGAGGTCGTGAAACCGCCCACCAGCGCCAGCAAGGCCACCGCGCCGGTCGCCGAGGCCAGCTTGTTTCGCTGCAGCAGTTTTCCGAAACGATACACCCGGCTGGGCGGCCGCGCCGCCACCGGCTCACACGCCAGATACCGCGCTATGTCATCCAACATTTCTCCCACGCTCTGGTAACGACGTTCACGATCCTTCTCCAGCGCCCGCATCACGATCCAGTCCAGTTCCCCCCTCAAGCGCCCCCCGCGTCCGGGCGCGCGCTCCGAGGGCCGCGGCGGATCCCGGTGCAGGATCCGGTCGCGCAATCGTTCCACCCCGCCCTCCATCAGTTCGTCATGCGCAAAGGGTGGCCGCCCGCACAGCAGCTCATAGAGCACCACCCCGAGACCGTAGAAGTCGCTGCGCGTATCCACATCCACACCGGAAAACTGCTCCGGACTCATGCAGGCCAGCGTGCCGATGCGCTGATCATGCTGCGTGTGCAGCGTCCCCTCGCCCCGGTCCGACAAGGCCTTGGCTATGCCGAAGTCGATCACCTTCACCAGCGGCCGGCCGTCGATTTCCGTCACCAGCAGGTTCGAGGGCTTCAGGTCACGGTGAATCACACCTTTCAAATGCGCATGACGCACCGCCTCACCCACCTGCAAAAACAAGCGCAGCCGCTCGGTCAGCTCCAACTCCGACCGTTCGCAGTAGTCGGTGATCTTCGGCCCGGACACCAACTCCATCAAAAAATACGGACGCCCTCCGTCCGTCGTGCCGGCGTCATAGACTCGCGCGATGTTCGGATGCTCCATCAGGGCCAGCGTCTGCCGCTCGGCCTCGAAGCGCGCGATCACCCGCCGTGTATCCATGCCGGGCTTGATCAACTTGATCGCCACTAATCGTCGCACCGGCCGCTCCTGCACCGCCTGGAATACCACCCCGGCCCCGCCCTCGCCCAACAGCTTCTCCAATCGGCACTCGCCCACCCGTTCACCCGCTCGCGGCCCCGGTTCTTCACGACCCGTTTCCAAGAGCTCGTCCGGCGGGCGTAGCTCGCGCTCCACCCGCGTAAAAAGCGCCTCCGCTCGTTGGGCATCCACCAGCAGCGCCTCCACCGTCTCGCGCAGCCTGACGTCTCCGCCGCAGACCTGGCGCAGGTGCGCCTCCCGCTCCGCCGGCGTCGGCAGCTCCTGCAGGGTCTCGAACACCGCCTCCGCCGCCAGCTCCCGCTCCGCCGGACCCATGGCCTCCCCCTTCATGGCCGCCCCTCCGCCTCCAGCCAGCGCAGCAGCCAGATCTTCGCCATCGCCCAGTGCCGCTCCACCGTGCGCACGCTGCACCCCATGCTCTCCGCCGCCTCTTCGCTGGTCAGTCCGCCAAAAAACTTGGCCACCACCACCCGCGCCCGCTCGGGCTGGATCTTCTCCAACTCGTCCAAGGCCTCGTCCAAACGCAGCAACTCGTCGTTGCGCATCGGCTCGGCCAGATTCTGCAAAACATCCGCGTGCACCCTCACCCGCTCGCCCCCATGCCGCACCCGCGCCCGCCGCCGCGCCCGATCAATCAAGATCCTCCGCATCGTCGCCGAAGCCACCGCATAAAAGTGCCCGCGATCTTTCCACCCGCCTTCCGCCCCCGCCCCGAGCCGCAGCCACGCCTCATGCACCAACGCCGTGGCCTGCAGCGTATGCGCGTTCGCCTCCCGCGCCATGCGCAGCACCGCGATCCGTCGCAGCTCCTGATACACCTCCGCCGTAAGGGCGTCGGCACGGGGGGCAGCGGTGGACATCGACGTTTCAGCGGTCACAGAAATCAATCTACTCAACAACCCGCCGCGTTTTCCAGCCCGGACCCCGCCGGCGGAAAAAATGTAATCCGCGGCTGGCGGGTTTTCACCCGAAACGGCGCATAACCACACGCCCCCTTTCAACCTCCGCTCCGCCCCTCTCCGCCACTCATGAAATTCTGGCCTCTGCTCTTCGCCGCCTGCCTGGGCCTCGCCGCCCCCCTACTCGCCGCGCCCAGCGGACTCGACTCCGCCGGTCACCTCCAGGCCGTCGCCCCGGCCCCCGCCCAAGGCTTCTCGTTCACCCGCCTCGAACACGGCCTGCAACTTCGGTTCGACGGCGTCACCAAAAACGTGCTCTTCTACGGCCCGCGCACCGTGCGGGTGAACGCCAACCTCGGCCAAAATCACTGGCAACATCCCAGCATCGTCGTCACCGGTCGCCCCGCCGCCGTCGCCTTCCGACTCGCCGAGACCGAAACCGAGCTAACCCTCGCCTCCGAACAGCTGCGCATCGTCGCCGACAAACGCACCGGCGCACTCGCCTTCTACGACGCCAACGGCCGCCTCCACACCCGCGAACACGCCGAGCACCCCCACTCGCTCCAGGCTCGGATCATCGCCGACGAACCCAGCTACGAGGCCGCCAACACCTTCACCCTCAAACCCTCCGAGGCCATCTATGGCTTCGGCTTCATCGGTCCCGAGGGCACCAACCGCCGCGGCAAGGAGATCCTCCTCGTCCAGACCAACCTCGGCATCGTCATCCCGGTCATGGTATCCACCGAGAACTACGGCATCCTGTGGGATACCTACTCGGTCATGCGCTTCAAGGACAACGCCGATGGCGCCACCCTCTGGGCCGAGGACGCCCCCGGCGGCGTGGACTACTACTTTTTTGGCGGCAAAAACATGGACGAGGTCGTCAATGGTTACCGCGCCCTCACCGGCGACGCCCCCATGTATCCCAAACAGGCCTTCGGCCTCTTCATGAGCAAGGAGCGCTACCCCACCCAACGCCGTCTCGTCGACGTCGCCCGCGCCTTTCGCCAACACCGATTCCCCCTCGATTACATCGTGCAGGATTGGCAATACTGGGGCTCCGACAGGGACGGCACGTGGAGCGGCATGATCTGGAACCCCGAGCGCTTCCCCGACCCCGAGGGCATGACCCGCGCCGTTCATGACCTGAACCTGAAGCTCATGATCTCCATCTGGCCCTCTGTCGGCCACGACACCCCTCTGGCCAAGGAGCTCGACGCCCACGGCCTTCGTTTCGAACCCCTCCACTGGATTTCCAAACAAGCCCGCATCTACGACGCGTTCAGCCCCCTCGGCCGCGAAATCTATTTCAAACACGTCAAGAGCGGCCTGCTCGACAAGGGCGTGGACGCCCTCTGGATGGACGGCACCGAGGTCGAGGTCGGCACCGCCTGCTGGGATGCCGACGAGGTCCAGCGCGACATCAAGAGTCTCGGTCGCAACGCCCTCGGGCCGTTCTCGCGCTACCTCAATCCCTACACCCTCATGACCACCCTCGGAGCCTACGAGGGCCAACGCGCCGTCAGCGACAAACGCGTCTTCACCCTCACCCGCTCCGCATGGGCCGGCGCCCAGCGCACCGCCGCCGCCTCCTGGTCAGGCGATATCTTCGCCAGTTGGAAAACCCTCCGCTCTCAAATCGCCGCCGGCCTGAACGTCACCATCACCGGCAACCCCTACTTCACCCAGGACATCGGCGGTTTCTTCGTCACCGGCTCCGAATTCCCCGGCGGAGAGAAAAACCCCGCCTACCGCGAACTCTTCGCCCGCTGGTTCCAGCTCGGTGCCTTTAACCCCATCATGCGCGTGCACGGCACCAACATCGAGCGCGAACCCTACATTTTTAAAGAACTCGATCCCGTGGTCTACGATTCCCTGCTCGATACCACCCACCTGCGCTACCGCCTGCTGCCCTACATCTACAGCCTCGCCTGGCGCGTCACCCAGGACCGCTACACCCTCATGCGCGCCCTGCCCATGGACTTCGCGGCCGACCCCCGCACCCATAACATAGACGACGCCTTCATGTTCGGACCCAGCCTCCTGGTGCACCCCGTCACCCGCGCCATGTTCCACGTCAGCGAACCCCCGCCCGGCACCATCCCCGCCACCGCACTCACCACCCCCTCCGGCCAGCCCGGGCTGGCCGTGCAATTCTTCAGCGATCCCCAACTGCAAACCCCCGCCGGCCAGGCCATCGACACCACCCTCGACCACTCCTGGCCCGGCCCGCCCCTCGCCAATCCGCCCCCCGGCCTCGACCGCTTCAACCACTTCTCCGCCCGCTGGGAAGGCACCCTCACCGCCCCCGAGGCCGGCGAATACGAACTCGGCGCCGAATACGACGACAGCGTGCGTTTCTACGCCGACGGCCGCCTGCTTTTTCAAGATTGGGAAATGGGAGCCAAACGTTACCGCGGGGCCAAACTCACCCTCGACCAAGGTCAAAAGATCGCCCTCAAAATCGAGTTTCGCCAGGGCGGCGGCGAACGCGCCTTTCGCCTCGCGTGGCGCACCCCTTCGGAGGCCCTCGCCTTGGCCGCCGCTCCTCGGGAACTCGACACCACCCAGCGCACCTACCTGCCCGCCGGGGCCGCCTGGTATGATTTCTGGACCCACCAGCGCCACGACGGCGGCTCCACCGTCGTGCGCGATTACCCGCTTGACCGTTTTCCCCTCTTTGTGCGCGCCGGCTCCATCCTGCCCCTCGGCCCCGTGGTGCAATACGCGACCGAACACCCCGACGCCCCCATCGAACTTCGCGTCTACCCCGGCGCCGACGGCCGCTTCACCCTCTACGAGGACGACAACGAGACCTACGCCTACGAGCGCGGCGAACGCGCTACCTGCGACCTGATTTGGGACGACGCCAAACGCACCCTGCGCATCGGTGCCCGCCAGGGCTCCTTCGCCGGCCTTGTCACCAAACGCACGCTCCACCTCGTGCTCGCCAACCCCGGCCAGAACACCGGCCTCCAACCCACCCTCACCGACAGCCGCACCATCGAATACACCGGCGCCCCCGTGACCGTGCAGTTCTGAACCTTCCCCGCCCACCCTCCTTCCTCCACCGGCCATGCCCCCCCTCCGCCCCCCTGCTCGCCATCGTCGCCACATGGTTCGTCGCGTCCACCCACGCCAGCCAGCCCATCGTCCAAACCAAGTTTACTGCCGACCCCGCACCCCTCGTCCACGATGGCGTGGTTTACCTCTACACCAGCCACGACGAGGACGACGCCCCGCCCGGCCAGGGGCGTTTTAAGATGCTCGACTGGTTGTGCTACTCCTCGACCGATATGGTCAACTGGACCGACCACGGCACGGTCGCCTCGCTCAAAACCTTCCCCTGGGCCGTGCAGGAAAACGACGCCTGGGCCCCCCAGGTCATCGAGCGCGACGGCAAGTTTTTCCTCTACGCCCCGGTCAGCGTGCCCGGTTGGCCCAAAAACGTCATCGCCGTCGCCGTCGCCGATCACCCGCTCGGCCCCTACAAAGACGCCCTCGGTCGCCCCCTCATCGACAAGGCGGTCGGCTACATCGACCCCTCCCCTTTCATCGACGACGACGGCCAAGCCTACCTCTACTGGGGCAACCCCAACGTGTGGTATGTGAAGCTCAACCGCGACATGATCTCCACCTCCGGCCCCATCGTCAAAGACCCGCAATTCGCCAAGGTCGAGGGCCAGCCCGATCCCTACCATTTCCAAGAGGGCCCCTGGCTCTACAAGCGCGGCCCCCACTACTACCTGGCCTACGCCTCGACCTGCTGCCCCGAGGGCATCGGCTACGCCATGGCCCCGGGCCCCACCGGCCCCTGGGACTTCAAGGGCTACATCATGCGCCCAGACCACCGCGCCACCGGCAATCATCCCGGCCTCATCGACTACCAAGGCTCCACCTACGTCTTCGGCTTCAACTTCAAACTCAACTTCAATCAAACCCGCCAACACCACGAGCGCCGCTCCGTCTGCGTAGCGAAACTCGACTTCAACCCCGACGGCACCATCCGCGAACTCCCGTGGTGGGAAGAGGCCGACAGCGTGGAACCACTCACCCCGCTCAACCCCTACCGCCGCGTCGAGGCCGAGACCATCGCCTGGAGCCAAGGCCTGAAATCCCGCCCCGCCACCCACGGCGGCATGTCCGTCTACCCCACCCGCCACGGAGCCTACCTCAAGGTCCAGGGCGTCGATCTCGGCCGCGGCGCGCGTTCCCTCCAGGTATCCATCGCCTCGTCCGCCCGCTCCGCCACCCTCCAACTCCGCCTCGACGACCCGGCCGGCCCCCTCCTCGCCACCGTCCCGCTCACTCACACCGGAGGCCCCGACCAATGGTCCACCCTCACCACACCCATCGTCCCCACCTCCGGCGTGCGCAATCTCTACTTCGTCTTCACCGGCCCCGACGCCGATCAGGTCGCCTTCGATTGGTGGCGGCTCGACACCAACCTCAGCCGCCCCCTCTCCACCGGCCCGCGTCATCGATAACCTTCACCCAACACTCCCCATGCACCGCCCTCGCTCCACCACCCTCACCCTCTGCGCCGCCCTCGCCGCGACCCTTCTCGCCGCCCCCCTGCCCGGTTTCGCCTCCACCACCGACACCCGCGTCATCCTCACCCCACCGGCTCCTGAAACCCCGCGCGTCAACGGCCCCGCCGTCTTCGGCGTGCGCCCCGGTTCCCCTTTCCTTTACAACATCCCCGCCACCGGAAAACGCCCCCTCACCTACGACGTCGAGGGCCTGCCCGCCGGCCTCAGCGTCGATCCCGACACCGGACGCATCACCGGCTCCCTCGCCGCCCCCGGCGAACACACCGTCACCCTCCGCGCCCAAAACGCCCTCGGCCGCGACGAGAAGAAATTCCGCATCGTGGTCGGCGAAAAAATCGCCCTCACCCCGCCCATGGGTTGGAGCAGCTGGAACTGCTGGGGCGACGCCGTCAGCCAAGAGAAGGTCCTGAGCTCTGCCCGCGCCATGGTCGAGAAGGGCCTCGCTCAATACGGCTGGACCTACATCAACATCGACGACGGCTGGCAGGGCAAACGCGGCGGCCCCCACAACGCCATCCAGCCCAACTCGAAGTTCCCCGACATGAAACAGCTGGCCGACGACATCCACGGTCTCGGCCTGAAGTTCGGCATCTACTCCGGCCCGTGGCGCGGCACCTACGCCGGCTACGTCGGCGGCTCCTCCGACAACGCCGACGGCACCTACGACTGGGTCGAGTCCGGACACATCAACGAGTTTTTTAAACTCAAAACTCCCGACGCCAAACCCACGTGGGTCAACTGGACTTTCGGCAAACACTCCTTCGCCGCCAACGACGCCCGCCAGTGGGCCGAATGGGGTGTCGACTACCTCAAATACGACTGGTTCCCCAACGACGTGCCCACCGTCGAGGAAATGACCCTCGCCCTCCGCGCCACCGGCCGCGACATCGTTTACAGCCTGTCCAACACCGGCATCTACGACAACGCCCCCGACTACGTCCGGCTCTCCAACCTCTGGCGCACCACCGGCGACATCAACGATAGCTGGGAGAGCGTGCGCCGCATCGGTTTCCTCCAAGATCGCTGGGCCCCCTACACCGGCCCCGGCCATTGGAGCGATCCCGACATGCTCGTCGTCGGCATGGTCGGCTGGGGCCCCAACCTCCACCCCACCCGCCTCACCCCCCATCAACAATACACCCACATCAGTCTCTGGGCCTTGTTGTCCGCTCCCCTCCTCCTCGGCTGCGATCTCGCTCAGCTCGACGACTTCACCCTCGGCCTGCTCACCAACCACGAGGTGCTCGCCATAAATCAGGACGAGCTCGGCAAACAGGCCACCCAGATCAGCAACGACCAGGGCAAAATCGTTTACGCCAAGTCCCTCGCCGATGGCTCCTACGCGGTCGGCCTCTTTAACCTCAGCGACACCGAGACCACCGTCGGCGTGAAATGGGGCCCCTGGGGCACCCTCGCCACCCCCGATGCCGGAGCCCGCTTCACCGTGCGTGATCTCTGGCGCCAACAGGATCTCGGCCAGCATCAGGGAGAATATGAAGCCACCGTGCCCTCTCACGGCGTCGTCTTGCTTCGCCTCATCCCCAATCGCCGCGCCCGATGAATCTCGCTTCGTTACCCCACACCCTCCTCCTCGCAGCCGCCCTCTTGGGCGGCTCGCTCCTTGCCGCCCCCGAGCACCTGCGCCTTACGCCCATTCCCTGACCCACTCCCCAACTCTATGGCCACCGCTCTCCTCCGCTCCTTCTGGCAAACGTCCACCTGCTGGCTCGCCGCCACCGCCTCGCTCGCCGCCGCGCCTTTCACCGTCTCCAGCCCCGATGGCTCCCTGCGCGCTTCGATCGAGATGGTCGAGGACGCGCTCCGTTACTCGGTCGCCCTCGACGGCCAGACGATGCTCGCGCCTTCCGTCGTCGCCTTGCGCGCCGATGGTCACGTCTACGGCACGTCCGCCACCCTCGGCGAACCTACCGTGCGCCGGGTGGAGGAGTCCTACCGTTTCTTCGGTCCCAAATCCGTCGCCACCAACCGGGCCAATCTCGCCACCTTCGCACTCAGCTCCGGCGGCGAAACCTACCACCTCGATGTCCACGTCGCCGACGACGGCGTCGGCGTTCGCCTGCGCCTGCCCGCCAAACCCGGGCGACGCGTCGAGGCCGATCTCTCTTCCTGGTCCCTGCCGGGCGACCCCGTCGTCTGGGCCACCACCCACGAGCCGGCCTACGAACACCACTACCAGACGACTCGCCTCTCCGCCCTCGACGCGCCCGCCTACGGCCTCCCGCTCACCGCCCGCATCGAAGGCCGCTACGTCACCCTCACCGAGGCCGCCCTCAAGGACTATGGGGACCTCGTCTTTAAGCGCCGCTCCGACGGCGCCCTGGCGGGCTTCCTTCCTCATGATCCGGAGGGCTGGACCACCGACACCGAGGTCATCCAACCATGGCGCGTCACCATCGTCGCCCGCGATCTCACCGCCTTGGTCAACACCACTCTCGTCCAGAACCTCAACCCACCCGCCGATCCCGCACTGGAAGCCGCCGACTGGATACGCCCGGGCCGCTCTACCTGGCAGTGGATGGCCATCGGCGCGCCCAAGTTTAACGACCAGCACCAATGGGTCGATTGGACCAAGGAGCTAGGCTACGAATACTACCTGGTGGATGATGGCTGGAAGGACTGGCCGGACAATTGGGTTTCGCTCAAGTCCGTCTGCGACTACGCCCGCGCCCAGGGCGTGAAGGTCTGGCTCTGGGTCCATAGCAACGAGGTCAAGGATCCCGCCGCCCGCCACGCCTATTTCAAACGCGCCGCCGAGACCGGCATCGTCGGCGTCAAAATCGACTTCCCGCCCCCCACCAACCGCTGGTGGTCCACCTGGTATCACGACACCGCGCGCGACGCCGCCGCTCACCGCCTTTTGGTCAACTACCACGGCGGCACCAAACCCACCGGCATGGAGCGCACCTGGCCCAACGAGCTCACCCGCGAATCCGTGCGCGGCCACGAGTGGCAGATGATGCGTTACCGCCGCAAACTCGAGTCCGCCCACGATACCATCATCCCATTCACCCGTTACGTCATCGGCCACGGCGACTACACCCCGACCGTCTTCGATCCCCGTGAACTCCAGGGCAACACCTGGGCGCACGAGCTCGCTCAGGCTTTTGTTTTCAACTCCCCCTTCCTCTGCCTCGGCGGCCACCCCAGAGACCACGTCGCCAACCCCGCCAAAGATCTCCTCTCCGCTCTGCCGGCCACGTGGGACGAGACCCGCGTGCTCCCCGGCAGCGAACCCGGCCAGGTCGCCGGCTTCGCCCGCCGCTCCGGCCGCGAGTGGTTCGTCGCCGTGCTCAATGGCGCCGACGCCACCGAGTTCCCCATCACGCTCAGCTTCCTCGGTTCCGGCACCTGGCAGGTCACCCGCCTGGGCGACGTCGAGGGCGAGCTCGCCGCCTGGGACCGCGTCACCGAATCCGTGACCTCATCCACCACCCTGCGCCCCCGCCTCGCTCCGCGCGGCGGTTTCGTCGCCCGCTTCACCCGTTGATACCCCGCTCCCCATGCGTTACCTCGCCCCGCTCGCCCTACGCGGCTTGGCCTTTTGCGGCTGGCTGCTTGCCGGTGCCCCGGCCTTCTCCGCGACCGAGGAGACCTGCTCCTCCTGCGGCGCCTACGTCACCGTCAACGGCGACTTCAGCCACCGCAAAGAAGCGCCCAATCTTGCCGTCGAGAGCGCAGGCGAGGATCCGTCCTCCTTCCGCGAGGATATCAACGGTCCCGCCTTCACCGTCACCATCGCCGGCCTGCCCGCCGGCTCCTACGTCGTCGAAATTCGCGCCGCCGAGACCGAGTTCGACCAGCCGGGCCGGCGCCGCTTCGACGTCACCGCCGGCGACTTCACGCTGGCCAAGGATTTTGATCTCTTCGCCGCCGCCGGTGGCGCCCGCCGCGTCGCCTCCATCAGCGGTGTAATCGAAAAAGCCGAAGACGCCCTCCGCGGTCCTTTGCGCATCGCTTTCACCGGTCGCCAAAGTCACGCCAAATTCAACACCCTCTCGGTCCACACCGCCGCCGGAGAATCCGTCGTGCGCCTGCGCGCCGCCGACCTCCAAGACGCGTTCTCCGCCGCCGCCCTGCAGATTCCCGAAATCGCCGCCCCGCCCATCTGGCGTGATCCCACCCACCCGCTCGCCGCCCGCTCGGCCGACCTCATCCACCGGCTCTCCCTCGCCGAAAAGGTCGCCCAACTCAAAAACGCCGCCCCCGCCATCCCGCGTCTCGGCCTGCCCGCCTACGACTACTGGAACGAGGCCCTCCACGGCGTCGCCAACAACGGCATCGCCACCGTCTTCCCCCAGGCCATCGGCGGAGCCGCCTCCTGGAACCCCGCCCTCTTTCGCCAACAGGGCCACATCATCGGCGTCGAGGGCCGCGCCAAACACAACGACTACGCCAACCAAAACAACGGCGACTCCAAGTGGTGGGCCGGCCTCACCTTCTGGACGCCCAACATCAACATCTTTCGCGACCCGCGCTGGGGGCGCGGCCAGGAGACCTACGGCGAGGATCCCTTCCTCACCGCCGAGATTGGCATCGAGTTCGTCAAGGGCATTCAGGGCGACCACCCCGACTACATGCTGGCCATGGCCTGCGCCAAACACTTCGCCGTGCACAGCGGCCCCGAGCGCGAGCGCCACCGCTTCAACGCCGTCATCTCCGACCGCGACCTCTACGAAACCTACCTGCCCCAGTTCGAACGCGTCGTGCGCGAGGGCAAGGTCGCCGGCGTCATGAGCGCCTACAACGCCGTCAACGGCGTCCCCGCCACCGCCAGCCGTTTTCTCCTCACCGACCTGCTCCGCGATCAATGGGGGTTTGACGGCTACGTCGTCTCCGACTGCGACGCCGTGCGCGACATCTACGGCGCGCGCCAACACCGCTACGTCGAGTCCGTCGAGCAGGCCGCCGCCCTCGCCATTAAGGCCGGCTGCAATCTCTGCTGCGGCGGCGACTACCAGGCCCTCGTGCGCGCCGTGCAACTCGGCCTCGTCACCGAAGCCGAGATCGACCACGCGCTCCACCGCACGCTCTGGACTCGCTTTCGCCTCGGCATGTTCGATCCACGCGACCGCGTGCCGTTCAACCGCTACACCATCGCCGACAACGACACCCCCGAGCACGCCCGCGTCGCCCATGAGCTCGCCCGCCAATCCCTCGTCCTGCTCAAGAACAACGGCCTCCTCCCGCTCGACCGCACCAAGTATCAACGCATCGCCGTCATCGGCCCCAACGGCGACTCCCGCTCCATGCTCGAGGGCAACTACCACGGCTCCGCCTCCAAGCCCGTCTCCATCCTCGACGGTATCCGCCGCCTCGCCGGTCCCGGCGTTAACGTGACCTTCGCTCTCGGCAGCCCCATCACCACCAAACCCGGCACCGCCGCCTGGAGCGCTCAGGACAACACCACCACCCGCCCCGTCGCCGAACTCAAGGCCGAGGCCCTCGCGCTCGCCACCCAGGCCGATCTCGTCATCTACGTCGGCGGCATCACCCCCGCCCAGGAGGGCGAGGGCTTTGACCGCGACTCCATCGAATTGCCCGCCGAACAGTCCGACCTGCTCCGCGCCCTCCACGCCACCGGCAAACCCGTCGTGATGGTCAACTGCAGCGGCTCCGCCATGGCCCTCACCTGGGAGGACGAGCACCTGCCCGCCATCCTCCAGGCCTGGTATCCCGGCCAGTCCGGCGGCCTCGCCGTCGCCGAGGTTCTTTTCGGCGAGGTCAACCCTTCCGGCCACCTGCCCATCACCTTCTACCGCGCCACCGCCGACCTGCCGGCCTTCACCGACTACTCGATGGCCAACCGCACCTATCGCTACTTCGAGGGCCGCCCGCTCTACGCCTTCGGCCACGGTCTGAGCTACACCACCTTCCGCTACTCCGGTGCCAAACTCGCCGCCAAAAAGCTCCGCCCTTCCGGCACGCTCCAGCTCACTTTCACGGTCAAAAACACCGGCGGCCGCGACGGCGACGACGTCGCCCAGATCTACTTCCGCCACGTCAATTCCCCCGTGCCCCAGCCCAACCAGGCCCTCTGCGCGTTCCGCCGCGTCAGCCTGAAACGCGGCCGGTCCACCCAGGTCTCTATCGAGATTCCCGCCGAACGGCTCCGCCACTGGGACGAAGCTCAAAAGCGCTACGTCGTATCCGCCGGCGACTACGAGCTTCTCCTCGGCGCCGCTTCCGACGCCATCGTGCGGCGTCTGCCTTTCCACATCACCGCCCGCTAATCTCGGCCCCCCTGCCACCACCCCGCCGCCATGAGACTTCTTTGCCTCGCCCTCGCCTGCGCCCTGTCTTTCTCCACCACAATCGGCGCCGCCACCTCCGCTCCCGACTGGGAGAACCAGGCCATCTTCCGCATCAACAAGGAGGAGCCGCGCGCCACCAAGATGCCCTTCCCTGACGCCCGCTCCGCCCTCGCCAAGGAGCGCATGGCCAGCCCGTGGTGTCTTCCCCTCAACGGCACCTGGAGGTTCCACTGGGTGCCCACCCCCGAACAACGTCCGCTCGGTTTTGAAAAACCAGATTTCAACGACTCCACCTGGGGCACCATCCCCGTGCCCGCCAACGTCGAGCTGCACGGCCACGGCACCCCCATCTACACCAACGTCATCTACCCGTTCGTGAACGACCAGCCGCGCGTCACCGGCGAGCCGCCGCGCGATTGGACCATGTTTAAGGAGCGCAACCCCGTCTCCTCCTACCGTCGCACCTTCACCTTGCCCAAGTCGTGGCAGGGCCGACAGACCTTCATCGTCTTCAACGGCGTCGCCTCCGCCTTCTACCTCTACCTCAACGGCCAGAAGGTCGGCTACTCGCAGGACTCCCGCACCCCCGCCGAGTTCAACCTAACCCCCTACCTCCGAACCGGCGAAAACCTGCTCGCCGTCGAGGTCTATCGCCACAGCGACGGCTCCTACTTGGAGGACCAGGATTTCTGGCGCCTGTCTGGCATCTTTCGCGACGTTTACCTCTGGTCCTCCGCCTCGCTCGATCTCCGCGATTTCGAGCTCAAGGCTTCCCTCGCCGACGACTACCGCACCGGCACCCTTCAAGTAAAAACCTGGACGCGCAACTACAGCGCCCGCCCCGAGACCTTCACCATCGAAGCCTCCCTCCGCGATCCCAAAGGCACCATCGTCCGCCGCTTCGATCTGCGCGGCCAAGCCCCCGCCTCGGGCGAACAGCCCGCCACCACCTCCGTCGCCCATCTCGCCATTCAGCCTTGGTCCGCCGAGAGCCCCACCCGTTACCAGCTCCTGCTCTCCCTTAAGGACCACACCGGCCGCGCCGTCGCCCACTACGCGACCAAGCTCGGCTTCCTTCGCTCCGAGATCAAAAACGGCAACCTGCTCGTCAACGGACAGCCCATCCTGATCAAGGGCGTCAACCGTCACGATCACCACCACCTCACCGGCCAATACATCCCCGAGTCCGAAATGCGCGCCGAACTCGACGCCATGAAGCGGCTCAACATTAACACCATTCGCACCTCCCACTACCCCAACGATCCCCGCTTCGTCGAGCTGGTGGACGAATACGGTTTCTACGTCATCAAAGAGGCCAACGTCGAGTCCCACGGCCTCATGTATGGCCCCCACACATTGGCCAAAAATCTCGCTTGGGCCGAAGCCCACCTCGACCGCGTGCGCAACATGGTCGAGACCTTCAAAAACCACCCCAGCATCATCCTCTGGTCCCTCGGCAACGAGGCCGGCACCGGCGAAAATTTCGTCGCCTGTGCGCAGTGGGTGAAACAACGCGACCCGTCCCG
>CAYNUW010000039.1:0-17706 GCA_964400455.1 uncultured Akkermansia sp. | reverse complement strand
GGATTAGCGTGCGTTTACCTTTTGACAGTCAGGCAACCCGGCAATTCCATGCCTTGAACCATCAACGGTCCACGTCACCAACGCCGCCTGCGCACCATGTCCAACCTCCTCGGCTATTTCTCCAACGATATCGGAATCGACCTCGGCACCGCCAACACCCTGGTCTACGTGAAGGACAAAGGCATCGTTCTGCGCGAGCCGTCGGTCGTGGCGCTGGATACGCAGACGCGCAAGGTGCGCGCGGTGGGTGACGAAGCCAAAAAGATGCTGGGACGCACCCCGGGCAACATCACCGCCATTCGACCGATGAAAGACGGTGTCATCGCCGACTTCGACGTCACCGAGGCGATGTTGAAATACTTCATACGCAAGACGCACAACAACGCCCTGCGCGTGGCACCGCGGGTGGTGATCGCGATACCCTCGGGCATCACCGAGGTGGAGAAACGCGCGGTGAAGGACTCCGCCACCCACGCCGGCGCGCGCGACGTCATCACCATTCCGGAACCCATGGCCGCCGCCATCGGGGTGGGGCTGCCCATCGATGAACCGGCCGCCAACATGATCGTCGACATCGGCGGGGGCACCACGGAAATCGCCATCATCTCGCTGTCCGGCATTGTATTTAGTAAGTCGATACGGGTGGCGGGCGACGAGCTCGACAGCGCGATCGTCAACTACATGAAGCGGGCCTACAACCTCTTGATCGGCGAGCGCACGGCGGAGGAGATCAAGGTGCGGGTGGGTTCGGCCTACCCGCTGGATGAAGAGCTCGGCAGGGAAGTGAAGGGCCGCGATTCGGTCGCGGGGCTGCCCAAGACCATCCACATCACTTCGCAGGAGATCCGCGAAGCCCTGAGCGACCCCATCTCGTCGATCGTGGACGCGGTGAGATCGACCTTGGAGCGTTGTCCGCCGGAGCTTTCCGCCGATCTGGTGGACCGTGGTTTTGTGATGGCGGGCGGCGGCGCCTTGATCCGGGGCATAGATCGCCTGCTCTCCGAAAAAACCGGGCTCCCGGTCACGGTGGCGGAGGATCCGCTTTCGGCGGTCGCCAACGGCACCGGCGCGGTGCTCGACGATTTAAACTGGGTGCTGCAAAACGTCTGAGCGGCCGGCGCTTGCGCGTGATCGAACGCTTTCCGGGCGCCCCCGGAGAAGCCGCCGGAGCCCCGGTGATCAACGAGCGCCACCCTTCTTTGCCCCATGAGATTTGTCCAGGCCCGACCGTTTCTCGCGCTCGGACTTTTGCTGGTGGTCTGGCTCGTGCTGCCCACGGCGTTGAAACGCTTCGCTCGGCTCTCGTTTCAGGAGTTTCAAGCGCCGTTGGAAATCGCCGCCTCCTACGGGAGAGACTTGCAGGGCTTCTGGGCCAGGCGGACACGAGATCCGGCGGAGCTGGTCAACGCGGCGCGAGATTTGCAACGGGTCAATGCGGCCTACGAATTACGCTTGCAGGACGAGGCCAGGCTGCGGGCGGAGGTGGCTCGTTTGGAGGGGCTGTTGCGCTTGCCCTCCTATGCCGAGTATCGCTCGGAACCGGCGCGGGTGGTGCGCCGTGATTTTTCGGTTTGGTGGCAAAGCCTGACCATACGCAAAGGGGCGAATTACGGACTTCGGGTCGGGTCTCCGGTGATTTATTCGGGCGGGGTGGTGGGCCGGGTATCCGCCGTGCTCTCGACCACGGCGGTGGTCGAGTTGGTCAGCAGTCCGGATTTTCGCATCTCGGCGCATCTGGAAGGGGACGATCGGCCGATATCGTTTCAAGGCGGGGTGAATCCCCCGTTCAGGCCGGCCGAGGCGTTGCTGGAATACGTGCCCTTGGACGTTTTCGCCACGCCGGCGGCGCCGAGAAAGATGCTGACTTCGGGTTTGGGCGGGGTTTTTCCGCCGGGGCTGGTCCTTGGGGAAGTCTACTTGCTGGAACCGAGCACCGATGGTCTTTTCAAAACCGGCCGGGCACGAATCGACCCGGCGCTGGGACGGCTGGCCGAAGTCACGGTGCTGGTGCCCTTGGATCCTGCGCCGCTGCCGGGTGAAGTCAGTCGTTGAGTCGCCATGTTTTTCCCCAGCCGACAGATACTCGCCTTGTTACTTTGCGCAGGTCTGTGGATAGCTTTGGTCGGACAGCTGCAGCACGCGCTCTCCCCCTGGGGTCTGGGATTGGCCGCGGCGGGCGTCCTGGTGGTGCGACCGGCGCTGCAGCTCGATTTTGGCGTGGGTCTGACGACGGTGTTTCTCTCCGGGCTGTGGCTCGACGCCAGCGCCCCGCCCGAGGCGTTTGGGCGCATGGCCTTTTTGCTGAGTCTGGCTTTTTGTCTGGTTCGCCAGGTGCGCGCGCGCCTGCCCCGGGAGTCGGCGTTGGCGGGCACCGCCGCCGCCATGTTGGTGAATCTGGCCCTTTTTGTCGTGGCGGTGCTGACGGGGCTGTCCACCCTGCCCGATGTCGGGGCGGGGGCGCTCCGCTTGCTGTTGGATCTGGTGCTTGGGCAAGTGCTGACCGCCTTGGCCGCTCCATGGTTTTTCGCCCTGCAAACCGCGTCGCTGGAGCTGATCGGAGCCCGGCCCTCTGCAACCGCCCGCCCGTTGGGCTGAACCATGGGCTACGGATCGCGCAAAACCGAACGTTCCTCGGGCGCCCTGGTCGAGGCCCACCGTGGCTCCGACCCGCGGCTCTGGCTTTTTCATGCGGTCATCGGTCTCGTTTTGTGCGGTCTGGCGGGTGGTCTGGCTTATCAGCAGCTTATCCGGACGGACGTTTATCGTGAGAAGGAAACCGTGCAAAACCAACGACGGGTCATCGTGCCCGGTCCGAGGGGCAATATTTATGATCGCGACGGCCAGCTCCTGGTGGGCAACCGGCCGCGTTTTGCCGTGACCTTGAGCCTGGATGAGTTGCGCGCGGATTTCCGGCGGGAGTATCTGCGGATCCGGCGCAACTATGACGAGACCGAGGACGACGAGTTGCCCACGGCGGGACAGCTCGAACGCATCGCCCGCGCTTCCATCGTGCAGCGCCATCTTCAGGTGGTTAACCGTATCCTTGGCACCACCCACCGGGTGGACGCGGCCGCCCTGGAGCGCCATTACCGCCGGGAACGGATCCTGCCCTTTGTGCTGGTCGGCGACCTTTCGCCGGAGCAGCACGCCCGGCTGCTGGAGCAGCTGCCGGTGCGTTCGCCGTTGCAGCTCTACACCTCAAGCATCCGCCACTATCCGCACGGGGCGTTGGCCGCCCATGTTTTGGGCTATACGGCATCGGCCGACTCGATCGAGGCGCCCGAGGGTCTGCGCGGGGCGGAGTTAACCACCTTTTATATGCGCGGCTGGATCGGTCAGAACGGGCTCGAGCAGTTCTTTGATGAAAGACTGCAAGGCCGTTCCGGCGGCGCCATCTACCGCGTCGATCCCGCCGGCTACCGCATTCAGCCGCCCCTGGAAAAACGCGCTCCGGTGCAGGGCGATGACATCCATGTGAGCATCGATATCGAGCTGCAGCGCGCGGCTGACCAGGAGCTGAGCGCGCTGCGGCTGGCCGGGGCGGCGGTGGCCCTGGATGTGGCCACCGGAGAGGTCCTGGCGCTGGTGAGCAAACCCGACTATGACCTGAATGCGTTCAATCCCCGTCTGCTTTCCAGTGTCTCGGCGGACATCGAGGCCCGGGGCGCCTGGTTGAATCGGGCCACCCAAGGTTTTTACGCGCCGGGATCAACCTTTAAGCTGGTGACGGCGATAGCCGGCCTGCGCGCGGGAGTGATACCGGTGGACGCCACTTCGGATTGCCAGGGCACCCATCGGGTCGGCGGCCGCACGTTTGTATGCAACAACCACCGGGATCGAGGACCGGTCGATCTGGCCGGAGCCCTCGAGAAAAGCTGCAACGTATTTTTCTACGAATACGGTTTGCGCACGGGCATCGAGGCGATCGCCGCCGAGGCCCGGCGTCATGGACTCGACCGCCAGACCGGCATAGAGCTCCCCTACGAGACCCGGCGCATGAACGTGCCCGACCCGGCGTGGAAGCAGCGGGTGGAGGGCGACCGCTGGTTCCCGGGGGATACCGCGAACGTCTCGATCGGCCAGGGCTCGCTCGCGCTCACGCCCTTGCAGATGGCGTGTTTCACCGCGTCCCTGGCCCGCGGCGAAGTGTATACCAAGCCGACCTTGCTGCACCGGGCCGACGCGCCGCGTCAGCAGACGGAACCGGATGGGCTCACGCCTGCTCAGCGGGCTCAAATTCTGGCAGGTATGGAGGCGGTCACCCGCACGGGCACCGGCCGCATCCTGCAGACTCCTCGTTTTCGCATGCCCGACGTGCGCCTGGCGGGTAAAACCGGCACTGCGCAGCAACGCACCCCGCAGGGCACGATCAACTTTGCCTGGTTCGTCGGGTTCGCACCGGCGGAAGATCCCAAGATCGCGGTGGCCGTGATGGTGGAGGGTGATACGCCGGGCGAAGACCTGGGAGGCGGGCGTTACGCGGCTCCGGTCGCCGGCGCTTTGTTCAAGGCCTGGGCCGACAAAGCCGCGCGGGCCTACCAGCCGACGGTGACGCCCGCACCCTAGGTGGTGGCGGTGTTCCGGGCCCGGGTCGAGCGCGGCGGGCTTGTGAAGCGGCTTTTGTTATTTTCACCCAGGTCTGAAGCGATTGATTGTGCCTTATGATAACCACGCCGACCTCCGCCGCCGTCATCGATATCGGAAGCAATTCGATCAAGTTGTTGGTGGCCGTGCGCGGTGAGCGCGGAGAAGTGGCTGGTCTGCGCAACAAAACCCTCGATGTGCGCATCGGCACGGGGTTGGGGGCGCGCTCGCCGCGTTTGTCGGAGGCGGGCATGGTTGCGGGGATTGAGGCGGTGCGGCAGTTGCTCGCCATGGCCGAGCCCTTTGCGCCGCAGGCGATCGCCTTGGTGGCGACGAGCGCGGTGCGGGACGCGGAGAATGGGGCGGATTTTATGGCCCGGGTGAAGACGTCCACCGGACATGACGTGCGACTGCTCGACGGTGAAAGCGAAGCGCGTCTGATCGGACGCGGGCTGGCCTGTGATGCCGCGTTGAGCGAGCTGCGCGACTTTTACGTTTTTGATCTGGGCGGCGGCAGTCTGGAGTGCCTCGCGTTTCGTGATCGTCGGCCCGAGCAGGCGGTCAGTCTGCCGCTGGGGGCGGTGCGTTTGACTGAAAAGTTTGTGGCCGATCCCGCCGCGCCGCTTGATCACGACGCGCTTACCGGCGCAGGACTGCATGTGAAGCGCGCCTTAAGGGAGAGCGGTTTTCGTTTTGATCTGCCGGCCGAAGCGCAGGCGGTCTTCACGGGCGGGGCCATGACGGCGGTGCGCCTGCTGAAGGCCGCTCTGCACGGCGTCGAGCTGGAGGATACGCCTGCCGCCGTGACGATTTCGGCCGTGACCTCCTGGATCGACGAACTCGCACCGCTCACCTTGCCGGAGCGCCGTCGCATCCCGGGCATGCCTTCGGCGCGTGCGGATGTGCTGCCGATCGGTCTGGTGACGATGCTGGCGGTGGCCGAGTCGGCGCGGGTAGATTATTTTCACCATTCCCTGCGCAATCTGCGCTGGGGCGTGGCGGCGGAGCTGTTGGATATCCACGGCTAGTGCCGGGCGGCGGGATGCGGAATCCGGGTTAAGGCCAGGACTTGGGCGGGGGACAGACCCTGCGCGCGCAGCGTGGCTAGCGCCAGGGCGTCATGCCGTTTAGCCAGGCGCACTCCGTTGGGATCGGTCACGAGCGGAGCGTGACAGTAACTTGGACGTTGCGCGCCCAAGGCGTCCAGCAGCAGCAGTTGGCGGAAGGTGGAGCGAATGAGATCCGCGCCGCGCACGACCTCGGTCACGCCTAGTTCGGCGTCGTCCACCGCGCAGGCCAGTTGGTAACTTGGATACCCATCTTTTCGCCAAACGAGGAAATCGCCAAAATCCACCCCGACCCTGGCCGATTGCGGTCCGAAGTGGCCGTCGTGAAAACGCAACAAGGTGCCCTCGGGCACGCGGAAGCGCCAGTTGAGCGCGAGGCCGCCCGCATCGAGCGCGGGCAGAGGCGCGCCGGCCGGTGGTCGCCACTCCGGCGGATACACGGGCTCGTCGTCGGCGGGTGGGCCGCCGGGAGCGCTCTCGTGCGGGGCGTTGAGGGCGGCGGCGAGGTCTTTGCGGGAACGGTGGCAGGGGTAAATCAGGCCGGCCGCGTGCAAACGAACCAGGGCGGCAAAATAGCGGTCGAGCCGCTGGGATTGGACGATCACGGGTTGTTCCCAGGCCAGCCCCAGCCAGGCTAGGTCTTCCAGCGCGGCGGCGGCGAATTCAGGCCGGCAGCGAGCCCGATCCAAATCGTCGAGCCGCATGAACAAGCGACCCGCCCGTTCACCAGCCCGCCGGGCGGCGAGGGCAAAGGTTCGAGCGTGGCCCAAATGCAAACGCCCGGTCGGCGACGGCGCGAGCCGACCCACATAAGGTGGGCAAGGTTGGGAACGTTGGACAGACACAAGACGAGGAGTGCCCGGCCCGTTCCGCGAGCGCAAGCGGGCTTGCCGTGACTCGCTTCGGGCCTTGGGGTGCTGGTTTATTTTCGTCTCATGCCCGACCGCGAATTGCCCATCTATGAACTCGAAGCCGACTTGATTCGCGCCCTGCGCGAGCGCGGCCGGGTGGTGGTGCAAGCCCCGACGGGTTCGGGTAAATCCACCCAGATCCCGCAAATGCTGCTGGCGCACGGTTTGTTGGAAAAAGGCGAGGCGGTGGTGCTGCAGCCACGCCGGTTGGCGGCGCGCATGTTGGCCAAGCGGGTGGCGGAGGAGCAGGGCTGCGCGTTGGGTGACACGGTGGGGTATCAAATCCGGCTGGAGTCACGCGTGTCGGCCCGCACCCGGGTGCGTTTTGTGACCGAGGGCATTTTGCTGCGGCAAATGTCGTTCGACGCCTCGCTGCGGGGGGTGAGCGCGTTGGTGTTCGACGAGTTTCACGAGCGGCATCTCTACGGAGACATTTCGCTGGCGCGCGCGTTGCAGATTCAGACGGCGACCCGCCCCGACCTGAAAATCATCGTGATGTCAGCGACGCTCGATACCCAGGGGCTGACGGAGTATCTGGCACCTTGTGAAACCTTGATTTCGCAAGGCCGCAGCCATCCGGTAACGATCGAGTATCTGCCGCGGACGGTGAATTTCGAGAGTGACCCGGTGTGGGACGCGGCGGCGCGTGAGTGCGCCCGGCTGGCTGGGCGGGCGGAGGGAGATTTTTTGATCTTTATGCCCGGGGCCTACGAGATCGGCCGCACGGTCGCGGCGTTGGCGCGGCACCGGGAGCTCAACGGCTGCGAGGTTCTGCCCTTGCATGGCGAGTTGCCGCCCGAGGCCCAGGATCGTGCGGTGGCGCGCAGCCACGGGCGAAAAATCATCGTTTCGACCAACGTGGCCGAGACGTCCCTGACCATCGACGGCGTGACTTTGGTGGTGGATGCCGGGTTGGCCCGGCAGGCACGGTTTGACCCCAACCGGGGCATCAACACGCTCTTGGTGGAAAAGATTTCGCGGGCCAGCGCCGATCAGCGGGCGGGGCGCGCGGGGCGCACCGCACCCGGGCTTTGCCTGCGTTTGTGGACGGAACGCGAGCACGCGCACCGTCCGGCGCAAGAGCTGCCGGAGGTGCGGCGGCTCGATTTGTCGGAGGTGGTGCTCACCTTGAAAGCCTCCGGAATCGACGACATCCAAGCCTTTCCGTGGTTGGAAAAGCCCGAACCGAGAGCGCTCGAACGGGCGGAAACCCTGTTGGCGGATCTGGGGGCGCTGGCGGCCCCCGAAGGCGGGCGGCGCGGACCGCTGGTCATCACGGAGACCGGGCGCCGCATGCTGCGTTTTCCGGTGCACCCGCGCTACGCCCGGATGCTGTTGGAAGCCGACGCGCGCGGGTGCGTGCGGTGGGTGGCGCTCATGGCGGCTCTTACGCAAGGGCGGAGCTTTCTACTGCGCGGCGTGCCGCGGGCGGTGGAGGACGCGCGAGATACCGAGTTGGGCGAGGAGACGGAAAGTGATTTTTTCCTGTTGATGCGAGCCTGGCGATTCGCGGACCAAACCCGTTACGATCTGGAGACCTGCCGGCGGTTGGGACTGCACGCGCAAGGCGCCCGCGCGGTGCGGCCCTTGTTCGAGTCCTTCTTGGACATCGCCAAAGCGGAGGGGCTGGATGCGGGGGATCTCCCGCTCGATACCCTGGCGGTGCGCAAATGCGTGCTGGCGGGTTTTTCCGACCAGGTGGCGCGACGACTGGATGGAGGCACGCTGCGTTGTGAACTTGTGCATGGCCGGCGGGGTTTCCTGGCGAGGGAGAGCTCCATCCAGCGCGCTCCGCTGCTGGTCGCGGCCGAGATCAGCGAGATCGGCCGGGGCGATGGCGAGGTGAGCACCCTGTTGTCCCTCGCGACGGCGATCGAGGAGAGCTGGCTGGGCGAATTGTTCCCGGCGGATTACCGGAACACGTTGGGCGTGGTCTACGATCCGGAGATGAAGCGTGTGATCACGCGGCGGGAACGACGTTTCCGGGATCTGGTGCTGGAGGCGAAGGCGAGTGGTGAAGAACCGCCCTTGAGCGAGGCGGCCGCCCTGCTGACCCGTGAAGTGGTGGAGGGTCGGCTGCGCATTGAGGCGTGGGATGAGGCGATAGAGCAATGGATTGTGCGGGTCAACCGGTTGGCCGAGTGGTTTCCCGAGCTGGAGGTGGCCCGTTTGGGCGAGGCGGACCGCGCGCTGCTGATCGAGCAGCTTTGTTATGGCGAGTTGGGGGCGCGGGCGGTGCGCGACAAGAGCAAGGACGAGATAATGCGGGTGCTGCGCGAATGGCTGACGGCCGAACAGCTCGCGGTGCTGGACGATTACCTGCCGGAGCGCCTGGTCATGGCCAACGGGCGCAAGGCGCGGATCGAGTATTTCAAGGACGGTCCGCCGGTCATGGCGGCGCGCATCCAAGAGCTCTACGGCATCGAGGGCGCCTTTTCCATCGGGCACGGGCGGGTGCCGGTGAAGATTCACGTGCTGGCGCCGAATCACCGGCCGATCCAGGTGACCGACGACCTCTCGTTGTTCTGGCGGGACATGTATCCGAAGGTGAAGGCGGAGCTCAGCCGACGTTATCCGCGGCACGAATGGCGTTAAGCGTTTGCGCCGGGCGGGGGCTTCGATTGCGCGGGGTGATTTTACCCGGAAGCCGGGTTTTACCCTGTCTTTCGGAGCCGCCTTGGGGTAAGCGAGGGGGCATGAGTCTCGCCCTTGATGAATTGCGCGCCACGATCGCCCGACTGCGGGCTCCGGACGGCTGTCCGTGGGACATCGAGCAGACGCACCAGTCGCTGGTGCGCTGCCTGATCGACGAGGTCAGCGAGCTGATCGACACCATAGACCGGGCGGATTACCCGCACATGCGCGAAGAGTTGGGGGACGTGTTGATTCAAGTGGTTTTTCACGCGCAAATCGCCGCCGAAAAAGGGGTGTTTGATCTGGATGACGTGGCGCGCGAGGTAAACGAAAAGCTGGTGCGCCGGCATCCCCACGTGTTTGGCGGTGGTGAAAAGCTGGATACGGCGGGTGATGTGATTTTGAAGTGGGAGCAAATCAAGGCGGGGGAGAAAAAACACGGACCGGCGCAGGCGGGGCCCTTCAAGGAGCAGCCTCCGCGGCTGCCCGCCACGATGCTGGCGGAGTCGGTCTGGAAGCAGATTGAGAAACAGAAGCTGCCCAGCGAAGGAATCGTCGACCGGGCGCGGATCGAGCGCCTGGCGGACGGGCTCGACGAAGCGGCGCTGGGGCGGGCGCTGTTTGAACTGTGTGCGGCGGCGAGGGCCCGGGGCTTGGATCCGGAGGGAGCGCTGCGCCTGGAAAGCGACCGGGTGCGCCGAGGGGTGGAGTCGGCTCTGGCCGGCGGGCGGACATGAGCGAGGGTGCCGGCGTTCCGGAGGAGACCTGGCGGGAGACGTGGTGGGTCCCGTTTGCCGAACATCTGACGCATGAGCGGCGCTGTTCTCCGTATACGCTGCGCAACTACGGCCAGGCCCTGGCGGACTTCGTGGCCTGGCGAACGAGGGGCGGGGGAAGGAGCGCGGCGGCGGAGCCTTTCGCCGGCTTGAACGCGCGGACCATGCGCGACTTTGTGATCGAGGCGCAGCGCAGATTCGGGCGGCGGACGCTGCACAACCATGCTTCGGGTCTGCGGGCCTTCTTTAAATTTTGGCAGGCGCGGGGACGGTTTGAGAAAAATCCCCTGCTGGGCGTGCCGTTGCCCAAACTGGAGAAACGACTGCCGCAATTCCTCACCGAGGAGCAGATGCGCAGGCTGCTGGAGGCGCCGATGCGTCTGCTGGAAAACGGCAGCGAAGGCCCCTTCATCGTTTGGCGAGACCGGTTGATCATGGAGCTGCTCTACGGCGCGGGTTTACGGGTGAGCGAGCTCATCGGGCTGAATTACGGCGCGATCGAGGCCGATGGCGCGGCGGTGCGCGTGTTAGGCAAAGGCCGGAAGGAGCGTCTCTGCCCGGTGGGCCGGGTGGCGGCGGCGGTTTTGGCCAAATGGCGACGGGAGTTCGCCCGGGATCAAGCGCCGGATGCCCCGGTGGTGGTGGATGCCCGTCACCAGCGCCTTTCGGCGCGCGCGGTGCAACTGCTTTTAAAGCGTCACCTTGCGCTGGCTGGTTTGCCGCTGGATCTCAGTCCGCACAAGCTCAGGCACAGCTATGCGACGCACCTGCTGGATGGCGGGGCGGACCTGCGACTGGTGCAGGAGCTACTCGGTCACGCGTCGCTCAACACGACGCAGGTGTATACTCATATAACGGTGGCCCGATTGCGCCAAGTTTACGACCGGGCTCATCCCCGGGCGTGACGGGGGTTGCAGGGGCGTCACGGCTTTGGGTCGACGCAACCGGAGGCGTATCGTGCTCAGGCGCGTTTGGCGTGGGTCCGGGCGACGACGATATACTTCTGCGCCAGCCTGCGGCCGGCATCGAACTCGTCGGGGCGCAGCGGACGGGAGACTTTGGCCGGGCGGCCGAGGACCATCGAGCCGGGGGGGCATTCGAAGCCCATGGTCACCAACGAGCCCGCCCCCACGATGCTGCCGGCCCCGATGCGCGCACCGTCGAGGATGATGGCGCCCATGCCGACCAGCACGCCGTCTTCCAGGGTGCAGCCGTGCAGGATGGCTCCGTGACCGACGGTCACGAAGTCGCCGACCTTGGTCCCGTGGTCATCGGAGAGGTGCACGATCACGTTATCCTGGAGGTTGCTGCCCGTCCCGACCGTGATGGACTGGATGTCGCCGCGAAGCACGGCGCCGTAGAAAACGCTGGCGTCGGGGCCGAGCACCACGTCGCCGCAGACGGTGGCGTTGGGCGCGATGAAGGCGGCGCGGGCCAGATCCGGCTGGCGCTCCAGGTGCTTTTCAAGTCTTTCAGGCAGAGTCATGCCTTATTACTCGCCCGGCACGCGGGCTGCGACAAGCCTGCTCCCTGCTCCGAAATTGTCCGATTCCGCTCACTCAATATCATGGACTTCACTTACGTGCTTCGCGGCCTGCTCGGTTTGGCGGCCTTCCTCGGTTTGGCGTGCCTGTTCAGTTCGAATCGGAAGGCGATTCCCTGGCGCGTAGTGGGAGCGGGTTTGGGGCTGCAGCTGGTGCTTGCGCTTTTGATTTTAAAGGTCCCGCCCGTGAGGCTGGCGTTTGATTACGTCGGCGGGGTTTTTGTGAAGTTGCTGGGGTTTACGGCGGAGGGAAGTCGGTTGGTGTTTGGTTGGCTTTTTCAGGTGCCTACGGGGGGGCAGGGAGTGGTCCTGACGGCGCAGGACGGAACGACGGTCGCCACCCATGCGCCAATTTTCGCCATCTCCATCCTGCCGAGCATCATCTTCTTTTCGGCGCTCACCACCTTGTTGTATCGGCTGGGGATTCTTCAAGTGGTGGTGAAGGCGATCGCGTGGGTGATGGCGAAGACGCTTCGGTTGTCGGGTCCCGAAACGCTGAGCGCATCGGGCAACATTTTTTTGGGTCAGACGGAGGCGCCTTTGTTGATCAAACCCTTTTTGGCCACGATGACTCGTTCCGAGTTGTTGGCGGTGATGATCGGCGGCATGTCCACCATCGCCGGCGGCGTGATGGCGGTCTACATCACCTTGCTGGGGGGAGAGGATCCGGTCGCGCAAACACGTTGGGCCAGTCACCTGCTCGCAGCGTCGGTATTATCGGCGCCGGCGGCGTTGGTGATTGCCAAGATCCTGCTGCCGGAAACCGAGCCGGTGGATTCCGCCCTGGTGTTGAATGCGGAACGTCCGGGGTCGAATTGGATCGATGCGGTATGCCTTGGGACGGGGGATGGACTGAAACTGGCGGTTAACGTGGGCGGGATGCTGATCGTGTTCACCGCGTTGGTGGCCTTGGTGAATGCACTTTTGGCGGATGGCTTGGGTTCTTGGCTGGGGCTCAATGCGTGGATCGCGACCGTTACGGGTGGGCGGTTTGACGGCCTCACCTTGCAGTTTCTGCTCGGGGTATTGGGGGCTCCCTTGGCCTGGCTGGCCGGGATAGACACGCAGCATATGTTGATCGGCGGCAGCCTGCTCGGGGAGAAAGTGGTTTTGAATGAATTCATCGCCTACTTCAGCATGGCCGAGCTGCAGGCTTCAGGTCAGTTGGTGGACGAGCGCAGCCGGGTGATAATGACGTATGCGTTGTGTGGTTTTTCCAACCTGGTTTCGATCGGCATACAGGTGGGCGGACTGGGGGCGATGGCACCGGGTCGGAGGTCGGAATTAGCCCAGTTAGGTTTTCGTGCCTTGTTGGGAGGGAATCTCGCTTGTTTGTTAACCGCCTCGTTTGCCGGAATGCTTTTTTAAGTGATGGCGGGCGAGTGAGCCACTCAATCACGCTTCTCCGCGGAGGGTGGGCAAAGCGCCGGAGATTTAGTCTCCGAGCGATTGCCGGCTGCGGACGCGTCTGGCGGTTCGCGCTGGTGTGGTCGAAGTAACTTGCCTTAAGCGCCTGAACTGGTCTTTTGAACAGTATGCTAACGGCACGCCAAGAAGAAATGTTGGAGTTTATCCGCGGCTACCAGGCGGCGGAGGGGATTCCGCCCTCGACCCGAGTGGTGCAAAAACGTTTTGGATTCGCTTCGCAAAACGCGGTGATGTCGCACCTCAGGGCGCTCGCGACCAAGGGTGCGGTGGTGCAACTGGCCGATGGGTCGTGGGGAGTGAAGGCGAAAGAAGTGCAAGGGTTGTTCGAGTTACCGCTTTATGGCAGCATTCCGGCGGGTTGGCCGGAGGAGCGGCGCGAGGAGAGCGGGGAAACGGTGTTAATCGATCCGGCGCGGTTTGGGGTGGTGCCGGGGAGGCGGCCGCGTTTGTGGGCCCTCCGGATCGAAGGCGATTCGATGGAGGGAGCGCATATTCTGGCCGGGGACATAGGGGTGTTTGAGCGCAGGGAGGCTCAGCCCGGCGATATCGTGGCGGCGTTGGTGGATGGGGCCACGACCACTCTGAAGCGTTGGGTGCAGGTGGAGGGGCGGGCAGTGCTGAGGGCGGCGAATCCACGGTATGCGGATATCGTGCCGGTGGAGACTTGGGAGAGCCAAGGGGTGTTGGTCGGGTTGATCCGGCAATGCTGAGGCCGGCTCAACGGGCGAAGCGGCGTTGGATGCTATTGGCGATGTCGCCCAGCTTGACGGGTTTGGTGATGTAGTCGTCCATGCCGGCGGCGAGGCAGGCTTCGCGGTCACCTTGGAGTGCGTTGGCGGTGAGAGCGACGATGACGGGTTGCCGTTCGGCGGGCAGGCGCTGGCGGATTTCTCGCGAGGCCTCGAAGCCATCCATCTCCGGCATTTGCAAGTCCATGAAGACCATTTGATACGGCCTTTCCTCCAGGGCGCGAATGGCTTCGAGACCATTTGCCACCGCATCTGCTTGATAACCAAGTCGATCAAGGAAGCGCAAGGCCACCTTTTGATTCACCAGGTTGTCTTCGACCAGGAGAATCGAGAGGGGCAGGCGGTCGCCGATGCGTTCGATTTCGAGCGGGGCGAGGTTGGAAGAAAGGTGGGCGGCACCTTCGAGGCCGAGGAGACGGCGGAGGGTGGCGATCAGGTGATGGGTGCGAGCGGGGTGGGGCAGCGAGGCATGGACCGCGCTGAAGTCGGCTGGATTTTTGGGCGGCTGGCCAGCCGGGTGAATCCAGAGAATGGGCAAGCCGAGCGGGCGCAGGTCGGTCTGGATTCGGGGGTGCTCGGAGGCCGGGGTGTCGATCACCACGGCCGAGGGCCGGAGCAGAGAAGCGGCCAGAGCGGTGGCGAGATTGTCGGCCGAATCGACGGCGATGACGGGACCGAGGCGGGTATTGATTTGTTCGGTTAGGCGGCGGCGAGTCAGAGCGAGGCTGGCGATGACGAGCACGGCGGGTGGGTGGGCCAAAAGTTCGGGTATCTGACTATCGGCGGGAGCGGGCGCGGGGCGCAGCGGCAAGGTAAACTCGAAGGTGGAGCCCTCGCCTGGTTCGCTGTGCACCTCGATATGGCCGCCGAGCAGTTGGGTAAGGCGGTAACAGATGGCCAGCCCGAGGCCGGTGCCACCGTATTTGCGGGTGGTGGAGCTATCGACCTGGGAAAAGGGTTTAAAGAGCCGGTCGGCGCGTTCGCGGGGGATTCCTATGCCGGTGTCGCGGATTCGGCCCACGATAAAATCCGGCCGCACCGGATCGAAGGCGAGTTCGACGGAAACCGACCCGCGCGGGGTGAATTTGACCGCGTTGTTGATCAGGTTGGCCAGGATTTGGCGGAGCCGAGTGGGATCGCATTCTATCCAGGCAGGGAGGTTGGGGTCGATTCGGTAAGCGAGTTCGATACCGCGGGTGGCGGCGACGGGGGCGAAGAGCTCGACGGTTTCTTCCACGCAGGCCGCGAGATCGAAGGGAATGATCTCTAGCTCCAGGTGGCCGGACTCGATCTTGGAGAAGTCGAGAATATCATTGATGATGGTCAGCAGGGTTTCGCCGGATTGGCGGATGGTATTGACCGAGTCGCGTTGATCGGGGGTGAGATCGCCGTGGAGCAGGAGGCTGGTCATGCCGATGACGCCGTTCATGGGCGTGCGAATTTCGTGCGACATCGAGGCAAGGAAGTCGCTCTTGGCGCGTGAGGCGGCGTCGGCCTCGATCTTGGCGCGGCGCAATTCGCGCTCGGTTTCCACGCGCTGGGTGATGTCCACCGCAAGGAGAATGATGTATTCGAGGGCACCGTCGGCAGCGTAGATCGGCTGCAGATCGACCGACAGGTCGTAGTGGCGCCCGGAGCGGGCGCGGCAGGCGACGTCGCAGGCGGCGGCCTCCCCGCTCTGGACGGCCTGGCGCAGTCGAAGTTCGGCGTCGGTGTTTGAAGCAGCCAGGAGGGGGACGGCGGGGCGGCCCGCGACCTCGGAGAGCGACGGGCCGAGCACCCGGGTGAAGGCCTCGTTGACCCACTCCACCGCGCCGTCGGGCAGGGCGATGATGACGATGTTATCGGTGCGGGCGGCGACCAGGCTGAGTTTACGCTGGGCGAGCTGGGAGGCGCGGAGTGCGGCCTCGGTTTGGCGGCGTTCCTCGACCTCGGCGCGGAGTTTGGCGTTCACGCGTTCGGTTTCGCGTTGGCCGGTGCGGGCCACGCGGGCGAAGTGAACGGCGAGGCCGAGCAGGAAGGTGATGCCCACGCCGGTGACGAGTGCGACTGCCGGAAGTCGGCGACGAGTGAGGGAGTCGCGATCGTTGGCGGCCGAGATGGCGATGGTGACCCTGCGGTCGAAAATGAGAAAGGTGTCCTCCAGGGCGTCGGCGACGGGTTCGGCTTGGAGCTGGCCGCGCGAATCAAAAACGGTCACGGGGGCGTTGTCCCGGAGCAGCGAGACGGTGTAGCGGTGCCGGTCGCTGGTGCGCAGGCGACGGTCCAGTTGCGCAAAAAAATCGTCGTAGGAGAATTCGGCCGCGGCGTAACCGCTGATCCCTCCGAGGGTGAGCACGGGTGCGTAGATGGAAAACCCCGGACCGTGGGCCGAGGAGAGGTGGGTGCCGGAGACGGAAGGCAGGGAGGTATCGCGGGCACGACGCAGGGCGTCTCCGCGGACAGGATCGGTGGTATGGTCGTAACCGGCCAGGCTCTCGTTTTCCGAAGCCGGGTAGAACCAGCGAGTGCGGCCGGAGGGTTCGAGCCAGGCGAGGGCGTGGGAACCTGGAGCTTCGTTCACAAACGTTATCGCGTCGGCTTCCCTCACGATGACACTGGTGCCCTCGAGCAGGCTCCAACGCAGGGCGATGCGACCTAGGACGGCGGATTGGCGTTCGATCTCCAGGGTGATGTCGCGGGCGAGACTTTCGATGGCGTTGCGGGTGGAGATGTCACGATAGAAGGCTTCCCGGTCGCGCAGACTCAGCCAGAGCATGATGGTCAGCGCCCCGGAGGCGACGACCACGGGCAAGGGCAACCAACCGGGCGGGGTGTCGCTGGCGGCCCCGTGCAAACGCCAGGCTTGCACTAGCAACGAGGTGCCCAGCAAAAGGGTGAGCAGACCGGCGAAGGGAGAAAACGCGCCGCCTATGCCGCGCTCCAGACCGAGAATCTCACCGGCCAACCCGGAACAACCTGCCGCGATGATCAAAGAACCGGCCAGCTCGACCAGGAACGCCTGTCGGAGCGGGTGGCGATTCATCAGCGGAGATACCGCCAGGCCGCCGATAAAGAGTGTAAGGGCCTGCACCGGGGTGGTGAACGCGGACGCGGCCAAATCGTGCGAGGTCAGGAAACTACGCAGCCAAGTGAGCAAACCCAGGTCCCGTCCGAGTGCATACTCCAAGAGGGCGACCCCTCCCAAGGTTGTGGGGATGACGCCCCAGGCATCGCTCCAGCGCACCGTTGCCTTGCGACGTGCAGCCCGGATGAGGGCCAGGCCGAGTGCGAAATACCCAAGGGAGGCATCCACCGGCAAGGGGCTGAAGCGTGATGACCCAGTCAGCAGGCGGAACTGGAGCGTCCAGTCGGCAAGCATCAGCCCGGAAAGCAGCGCCAGCAGCGCGCCTGCGCCCAGCAGAAAACGCTGCGACCAAGTGGTCGAGGGTATCAACGGGTGCGTTACTTCCTGCATGCTTTTACATGATAGCTAGGCCTGCCGGGCGTCGGTGCGAGGTCTTTTCACACTATATTCGCGGGTTTCTGTCATCTAAGTTCTAACGATCCGTGATCCGGCGTAGCCACTGGCGGGGACCGTAAGTGAAGCGCCACGACGGTTTATCGAGGGTTCCCGTCAGATGCACGCTGAGCACGGTGGAGAGCGGAGCAAGCATCAGGTCGGCCGTGCCGGATAAGATGCCGCCCTGTTTTTGAAAGGGACGAAGTTTGGCCGTAAAATCTATGGTTTCGGAGGGCAGATCGTAGGTCCCCAAGGCATGAACCTGGGCGGAATCGCCGGAGATGTCCAAGGATTGGAACGCGAGGCTGCGTCCGGCGAGATTGAAACGGGCGTCCGCCGAGTGCAGTCGCACGGTGCCGATCCCCAGTCCGGCCTGCGACAACATGGACGAAAAGGGCCCAAAAAGCCTTATCGCGGCCAGGTTGGCGCCTGTGATGCGGCCGGTGCCGGAACCGGAATAGGCCAAGGGATCACCCAATGGTCCGGTTGCGATCAAAGCCGCGTCGAGAGTC
>CAYNUW010000038.1:341-17723 GCA_964400455.1 uncultured Akkermansia sp. | reverse complement strand
TCGGTTTGCCGGCCTGCACCAGGATGATGGCCTTGCGGGGTTTGGCGAGGGAGGCGGCGAACTCCTGCAGGCTCTTGGTGCCGACGACCCCGCCGGGGGTGTTCGGATTTTCGGCCGCGAACTTGTCGGTCTTTTCAACCGTGCGGTTGTAGACCGAGATTTGGAAGCCGTGGTCGGCGATGTTGAGGGCGAGGTTCTGACCCATCACGGCGAGGCCGATGAGTCCGATGTCGGAGTGCGTCTTGGGCATGTGGAGAAAAGAAAGGCTCAGCGCTAGGGGGCCGCCGGTCCGGGGCCAATCCCATTTTGCCGCAAACGCATTCATGCCGACCATATGGCCGACTAATAAGACGGGTTTGTGCTAGTCGGGACGGCGTGGCCTTTGCGGCGAGGGGCCGAAAGCGTCGCGGGTTAGCGCGGACGCTGGATGAGTTCGATTTCGTAACCCTCCGGGGCGTCGATGAAGGCGATGTAGCTGCCGCTGCCGGTGCGGGTGGGGCCATCGGAGAGAGGAAAACCTTTGGCTGCTGCCGTGGCGGCGAAGGCCTCCAGGTCTTCGACCTCAAAGGCGAGGTGGGTGAGGTCGGGCTGCACCTTCACCGGCTCCGCGCCCGGCGGCATTTGGCAAAGTTCGATCTCCTCGTTGCTGTTGGGAGTGGCGAGGAAGGCGAGCTGGGCTCCGCGCGGCGAGGTGTGGCGGCGCGAGACGGTGAGGCCGAGGGCTTCGGTGTAGAATTTGACCGAAGCTTCCAGATTATTGACGCGATAGCGGGTGTGGAGCAGGCGGATTACGGAGGACATGGGCAGTCAGCGTGTCTGGGCCCGGCCTGGTTTCAACCCCGCAGCCGAGAGAATCAGGTTTCGATTGCGCACCGGTCGAGGGTCGCTGAGGCTGATCGTTTATGCAGCTAAACATCCCGGCCGGAAACTTCGCAGGCTACATCTTCGACCTCGACGGCACCCTGGTGGATACGATGCCCGCCCATTATCGTGCTTGGGAGGCTGCGCTGCGCCACCAGGGCCTGGCCGGCAATCTCGACGAGGATTACTTTTACGCGTTGGGTGGCGTGCCCTCCGTGCAGGTGGCGGAGCTGCTGGCCGCCCACCACCGCGTGCCCATTGCCTCGCCCGCCGGTTTGGCCGATCGCAAGGAGGATTTTTACCGCGATCGATTGCATGAAGTGTCGCCCATCGATCCGGTGGTGGCCTTTGCCCGCCAAGTAGCGCGCACCCATCCGGTCGCGATTGCGACCGGCGGCACGCCCGACGTCGCGTATCCGTCGTTGCGCGTCGCCGGCATCGAGGATTTGTTCAAGATCGTGGTCACTCCCCATGACGTCGCGCCCGGCCGCGGCAAACCGCATCCGGACATGTTTCTCGAGGCTGCCCGCCGCATGGGCGTGAAGCCGGCCGACTGTCTCGTCTTCGAGGACGCCGAACCCGGTCGTCAGGCCGCCCTCGCCGCCGGAATGCAAGTCGTGCTTGTGCCCAGCCGTCGCTGAAGAACGTCCCCTCTCATCGCCTTTTTCGCTCCCGTCTTTTCGCATGGCCGATTTCCTAGACCAAGTTCCCGAAGCCGAACGCAAACGTTGCCAACGAGCCTTCCTGATCGGCGTGCAGACCCATGAAATGGCGCCCGGCGAGGCCGCCGAATTGCTGGACGAGCTCGAGGAACTGGTGGGTAACCTGCGCATCGACATCGTCGGCCGCGAATTGGTCAACCTGCGCCAGCCCACGCCCGCCACCTTGGTCGGCAGCGGCAAGGCCGACGAGCTCATCGCCGCCGCCAAGGCCCTCGACAGCGACTTGATCGTGATCGACGAGTCGCTCAGCCCCGCTCAGCAGCGCAACTGGGAGAAACTCTCCGAGCTCGCCGTGATCGATCGCGAGGAGGTGATTCTCGATATCTTCGCCGACCGCGCCAGCACCCGCGAGGCCGTGCTGCAGGTCGCCCTGGCGCGAATGGAATATTCGTTGCCGCGCCTGACCCGGGCCTGGACGCACCTTTCCCGCCAGCGCGGCAAGGGCGGCATGGGCGGCGAGGGCGAGACGCAGCTCGAGCAGGACCGCCGGCTGGTCAACGACCGCATCGTGCGCCTGAAGCGCGAGCTCGCCGACGTGCGCAAACAGCGCGGCGTGCAGCGTCACAAACGCCAGCGCGTGCCCGTGCCCACCGCCGCCATCGTCGGCTACACCAACGCCGGCAAATCTTCGTTGCTCAACACACTCACCGGCGCCGCCGTGCTGGCCGAGGACAAACTCTTCGCCACGCTTGATCCCACCACCCGCCAGCTGCTGTTGCCCGGCAACCAAAAGTTGCTCGTCACCGACACGGTCGGCTTCATCCGCCGCCTGCCCCACAGTCTGGTCGAGGCCTTCAAGGCCACCCTCGAGGAGGCGCTGGTCGCCGACTTCCTCATCCATGTGCTCGATGTCACCGCGCCCAATGTCGCCGCCCATCACGCCACCACCCTCGGCGTGTTGCGCGAACTGGGCGCCGATGAGAAGCGACTGCTCACCGTTTTCAACAAAGTGGACGCCGCCGACGAAGCCCACCTGCTCCGCGCCCGCGCCCTGGCGCCCGACGCCCTCTTCCTCAGCGCCCGCTCCGGCGAGGGCCTGCCCGCCCTGGCCGAACGTTGCCTTGAGCTCATCGCCGACGCCTTCGGCCGCCTCGACCTTCTGGTGCCGCATTCCCGCTACGATCTGGTGGCCCGCGCCCACCAGGTCGGCCACGTGCAGGAAGAGGAGCAACTCGACGAGGGCGTGCGCCTCCGCGTCCGCCTGCCCCCCAGCCAGCAGGCGCCGTTTTTGCCCTTTGCGGTAAAAGTTTGATCGCCAAGGCCGTGCGCGGCCCAGGTGCGGCTCGCAAGGGTTGGCGTCCGGGCCAATGGGTGTCCCCGTCCGCCCGGTGCGCGCTAAATCGGCCGCAGCGCTAAGCCAAGAACGCACCACCGCGAGGCAACGGTAATGTTCGTAATACGAACATTTGGTTCGGGGCGCATTTGCGAAGGCATCCGGCCGCGTCGGGTTCGGGGTGGATCGTCCCGCGCTTTTGCTTCCAATTCCCAAAGTTTGCGCCTTTGCGGTGATTAAGGGTTTCTTGCCGGTTTTTGTAGTAAAATGAGGCTGATTGGCCGCTTACCAAGCCCGCCCCTCAAGCCCTTGCCCGTTTGCTGACAATTTGACAGGTCGCCCTTGCCCCCGGGAGCGCGGTCGGCACGCTGCGCTCCTTTCTCCATGTCCGCTCAAGCGCCCACCGTCGTCGCCTCGTCCTCCCTTCCGTCGCTCGCCGACTTGCTCGCCCCGGGCGACCAGTTTGCTCCGCGCCATAACTCGCCCACGCCGGCCGAGTGCGACGCCATGCTGGCCGCCGTTGGCCGCCCCACCCTCGACGCCCTGATCCGGGACGCCGTCCCGGCCTCGATCCGACTGGAGAAACCGCTCGATCTGCCCGCCCCCCTCTCCGAATCCGCCGCCTTGGCCGAGCTGCGCGCCATCGCCGCCGAAAACCGCGTCCACCGCTCCTACATCGGCCAGGGCTACCACGGCACCCTGACCCCGCCCGTGATCCAGCGCACCATCCTGGAGAACCCGGGCTGGTATACCGCCTACACCCCCTACCAGGCCGAGATCGCCCAGGGCCGCCTGGAGGCGCTGCTGAACTTCCAGACCCTCGTCACCGACCTCACCGGCCTCGACATCGCCAACGCATCCCTGCTCGACGAGGGCACCGCCGCCGCCGAGGCGATGATGCTCTGCCACCGCGCCAAGGACGCCGACGGCGGCGTCTTTTTCGTCTCCGAGCGCTGCCACCCCCAGACCATCGACCTGGTCAAGACCCGCGCCAAACCCCTCGGCATCGCCGTCCAGGTGGGCGACCATGGCGCCCTCGACCCCGCCGCCGTGTCCGGCCTCTTCGGCGTCCTCGTGCAATATCCCGACACCCGGGGCGACCTCCACGACTACGCCGGGTTGTTCGACCGGGTCCACGCCGTCGGCGGCTACTGCGTGGTCGCGACCGACCTGCTCGCGCTCACCCTGCTGCGCGCCCCCGGCGAGTTCGGCGCCGACGTGGCGGTCGGCTCCGCCCAACGCTTAGGCGTTCCCCTCGGCGGCGGCGGTCCCCACGCCGGTTTTTTCGCCACCCGCGACGCGCTGAAGCGCCAGATGCCCGGCCGCCTGGTCGGCGTGTCCCGCGACGCCCAGGGCCGCCCCGCCCTCCGCCTCTCCCTCGGCACCCGCGAGCAGCACATCCGGCGCGACAAGGCCACCTCCAACATCTGCACCGCCCAGGTCCTGCTCGCCGTCATGGCCTCGATGTATGCGGTCTGGCACGGCCCCGAGGGGCTTCGCCGCATCGCCCGTCGTATCCAGAATCTCACCACGCTGCTGGCCGGGGCCCTGCGCCGCGCCGGGGCGACGGTCAACGCCGGACCGGTCTTCGACACCCTCGTGGTCGGCAACGTCTCCGCCGCCCGCGTGCACGCCGCCGCCGAGGCTCGCCGGATCAACCTCCGCCCGCTCGGCGAGACCACGGTCGGCGTCACCCTCGACGAGACCGTGACCGAGGCCGACCTGCGCGACCTGCTGGCCTGCTTCAGCGAGTCCGCCGCGCTCGACGCCGCCGACCTCGCGCCCCTTCCCGCGCCCTTTGCCCGCTCGTCCGCCTACCTCACGGCCAAGGTGTTCAACTCCTACCACACCGAGCACGAGCTGCTCCGCTACATCAAGCGGCTGGAGGCGAAGGACCTCTCCCTCTGCCACTCGATGATCTCGCTCGGCTCCTGCACCATGAAGCTGAACTCCGCCAGCGAGATGTTCCCCGTCTCCTGGCCCGAGTTTGGCGCGATCCACCCCTTCGCCCCGGAGGAGCAGCGCCGGGGCTACGCCCGCCTCGCCCGCGAGCTGGAGGCCTGGCTTTGCGAGGTCACCGGCTTCGCCGCCGTGTCGCTTCAGCCCAACGCCGGTTCCCAGGGCGAATACGCCGGCCTGCTCGCCATCCGCGGCCACCATGAGGCCCGGGGCGAAGGCGCGCGCGACGTCTGCCTCATCCCCGCCTCCGCCCACGGCACCAACCCCGCCTCCGCCGTCATGTGCGGCTACCGCGTGGTCCCGGTCGCCTGCGACGCCTCCGGCAACATCGACGTCGCCGACCTCCGCGCCAAGGCCGACCAGCACGCCGCGCGCCTCGCCGCGCTCATGATCACCTACCCCTCCACCCACGGCGTCTTCGAGACCACCGTGCGCGACATCTGCGCCCTCATCCACGAGCGCGGCGGCCAGGTCTACATGGACGGCGCCAACATGAACGCCCAGGTCGGCCTGACCTCCCCCGGTCGCATCGGGGCCGACGTCTGCCACCTGAACCTGCACAAAACCTTCTGCATCCCGCACGGCGGCGGCGGCCCCGGCGTCGGCCCCGTCTGCGTGGCCGCCCACCTCGCTCCCTACCTGCCCGGCCACGTCGTCTCCGCCCCCCGCCACCGCCTGGCCGGCGAGTCGGCCGCCTTCTCGCCCGTCGTCACCGGCGCCGTATCCGCCGCGCCCTACGGCAGCGCCTCCATCCTCGTCATCCCGTGGATGTATATCCGCATGATGGGCTCGGCCGGCCTCACCGACGCCACCCGCCTCGCCATCCTCAACGCCAACTACGTGGCCGCCCGCCTCCAGCCCTTTTTCCCCGTGCTCTACCGCGGCGAGAGCGGCCTGGTCGCTCACGAGTGCATCATCGACCTGCGCGGCTGGAAAAAACACGGCCTCGAGGTCGAGGACGTCGCCAAGCGACTCATGGACTACGGCTACCACGCGCCCACCATGAGCTGGCCGGTGCCCGGCACCCTCATGATCGAGCCCACCGAGAGCGAGAGCCTGGCCGAGCTCGACCGCTTCTGCGAGGCCCTGATCGGCATCCACGCCGAGATGCAGGCCGTGGCCGACGGCCGCGCCGACCGGCTCGACAACCCGCTCAAGCACGCCCCCCACACCGCCGACGTCGTCTGCGCCGACGAGTGGAAACGCGCCTATCCCCGCGAACAGGCCGCCTTCCCCACGCCCTCGACCCGCGCGTCGAAATTCTGGCCCGCCGTCGGCCGGGTCGACAATGTCTACGGCGACCGCAACCTCGTCTGCTCCTGCGTCGGCATGGAGGCCCACGCCCAGTGAGCGCCTCTCCGTCGAGCCCGGGGCTTGGCGAGGCCCGAGTGGCGTTCCCGCTTCGGCTTCGCACCCGGCGGGCTTGCGCCCGCCCGGACGCCAAGCTTGCATGATCCACCATGACGCTCCGCGCCGGTAGCCTCTGCTCGATTGTGCTTGGCCTGCTCGCCGGCTGCTCGATGCCGCCGGGTGGAGAGTCCGTGCTCCCCGTCGTTTCGCTCCCAGCCACGTCCCCGGTGGACAAAGCCCCGGCGGAGTTTGCTCCTTTTCTGCTTGTCACCAGTCAGGTCGCGCACGCCGACATTTTTCTTCATGCGGTGAATGGCGTGGGTCCGCGTTATCACCCCGCCGCCCGCCTCTATCGGGGTCAGCGCGCCTTCGTGCTCCCCTTTGCCCGCGGTTACGCGCTCGGCTCCGATGGCCGCACCGATCTGACTTTTCAGGTCTCCATCCGCAAAGCCGACGGCACCCCCGATGGCGAGCCCGTGGACGGCGTGCTCTGGCAGGACCGCGTGCCCAACCCCGAGTGGGTTTTGTTGCCCGCCAGCCTCATCACCTTTTGGACCGAACCCACCGATCCACTCGGCCGATACGAGTTCACGGCGCAGGTGCGCGACAGCGTCTCGGGCCGCGAACGGACTCTTCGGCAAACCGTCGAAATCGTGGACTACGAAACACCGGCGTTGCCCGCTGGTTTTGATCCCGACCGCTGGTTTCAAAACTACTACCTGTCGCCCACGCCCGAACTCGCCCTCCCTGCTCTGGCGGCTTTGTTTGACCGACTGCCCGCCGACCGGCGCGAGAACGCCTTGCCGCCTCTGCTCGGCTTTTACGATCAGCTGTTGGGTGACAATGAATGGTTGCTGCCTTTCTTTGGCCGTCGGCTCCTCACCGCCGACAGCGACGAGGGCTTCGCGCTCTCCTTGGTGCTGGCCTATCATCTGCGCAAATCCCCCGTTGCTCCCCCCGCCCTGCCTCCCGGGGTCTGGGAGCGCCTCCATGACTACGCCGGCTACGCCTGGCCGGGCGAGAGCTCCGGCGAACTCCTGCGTCCGGCGCAACTCGATGACCTCTGGGGGCGCTTTTATGCCAGCGGCCTCTACGCTCCGGTGGAGCGAATCCTGCGCCCCCTCGCCCATGCGGCAGACCTCGGCGCCTTGGCGCGTTGGCAAGCCGCGCACGCCGAAACCGAAGCGATGGAGGTCGCCCCGCTTGACCCCGAAGATCCCGACCTGCCGGCCGAGGTCCGGCGTGAGCTCGTGCTGCGCGCCGCCCTTTGGTCGCTGATGTCCAACGCCGGTTCACATCCGCTGGTTGAAGGCTATCTCCGCTGGAGCGCGATTTCCGAGGCGGTGGATCCCTCCGTCCGCGAACTCCTCCGGCGCGGGTTCGAGGCCGCGCCGGCGGAGGCCGCTCCGTCCCCCGCCCCCTGAAGCCCGGGCGTGTTCGTGGTTCGGAGTCTGGGATTTCGCTGCGTCTGGAGGAGTGCCAGCCGACTTATTAACCCCGGAATCCGGGTTAATTCCTGCTGACATACCCCGCCCCGGGTGGCTTCACTGCGATTTTACCACTAACATCACCATGTCCACGTCCACGCATCCCTGGCATTTTTATCGCATCGGTGGTTTCGACCAAGTCGCCCTCGAAACCGGCGCCGACCTCGAGAACCTGCATAACCTCGATCAAAAACTCTGGGCCGCGCTGGCCTGCCCGGTGAAAGGTCTGGAGCTCGACGAAAAGACGCTGGCCCTGATCGATACCGACAAAGACGGCCGTATCCGCGTGCCCGAGCTCCTCGCCGCCATTGCCTGGGCCAAGCCCTATTTCAAAGACCTCGCCACCCTGCTCGCCGGCAAACCCGAGTTTGCCCTCGCCGCCCTGGCCGACACGCCCGAAGGTCGCGCGGCCTTTGCCTCCGCCCGCCGCATCCTCGCCTCGCTCGGCAAAGCCGACGCCACCGTCATCACCCTGGCGGATGCGTCCGACACCGCCAAACTTTTTGCCGCCACCACGCTCAATGGCGACGGCGTCGTGGTGCCCGCCTCCACGCAGGACCCCGCTCTCGCGGCGCTGCTCGCCGACATCGTCGCCACCACCGGCGGCGCACCCGACCGCTCTGGTTCGCCCGGAGTCAACGCTGCGCTGGCCGACGGCTTTTTCTCCGCCGCCGCCGCCTTGGTCGCCTGGTCGGACAAAGCCGCCTCGCCCGAAGTGCTGACGCTCGGCGCGGCCACTCCCGCCGCCGCCGCCGCCGTGGCTGCCGTGCGCGCCAAGGTCGATGATTACTTCGCCCGCGCCCGGGTGGCCGAGTTCGACGCCCGCGCGCTCGCCGCCGTTAACCGCGCCGAAGCCGATTTTCTCGCCCTGGCCGCGAAGGATATGAGCGTTTCCGCCGACGAAGTGGCGGGTTTCCCCCTCGCCCGGGTCGAGCCGGGTCGCCCGCTTCCGCTCTGCGTTGGGTTGAATCCGGCTTGGTCCGCCCGCCTCGCCGCGCTTCGCACCGCCGCCGTCGTGCCGGCGTATGGTTCGGAGGTGATCGAGTTGACCGAGGCCCGTTGGACCGAGCTCAAGGCCAAGACCGATGCCTACGCCGCCCACGCCGCCGCCAAGCCCGGCGCATCGGTCGAGAAGCTCGGTTTGGAAAAACTCCGCGCCCACCTCGCCGCCGCCGCCACCCTGCGCCCCGCGCTCGCCTCCCTGATCGCTCAGGATGCGGCGCTGGCCGCCGAGTTTGATGCCATCGTCAACGTCGAGCGCCTGCTGCGCTACACCCGCGATTTCCGCGCCCTCGCGGCCAATTACGTCAACTTTCTCGATTTTTACTCGCCCGACCGGCTGGCGATTTTCCAGGCCGGCACTCTCTATCTCGATACCCGCGCCACGGAGCTCTGCATCGAGGTGGCCGGCCCGACGCCGCTGGCCGCGACCAGCAAGATGTTCATCGCCTACTGCGACCTGAAACGCCCCGGTCAAGCTCCACGCAAGATCGCCGCCTGCTTCACCAACGGTGACAGCGACTTCCTTTTCGTCGGCCGAAACGGCATCTTTTACGACCGCCAGGGACGCGATTGGGATGCCACGATCAGTGCCATCGCGGATAATCCCATTAGCGTGCGCCAGGCCTTTCTCGCGCCCTATAAAAAGTTCCTCCGCATGATCGAGGAGCAGATCGCCAAACGCGCCGCCGCCGCCGAGGCGGAGAGCAACGCCAAGCTCGCCGCCGCCGCCGACAAAACCGCCAACGCCGATAAGCTTGCCGCCGCCGCCAAGCCCGCCGAGCCGGCCAAAAAGGTGGATGTGGGCGCGGTCGCCGCCATCGGCGTGGCGGTGAGCGGTGCAGTCAGCGTAATCACCCTCATCCTCGGCTACATCTTCGGCCTGAGCTGGTGGCAATACCCGCTGGTGCTGGTCGGCATGATGTTGGTGATTTCCGGCCCCTCGATGCTCATCGCGTGGCTGAAACTGCGCCAGCGCACCATCGGCCCCATTCTCGAAGCCAACGGCTGGGCGATCAACGGCCGGGTGAAGATCAACATTCCCTTCGGCACCAAGTTGACCGAGCGCGCCGTGTTGCCCAAAGGCAGCCACCTCGACCTCAACGACCCGTATGTGGACAAAGCCGCCGCCGCGCGCCGCCGTCGTCTGCTTGCGCTCGCCCTGCTGGTGCTGCTGCTCGCCGGCATCGGCTTCGCCTACTACGCCAAGGTCTGGCCCTTCGCCACCCGCTGAGACCGCTCCTCGGGGCTCCCCATCGATCCTGTTTCAGTCGGCCGGCCGCCCCCGCGCGTCCGGCCTTTTTTCCCAGCCCAATGTTCGTGATACGAACATTGGGTTCGGACGCCCGTGGCTTGTTTTGGCGTCCAAGACGCGGATTCATGCTGTGCGTGGGGTATCCGTGGTCCACGCACCTTTAGCGATTGGGGCAGTATGTTGAACGAGCGCGATGACTGCCTCGAAGCTGCTGCGGGGAAGGCTGCCATCGCCCATGCCACGGACCCCATGCCCCACTCGGTCTATCGCTGGATCGCCGCCGTTGAGCGAGAGAATCGCGGAAATCTGACGCGCCGCACAAGCGATTCACCCCGACTCCGAGGCGACCCCCCAAAGCTTCGCTCCCGCTGAGGAAAACCTTGACGCGACCCGTTGCCGGCGGGTTTATCTCTCGTTTCAATTACCTATCGCATGATTCGTCCCTCCCTCTCCGGCCTTCGCGCCCTCCACCATGTCTGACGGCAAAGCTATCGAAGTCGAAGGGACGATCACGACCGTTCTCCCCGGCACCATGTTCAAGGTGCAGCTCTCCAACGGCCACACCGTGCTGGCCCACATCTCCGGCAAGCTACGCAAAAACTTCATCCGCATCTCCACCGGCGATCGTGTGAAAATGGAGATGAGCCCCTACGATCTTGAAAAGGCGCGCATCACCTATCGCGTCAAAGAACAGAATCCCAACTTCGTGCCCGGCCCGCGACGCCGCTTCTGAGCGGTCGCCCGGCCTCGTCTGTCTCGTCCGTGCTTGCGCGCCCCGTGCCCGGGGCGCTTTTTTTTCGTCCGCATGGCCCGCCGTTCCCCCTCGCCTCCTGAGCCCGCCGCGTCGGCTGACTCCGCCGCCGCGTCGCCGCCCTTGCCTGAAGGTCTGCGCAGCGGCATCGAGGATTTTGGCAACGTGCTCGCTCTCGAGCGAGGCCGCTCGCCCCACACGCTCGCCGGCTACGAGACCGATCTACGCCAGTGCGCCGCTTGGCTGGCGACCAACCAAGGCGTCACCGATTGGCGCGGAGTCACCGGTGCGCATATCTCCGAGTGGCTGCGCGCCGCCGAGGTCGGCGCCCTGGCCGCCTCCAGTCTCTCCCGCAAACTCTCCGCCCTCCGCGGCCTGGCCCGCCATTTGGTGCGCGAGGAGCTGCGCCCGGATGATTTCACCGCTCTGCTGCGAGGGCCGCGCAAGGCCCGCCGGGTGCCCGGCATGTTGACTCACGCAGAGGTCGAACGCTTGCTCGCCGCCCCTCAGGGAGGTGATGCGCTCGCGCTGCGCGACCGGGCTTTGCTGGAGGTTTTTTACGCCTCCGGCCTGCGCGTCTCCGAGCTGGCCGGGCTTAGCTTGCAACAGACCGACCTCGACGAGGGTTACCTTCGGGTTTTTGGCAAGGGCTCGAAGGAGCGGGTGGTGCCTCTCGGCCGCCAAGCCATCGAGGCGGTCAAAGTCTACCTTTCCGCCGGGCGACCGGCGTTGGTGGGGGCGCGCACCGGCAGCGCGCTTTTCCTGAGTGAGCGGGGCGGTCCGCTCTCCCGCAAAACCCTGTGGCACATCGTGCAAAAACATGCCGCCCGCGCCGGCTTGGAGCGCGGGGTAAAGCCCCATCAGCTCCGCCACAGCTTTGCCAGCCACCTGCTCGGCGGCGGCGCCGACCTGCGCGCCATCCAGGAAATGCTCGGCCACGCCAACCTCGCGACCACCCAGATTTACACCGCCGTGGAGGAAAAACGCCTGGTCGAGCAGCACGACCGCCACCACCCTCGCAACCGGGCTCCTGGACCGGGTGCCTGATTTTTGCCGTGCTCCGGCGGGGATAACCGGTTCTACTCCGGGTTTTTTAACCACTTCAATACTCCCATGGGACGCCAATGGCTGCACGCGAAACGCGCGATCGTTAACAACAAGAAGGGCCAGATCGTAGGCAAGCTGGTGAAGGAAATCACCGTGGCCGCGAAGCTCGGCGGAGGCGATATCGCCGCCAACGCCCGCCTCTTCGCGGCGGTGGAAAAGGCCAAAAAAGCCTCCGTCACCCGCGATGTCATCGAGCGCGCCATTCACAAGGGAGCCGGCACCGGCGGCGAGAAGGTCGACCTCACCGCCGTGACCTTCGAGGGCTACGCCCCGCACAAAGTCCCCGTCGTCGTCGAATGCTACACCGACAACGTGCAGCGGCTCGCTCCCGAGATGCGCGTGCTCTTCAAGAAGGGCATCCTCGGCACCACCGGCTCGAACAAGTTTCTCTTTGACCACTCCGGCATCGTCGAAGCCTTCCACCCGGGCGCTGGGGCCGATCTCGAAGCCGCCGCGATCGAGGCCGGCGCCAATGATTTCGTCTCCCTCACCCACGCCGAGAACGACGACATCCCCGACGAGGGCGTCACCGGCGCGCGTTTCCTCTGCGACCTCACCGCCATCCACGCCGTCGCCACCTGGCTCAAGGCCAACGGCTGGACGGTCGTCACCTCCGAAATGGGCTACCTGGCCAAACAGTTTCCAGAACTCGACGACACCCAGCGCGCCGAGGTCGGCGAGTTCCTCCACGCCCTGGAGGACAATGACGACGTGCAACGCGTCTGGGCCGCCTTTCGCTGAGTCCGCCGGATTCACTTTTCCCGCCGCTGTTCGCGCCACTCCACCTACTTTTTCCGCATGGAAGCCACCACCTATACGCTCGAGTTTGAAAAACCGCTGCGCGATCTCTCCGCCCAGTTGGAACAACTGCGCAAGCAGTCTCTCGAGAACAACCTCGATCTCGGCAAGGAGATCTCCGCCATCGAGAAGAAAATCGCCGCCACCCAGCGCGAGATTTACTCTTCGCTCACCCCGTGGCAGCGGGTCCTGATCGCCCGCCATCCCAAGCGACCCTACGCGCTTGATTACGTCGGGTTGATGTGCACCGGCTTCCTCGAGCTGCACGGCGACCGCCAGTTCGGCGACGACCGCGCCCTCATCGGCGGCACCGCTTTCTTTGACGGCCAGCCGGTCATGATCATCGCCCAGCAAAAAGGCCGCGACACCAAGGAAAAGATCGCCCGCAATTTTGGCATGCCCCAGCCCGAGGGTTACCGCAAGGCTCTCCGCCTGCTGAAGCTCGCCGAGAAATTCGGCCTGCCCGTGCTCACTTTTATCGACACCCCCGGCGCCTACCCCGGTCTCGGCTCCGAGGAGCGCCATGTGTCCGAGGCCATCGCGGTCAACCTGCGCGAAATGGCCCTGCTCCGCACCCCCACCATCTCCATCGTGGTCGGCGAGGGCGGCTCCGGCGGCGCGCTCGGCATCGGCGTCACCGATCGGGTGCTCATTTTTGACAACAGCTACTACTCGGTGATTTCGCCCGAGGGTTGCGCCGCCATCCTCTGGAAGGACCCCGCCGCCGCCCCCCGCGCCGCCGAGGCCCTCAAGCTCAACGCCGATGTGCTGGAAAAACTCGGCGTGGTGGACGAGGTCATCCCCGAGCCCTTCGGGGGCGCGCACAACGACCCCGCCCAGGCCGCCGCCACGCTCAAATACGCCATTCAGAAACACCTCAACGATCTGCGCGCCCTCAGCGCGCCCAAGCTGCTCGACTCGCGTTACGAGCGCTACCGTCACCTCGGTGTCTACTCCGAGGCCGGCGCGGTGCATGCCTGAGCCACCTCCGTCTCGCTCCGCTCCCTCTCCGAGACCATGAGTGAGACGCCACCGCCCGACGCGCCGCCCAATCGGTTGCGGGAGTTGGCGGTGGCTGAACGCCCCCAGGAGCGCGCCCTCGCCCGTGGCGTAGGCTCGCTCTCCGACGCCGATCTGCTCGCCCTGCTCCTGCGCAGCGGGACCCGCGGGCACGATGTCATGACCCTCGCCAATCGTCTGCTCGCCGAGGCCGGCTCCCTCGCGGCTCTGGCCCGCTGGGGCGACGCCGATTTTCGCCGACTCAAGGGCATCGGCCGGGTCAAGGCGCTGCAACTGTGCACCGTCATGGAGGTGGCCCGCCGCGTCCTGGGTGCCGAGCGCGACCTGCCCCCGGTCCTCAATACACCGCAGACCATCTACGACTACCTTCGCGCCCGTGCATTTGGCTCCACGGTGGAGAAATGCTGGGTGGTCACCCTTAACACCCGCAACCGGGTGCTCCGCTGCGTCGAGCTCTCGTCCGGCACGGTGACCGGCACCCTGGTCAATCCACCCCTGGTGCTGCGTGAAGTGCTGCGCGACGCCGGCACCGCCTTTATTCTGGCGCACAACCATCCCAGCGGCGACCCCGCGCCCAGTTCGGCCGATTACCGCGTCACCCGCGATCTGCGCGCCGCCGCCGAGGCGGTCGGACTCCAATTTCACGATCATCTGGTGCTCGGCGACCCCTTGGCCGACCCCAACGGCCTCGGCTACTATAGTTTTCGCGCCGGCGGCTCGTTGTAGGGAGGTCCTAAAATCTCTGGCAGGGCGCAGTCCGCGCCGGAGAGTTTAGAACCTCCCTGGAGTCGGGGGCAGGGTGGGGCACCCTTTTTCAACGCGCGCGAATCCGGCATTGACCGCCTTTCCGCGCGCCGCGTAGGTTTGAGGATTACACGCCTGAAACCCTCCCGTCCTTTTCGCACCGTGAACATCCAAGTCCAAGACCTGTCGCCCACCCGCAAAAGCCTCACTGTAAACCTCGACGCCACCGAGGTCGCCGCCGAATTTCAGGCTGTGATCCGCGAGGTCGCCCAGCAGGTCCGGATCCCCGGTTTTCGCCCCGGCAAGGCCCCCGCCCAGCTGGTCCTCAAGCAATACGGCAAGGCCGTCGGCGATGAGTTTAAGCAAAAGGTCGTGGGCAAGGCCTACCGAGACGGCATCCGCGAGGCCAAACTCGACGTTATCCAAGTGGTCAAGATTTCCGAGGGCGACCTCGCTCCGGACAAGTTCGCCGGCATCGTTATCTTGGTGGATGTGCGCCCCACCTTCGACCTGCCGGATTACATTGGCCTGCCCGTGACCGTGTCGACCACCGAGCCCACCGAGGCCGAGATTACCGCCGCCATCGAGGGCCTCCGCTCCGAGCGCGCCGACTTCAAAGTCGCCGAGCGCCCCAGCCAGAAAGCCGACTATGTGAAGATCGCCTATGAAGGCACGGTCGACGGTGCTCCGGCTCTCGATCTCGTCCCCGACAAGCAGATCTACGCCAAGGTGCCCCAGACCTGGGAAGAGGTCGAAGGCGAACAAGACGGCCTTATCCCCGGTCTCGGCAAGCAGTTGGCCGGCCTCGCCGTCGGCGACAAAAAAGACATCGCCATCAGCTACCCGGCCGAGTTCGCGCCGGCCGCCGGTCTCGCTGGCAAGACCGTCAGCTACGCCGTCGAGGTTCTCGAAATCCGCGAGCGTGTGCTACCCGAGCTCAACGAGGAGTTTTTTAAGGCCAACGAGGTCTCCGACCTCGACGGTCTCCGCGCCAAGGTCACCGCCGGCCTCAAGCAGCGCAAGGAGCAGGAAAACCTCGTCGGCAAACGCCGCCAGGCGCTGGAAGCCCTCGCCGCCAAAGTCGATTTCCCCGCGCCCGAAAGCCTCGTTGACCAAGAAACCCAGGCCGTGGTCCGTCAGTTTCTCCAGGAAAACCAACGTCGTGGCGTCTCCATGGAAACGCTTCAGAAGGACAAGGATCAGATCCTCGCCAACGCCCGCGCCGCCGCCGAAACCCGCGTGAAGCACCAGATCCTCCTGGCCCGCATCGCCGAGAAGGAGCAGCTCCAGGTCGAGGCCACCGACATCGACAATTTCCTCTACCGTCAGTCGATGCAGACCGGCGTGAAGCCCGAGAAGCTGGTCAAAGACCTCACCAACGACCGCGAACGTCTGCGCGCCGTGCAACAGGGCATCCTGTTCGACAAGGCCGTCGAGCTCCTCGTTTCCAAGGCCGTCGTCACCGAAGCCGCTCCGGCTTCCGCTTAAGTGCCAGCCGGGCCCCGCGCCTGACCTTTCGACCGCCGCCCGGCCCAGCGCCCGGCGGCGGTTTTTTGTGCCGGACACCCACCCGGGCGGCGTCGAACTGGGTCGGACTTCCAGCCTCGGCTTGTAAGCGGTCGAACTACGCCGCATGTTGCGCTCGACACCTTAAGTCGACGTCGATGCGACGCGACGCCCCGCACCCCAGGCAGCCCCGTTTCGCTTCACCTTATGATCTCCCGCGCACTTCGACCGTTGGTCTGCTGGCTTGTCCTGCTCTGTCTCTTCACCGGCCGTCTCGCGGCTCAGGTTCGCATCAACGAGTTCATGTCCTCGAACGGCGCCACCTTTGCCGACGAAGACGGGGCCTACGAGGACTGGATCGAGCTTCACAACGCCGGGTCCTCCGTCGTCGATCTGGGCGGCTGGGGTCTTTCTGACGATCCCTCCGTCCCGCTCAAGTGGCGCTTTCCTGCCGGCACCGGCATCGCACCCGGCGGCCGCCTGTTTGTCTGGGCTTCCGGTAAAAATCGTATCCCCGGCGGCGAGTTGACCGGCATGTTGCGCGAAGTGTGGCATGAGATACCCGGCTCCACGCTCGCGGACCTGACCTCCCACCCAAATTATCCCAACCGCCCGAGCCTTCGCACCCGTCTAGCCGACGTTATCGAGGCGCCGGCCGGCATCGGCGAGGACTACGGCCAGCGCCTGCGCGGCATCCTCACCGCCCCGGCCACCGGCAATTATCGTTTCTGGATCTCCTCCGACGATGCCTCGGAATTGCGCCTCAGTACCAACGCGGATCCCGCCAACCTCCGGGTTATCGCCCGCGTGGATGGCTGGACCAACCCGCGCGAATGGAACGTCTCTCCCACCCAGCAGTCCGCCCTCATCCCGCTCGTCGCCGGTCAGCGCTATTACGTCGATATTCACATGAAGGAGGGCTGGGGCGGCGATAACCTTGCCGTCCGCTGGCAGCTGCCCAATGGCACCATGGAGGAGCCCTTGCCTGCCCACCACTTGGTCAGTCCCTTCCCCGGCCAGTTGCATACCAACTTTCGCATCTCCGCCGACGGCGAACCGCTCTTGCTCAGCCGGCCCGACGCCACCCTCGTCGACCAAGTGCCGGCGGTTTACCTTCCGCGCGACATCTCCTACGGCCGCCTCACCGACGGTGCCGCCACCTGGCATTACTTTGCCGCGCCTACGCCGGCCTCCGCCAACACTTCCCCGCCCGTCACCCTGCCGCCTGCCGTGACCCTCAGCGAACCGCGCGGCTTCCGCGACGCGCCGTTCACGGTCGCGCTCAACTCTGCCCCTGGGGCCGTCATCCGCTACACCCTCGACGGCTCCACCCCAGGCCCCTCCTCGCCTCTTTACACCGCCCCCATCCCCATCTCCGCCACCACCACGCTCCGCGCCTCTGCCGCCGCGCCGGGTATGGTCTCACTTCCGCCGGCCACCGCCACCTGGATCTTTCTCGACGACGTCCTCCGCCAGGGCTCCACCCCGCCCCCGGGCTGGCCCGCCGACCGCCAGGTCAACAACCACCGCATGGACTACGGCCTTCACCC
>CAYNUW010000038.1:0-331 GCA_964400455.1 uncultured Akkermansia sp. | reverse complement strand
CGTCGCCGGCGACCGCGCCCGCCTGCTCGCCGGTCTGCGCTCCATTCCCTCCATCTCTCTTGTCACCGACCTCGGCCACCTCTTCGGCGTGGGCACCGGCCTCTACTCCTACGCCAGCCAGAGCCACGACTGGGAGCGCCCGGTGTCCGTCGAGCTGCTCGACCCAGCCGGCGATGACACCGCCCAGTTTCAGATCGACGCCGGCCTGCGCCTGCGCGGCGCCTTCAGCCGCAGCGAGGACAACCCCAAGCACTCCTTCCGGCTGCTCTTCAGCTCCGCCTATGGCGACAGCAGTCTCGACTTCCCCCTCTTCGGCGACGAGGGCCCGTCC
>CAYNUW010000037.1:0-17762 GCA_964400455.1 uncultured Akkermansia sp. | reverse complement strand
ACATGGAAAAAGTCGTCGTCCGCGGCGTCGCCGTCGATAAGGACCAGGCCAAGGTCACCATCTCCAACATTCCCGACCAGCCCGGCACCGCCGCCAAGGTCTTCAAAGCCCTCGCCGACGCCGCCATCATCGTCGACATGATCGTGCAGAACGTCGGCCGCAACGGCGTCGCCAACCTCACCTTCACCGTTCCCGGCACCGAGACCTCCCGCGCCCGCAAAGCCCTCGACCCCGTCTTCACCACCCTCGGCGGCGGTCAGGTGGAAATCGACGACGCCATCGCCAAACTCTCCGTCGTCGGCGTCGGCATGAAAACCCACAGCGGCGTCGCCGCCACCCTCTTCGCCGCCCTCGCCGAAGCGGGTGTAAACATCCAGCTCATCAGCACCTCCGAAATCAAAATCTCCGTTGTCGTGGACAAAACCCGCGCCGACGAAGCCGCCCGCGTCGCCCACCAAGCCTTCTCACTCGCCCAGGTCTGAGCTCGCCCGCGCTTGGATCGACCAAGCATCCCCCCTGGCATTCGCAGCGGCGTTTTTCAGCCGCCGACGGTCTGCGCGCAGAGTGCCGCCCGACGCCAAAACCGCGCTCACCGATTCGCCAGGTGACACCGGATAAGTCGCCGGAGGTCGACCTATGCCGACCTACTCCAGCCGGACCGCCACCGGCCCTACGTTGCCGTGCGTGCCATTGGTCAACATGACTTTAACCCAGAACCAATACTCCCTCCCCCGGATCACGAAAGCGGGAATAACATAATCGAAGGTATTCACCCCCACATCCGCCTTGCCGATGCGGCCCCGGCCCGCAGTCACGGGCGAGCTGTTCATAAATATCTCATACTCGCGGTAGTCTCCCGGCGGTAAGGTCCATGCCAGCGTCACCCGCTCCGAGGTCACCTTGCTCACCGTGATCTCACCGCCCGGCTCCAATACCCGCAAATCCGCCATCCATTTTGTAATCTCCCCGGCTTTGATCACGACTTCGGTCTTCGACTCCCTCCCCCCATCCCGGCGCACGACCAAACTGTAGGTGCCCTCAATCACTTCCGGCAATGTCGCCGGCGTCATCCCGGAAAACTTGCGCCTCTCATCGGCGGCTCCCACCGGGTCCAGCACAAACTCGAGCCCCGACGGCCGGCTCGTTACCGCCAGGCTGCCTGTATTGCGCTGCATCACCAAGACCCCCAGATCAATCACCGCACCGGCCCGCATCTCAACTTCGCGCACTTCGGTCCGATACCCCGGGTAAGTCACCGTGAGATTTCGCCGCCCCGCGCCAAGTTCGGCGAAGCGCGCAGGTGACTTCACCGCCGGCAAACCATCCAAAACCACCGCAGCCCCCACCGGCCAGGTGGATATCAATAACTCCGCATTTCCCCGGCTCTCCCCGTTCGGCGCCACCACCAACTTTGGCGCCATATCGGCACCAGCCAACTTGTCGCCCCTTTGCCCGGGCCCCATGACCCTCCACGCCACCGCGGCTAAAACCAACGCAAGCACCAACACACCGGCGATTTGCCACACCATACGCGAAACGCCATCCACCTTGGCCCCGGCGCCATATCCCGCCATTCCGGGAAAGGGCGCGACCGACTTCACCGCGTCCACCTTCAACTCCTCCAACCGCATCGGAGGCGCGGACGCCCCCCTCACCGCCACCGACGGCACTCCACGCATCAAGGGCATGGCGGAACAGGGAGTGTCCGACAAAGACCCGTTCCAGACATCGGACGCCTCCCCCGGTCGCCGCGGATCGAATGCCAGGATGGCCGACCATAAGCCCAGCCGGCTCGCGTCAACCACCCCCACGCCTTCGGTCCACGTTACCCCCCCTCTCTGTAACACCCTGCGCAACGCGGGGTTGATGTCGGGCACGATACAACCCAGCGCCCTCGCCAGGGCCGATCCCACCCATTGCTGGGCCGACGTCAGCCCACCACAAATCAACCCGCAACGCCCACCCGGCGAACCTACCTCCGCCAACACGTCCCTCAACTCATCGGCCAGCGGCGACAAAACTCGGTCCGCCATGTCGCTAAAATCGTAGGTGCCACCATGAAACAAACGGTTCGCCGAGCTCCTGAACCGCAAGCCCAACTCCCGCTCTATCCCATCAATCACACTGTCCAAGCCGAGTTTCAGCACCCGATGCGCGACCATGCGCCCGCCCACCCAGTGCACCAAATCCACCCGCTCGGATTGCAAATCCGCGTAGAACACCCCGCCCTCATCCCCGGCCAAACAGCCCTTCAACATCCCCAGCCGCGCCAACCACGCCGATTGACACCTCTGCGCCGCGATCCCGCACGCCAGAGTCCGATCCAGATAATCCTGCACCCCAAGCCTGGGCAGCAAGTCCGCCACGCCTTCGCCGGAATTCGCCACCATCCAGTGCGCCGGGCCACCCTCCACCAAATCCTGCAACCACTCCGCCCTCGACACCTCATCCGCCAAGACGCCGGACTTTTCCGGCGGCAACCAAACTCCACGGCAACCAACCGGCCGCAGGAGCAACACCCCCGCCTCCGTCTCCGCCCCCGCCATGATTTTCCTAACCCCCGCCTCCAAACTCGCCGGCTCGCCCAGCCAGCATGTCTCCGTTTGTTCGATAAACTTCAGCGACCCATCGTAACGCACCGCAGCCAACTGCAGCGTTTGCGCGCCGATCTCGAAAAAACAAACGCGTGGGGCAAGTTCGTGAGCCATGTGGTCGCGAATTAAGTGCGGGGGTATGAGCGATCAGTAAAAGTTAACCTCAAGCGACACAGAAACCGGCGAAACAAGTAACCATCAGCTTCGTTTCTAGGTGCCATAACCCTCGCGCGATAACAATGCCAAAGACGCACCCCGAACCAAACGGCCCAAAGTCCGAAGCTCGCAACCAAATCGGCTGATCGCCGCGCCCCCCAGCGACGGGATCGCTTCGCCTGGTCTGGGCCACCCCACCCGGCTTTGGGGAGGTCCACGCCCGGCCATGGCGAACCGCGAACGATCCCTCGCCGTCATTACGTTACCCAAACGCGACACCACCGTAACCATCGTCACCGCATCGTCGGTCCGGCGCCACCGGACCGCCACGCAAGCATGACAGGATCGCCCTCGAACGCCCACTCACCATGCTCAAACCGACCTCCCCCCGCCTCCTCGCCGCCCTGCTCGCCGCTTTCGCCGCCCTCGGCTCCGCCTCCCGCTCCTCCGCCGAAGAACTCACCATCCTCCACGTCGGCGACCTGGAGACCTGGCTGCTCTCCGCCCAGGGCAATCTCCGCAACTCCACCTCCCAGTCGCTCTCCTTCTACGGCGGCGTCGATCGCCTCGCCACCCGACTCGAACAACTCCGCGCCGCCAACGACATCCCCGGCCGCACCGTGCTCAAACTCAACGCCGGCGACGCCATCCTGCCCGGCCCTCGCTTCAACGCCTCCCTCGCGAATCTCGCCACCGCCGCCAACGACGGCGGCCAAGACTATTACGATGCCATCGCGCTGCGCGCCCTCCAGTTCGACGCCACCGTCTTCGGCAACCACGAGTTCGACTTCGGCGTCGCCACCGCCGCCCGCTTCGCCGCCCTCTCCACCACCCCGGCCCGCCCCTACCTGTCCTTCAACATCGACTTCTCCAAGGACGCCGCCCTCTCCACCCTCGCCACCAACGGCCAGGTCGCCCCCTTCAAGGTCTTCACCACCAAGGGCGGCAAACAGGTCGCCGTCATCGGCGTCACCACCCCGCTCAATCTCAGCATCACCTCCACCGAAGTCATCCCCCTGATGAACGGCTTCCAAGGCGTCTCCACCGCCAACAGCGAACTGCAAAACCTGCTCAACCTCTCCGCCAACCTCCAACCCGTCATCGACGGCCTGCGCGACGGCAGCCTGAACGGCGGCGAACCCGTCGAGGTCGTCATCGTCCTCTCCCACCTGCAAAACCACCTGCGCGAGGTCGAAGACTTCATCCCCACTCTCAGCGGGGTCGACCTCGTCGTCTCCGGCGGCGGCCACGAGCTCACCCACGTCTCCTCGAGCACCCCGGGCTCCTCCACCATCCCGACCACCGACCCCGTCTTCGGCCCCGCCCTCGGCAACCTGCCCTACCCCGTCCTCGCCACCGACCTCGATAACCAGTCCGTGCCTGTCGTCACCGCCAACTTCGGCGGCCGCTACATCGGCGAAATCACCCTCGACCTCAACGACACCACCGGCGCCGTCACCGGCATCGTCGCCGCCCGCACCAACCGCGTCTCCGGCCGCGCCGCCGACTCGGATTTTGTCACCGGTGACGCCACCCTGTTCGCCAACGTCGTCACCCCCGTCGCCAACTACATCGCCGCGCTCAACTCCACCGTCATCGCCTCCACCTCCGTCGCCCTCAACGGCGAACGCGGCCTCGTCGGCTCCGCCCGCTCCTTCACCACCGGCGTGCGCAACGCCGAGACCAACCTCGGCAACCTCGTGGCCGACTCCCTCCGCTACGCCGTGGCCGCCGACGTCGCCATCCAGAACGGCGGCGGCGTGCGCGCCTCCATCGCCGGCCCCTCCATCTCCATCGGCGATACCTTCAACACCCTCACCTTCCTCAACCTCGTCGTCCGCGACGACGCCGTCACCGCCTCCCAACTCAAGGCCGTGCTCGAACACGGCTTCGCCGCCTCCACCACCGCCGGCTCCCCCCAGGGCCGCTTCCCCCAACTCTCCGGGGTCGAGGTCGTCTACGACACCACCCGCGCCGCCGGCGACCGCGTGCGCCGCCTCGTCCTCACCCGCAACCCCGCCACCACCGCCGACGACCTCGTCCTCGTCGACTACGGTCGCGTGCTCAACAACCTCACCGCCTTCTCCGTCGCCACCATCGACTTCCTCGCCAACGGCGGTGACGGCTACCCCTTTGCCGCCAACGGCTTCAGCTTCCAGTATCCCATCGTGTCGCGCAACTACCAGGAAGCCTTCGCCGACTACCTCACCCAGTCCGCCACCTCCGGAGGCCTCGCCGCCCAAAACGGCGTCGTTAACCCCGCTCGTTACGGCGTCGTCAACGCCTTCGCCCGCACCCCCGGCCGCCGCAGCCTCGACATGATCTACGCCACCCTCGGCCGCGATACCCTCACCGGCACCGCCGGCCCCGACTTCATCCAGGGCGGCCAGGGCGCCGACACACTCACCGGTGGCGCCGGTGCCGACACCTTTGTCTACACCAGCCTCCGCGACGCCGGCGACACCCTCACCGACTTCACCGTCGGCACCGATAAACTCGACCTCTCCGCCCTCTTCGCCGGCACCGGCGTCACCCCCGTCCTCGGCACCCACGTCCGCTGCGTCGCCATCACCGGCGGCACTTCGGTGCAGATCCACCTAAACGGCGCCCGCGTCGCCCTCGTCACCGTCTCCGGCGTCACCCCGGCCCAACTCAACCAAGCCTCCAACTTCAACCTCTAAGTCCTCGTTTTCCCTCCCCGGCGCGGCCCGACCAGTAACATCGGGCCGCGCCTCCCGTATTCCAAACGTCAAACCTCCTCCGCCATATGCACACCTCACTCCGCCTCCTCACCGTCTCCGTCGCCCTCGCCGCCACCGCCGGGGCCAGCGTCACCAACGGCGACTTCACCGCCAATCTCACCGACTGGTCCACCCTCGGCGACGTCGGCCTCCGCGACGGCGCCGCCTTCCTCACCACCGCCGCCACCTCCGGCGACGACGATCTCGGCACCCCCTTCAACTTTTCCGGCCAGGCACCCGTTTTCGCCTCCACCATCGAGGACACCCTCTCCTTCCCGGCCGGCTCCCTCGACCCCGACGTCGATGGCGGCGTCTTCGCCCAGGAAGGCTCCCTCCTCTACCGCAACCTCTCCCTCCAGGCCGGCGACGTGCTAAGCTTCACTTACAACTTTTTTAGCAACGACGCCACCAACGACTACGCCTTCGTCCTCTTCGACGCCCTCCGCTTCCAACTCACCGACCTGCCCCGCATCGCCACCACCGACTACGGCTACGCCTTCACCACCGGCACCCAGACCTTCACCAGCGCCCCCGCCGCCGAAACCCGCGTGGTCAGCTTCGCCGTCGGTGTCATCGATACCACCGACGTCAACGGCACCTCCGCGCTCCTCATCGATAACGTCTCCGTCACCGCCATCCCCGAGCCCTCCTCCTTCGCCGCCCTCGCCGGCCTCGCCACCCTCGGCCTCGCCGCCACTCGCCGCCGCCGGGCCTGAACATCGACCACCGATCCCGCCGCAAGACCGCCCCAATCGGCGGCTTGCGGCTTTTTTTTGAACAAACTCACGGTTTTACGCCCATAAAGCCGCACTCCGTCGTTGACCCTCCCGCTCCAAACGCGAAGTGTCGCGGCTTCCCCCCCTATGCAGGAAGTCACCCTCACCTCCCTCGACATACGGCTGCAGAAGCAAGTCGAGACCGCCCAGGTCGCTCTACAGCGTAATAACTTTGACTACGTCATCGAGGTGACCGCCCAGGTGCTGAAACACGCCCCCGGCTGTCTCCCCGTCCGCCGCCTGCAACGCGTGGCCCTGCTGCGCCGCGCCGAAAGTAAAAACAAGCTCATCACCAAAGCCTTGGGCTCCGTCACCATGGCCGGCTTCATGTTCGCGAGCAAGAAGGACCCCGCCAAGGCCTTCGAAAACGCCGAGAAGATGCTTCTCGCCGACCCCTCCAACATCGCCGCCCTCAAAAGCTTGGCCGAATCCGCCTCCACCCTCGGCCTCATGGAGACCGCCGCTTTCGCCTGGGAGTGCATCCGCGACAGCCAGCCGAAGGACCACGACACCCTCGTCCATCTCGCCGAAGCCTACCTCGCCGCCAAAATGACCAAGGAGGCCGTGCGCGTCGCCGACGAACTCCTCAAAATCCGCCCCCAAGACGGCGAAGCCCTCGCCCTCATGCGCAAGGCCTCCGTCGCCCAGACCATGGACAAGGGCAAATGGGAATCCCAGAGCTCCTTCCGCACCAAACTTAAAGACGAGAAACAATCCGTCTCCCTCGAACAAGCCGCCAAGGTCATCACCTCGGCCGAGATGACCGAACGCCTCATCGAAGAGGCCAAGGAACGCCTCGCCGCCCAGCCCGATAACCTCAACCACTTCCGCTCCATCATCGACGGCTACCGCCGCCTCGGCGACCCGGCCTCCGCCCTCGACTACACCCGCCAGGCCCGCCAACTACCCTCCGCCTCCAGCGACGCCACCCTCGAGAAACTCGAAGCCGACCTCGTCGTCGAAGTCCTCGAAACCAAGGTCAAAACCGCCACCGAGGCCCTCGCCGCCTCCCCCGACGACGCCGACGCCCAAAAAGCACTCGCCGACGCCAAAACCGAACTCAACGCGGTCAAACTCGCCGACGCCAAAACCTACGTCGAACGCTACCCCAACGACTACGCCGCCCGCTTCACCCTCGCCTCCCTCCTCTTCGACGCCGGCGACTACCAAGGCGCCATCGCCAACTTCCAACAGGCCCAGAAATCCCCCAAGGTCCGCATCGCCGCCCTCGGCGGCATGGGCAAGGCCCTCAAGGCCCGCCGCATGTTCGACCTCGCCATCCAGCAGTTCCAAACCGCCAAAAACGAACTCACCGTCATGGATGACCTCAAGAAAGACGTCATCTACCAACTCGCCGAATGCTACGAGGGCATGGGCCGGGCCGAAGACGCCATCAACGAGTTTAAACTCATCTACAGCGAAGACATCGGCTTCCGCGACGTCGCCGACAAGATCAACGCCTTCTACTCCCGCTGATCCGCCCACCCTCGCCTCCCGGCCTTTTTTGGCGGCGGACCCCGGTCCGCCGCCCTTTTTTTGCCTCCTTCCCCGCATGTCCGACGCCGAGCTCCCCGACCTCTTCGCCGAAACGCCCCCCGCGCCCGCGCCCGGCCTCGCCACCCCGCCCCGCGCCGCCGCCCGGGCCCCCCGCGCCGCCCGCATGCGCCCCCGCTCCCTCGCCGAAATCGCCGGCCAGGACCACCTCACCCGCCCCGACGGCCTCCTCGCCCGTCTCATCGCCGCCGACCGCTTCGGCAGCCTCGTCTTCTACGGCCCCCCCGGCTGCGGCAAAACCAGCTTCGCCGAAGCCATCGCCCGCGTCACCGGCCGCCACTTCGTCCGCATCAACGCCGTCATGAGCAACGTCGGCGAACTCCGCGAAATCCTCACCGCCGCCCGCCGCCGCACCGACGGCCCCACCCTCCTCTTCATCGACGAGCTCCACCGCTTCAACAAATCCCAGCAAGACCTCCTCCTCCCCGACGTCGAAGAGGGCCACGTCCGCCTCCTCGGCGCCACCACCCACAACCCCGGCTTCTACGTCAACCCTCCCCTCCTCTCCCGCAGCCACCTCTTCCGCCTCGAACCCCTCGCCCCCGACGCCGTCGCCACCGTGCTCGCCCGCGCCCTCGCCGACCCCGAACGCGGCCTCGGCGACACCGGCTGCACCGCCGACCCCGCCGTCCTCCTCGACCTCGCCAAACTTTGCGACGGCGACCTCCGCCGCGCCCTCAACGCCCTCGAGGTCGTCGTCGCCGGCCTCCCCCCCGGCTCCCCCATCACCCCCGCCGAACTCGAACTCTTCGCCCGCGAACGCCGCATCCGCTACGACGCCGACGAGGACGAACACTACGACACCATCTCAGCCTTCATCAAAAGCTGCCGCGGCTCCGACCCCGACGCCGCCCTCTACTGGCTGGCCAAAATGCTCGCCGGCGGCGAAGACCCCCGCTTCATCGCCCGCCGCCTCGTCATCCTCGCCAGCGAAGACGTCGGCCTCGCCGACGCCCTCGCCCTCCCCCTCGCCGTCGCCGCCCACCAAGCCGCCGAACTCGTCGGCCTCCCCGAAGCCGAATACGCCCTCGCCCACGCCACCCTCCACATCGCCTGCGCCCCCAAAAGCAACAGCGTCACCCTCGCCCTCGCCGCCGCCAAACACGCCCTCGCCACCCAGCCCGTCCAACCCGTCCCCCTCCCCCTCCGCGACAAGGGCGGCCAAGCCTCCAAAAAACTCGGCCACGGCAAAGGCTACCTCTACGCCCACGACTACCCCGAAAACATCGCCCCCCAGGCCTACCTCGCCAAACCCCTCACCCTCTTCACCCCCAAGACCGCCGGCCTCGAAGCCAAACTCGCCGAACGCCTCGCCCGCTGGCGCGCCCTCCGCGCCGACGCCCTCCGACACCCCGGCCGTGAATCACTCGATCCGACTTGAAAAAATCCGGTCCACCCTCCCCCTATCCCGCCTTTCGCCACCACCTCGACCCGATGTCCCACTCCGCGTCTCCCTCCGCTGCCGCCTCCGCGACCGAGTTTTCGGAGGAGCTGCTCGCGCTGTCGGAACGCTACCGCACCCAGCCCGTCCCCCTCGGCGCCGTCCTCGACGAGCTCGGCGGCCGCGCCTCCGCCCTCCTCATCGTCATCTGCGCCCTCCCCTTCTCCACCCCCATCAGCATCCCCGGTCTCTCCACCCCCTTCGGCCTCGTCATCCTCCTCCTGGCCACCCGCTACTTCCTCGGCCTCCCCCCCTGGCTGCCCGCCCGCCTCCGCCGCATCGCGCTGCCCGGCGCCTTTTTCACCCGCCTCCTCCACGCCAGCGGCCGGCTCGTCGGCTGGATGGAACGCCGCCTCCGCCACCGCCCCGGCGCCCTCGCCGATCGCGAATGGAAACTCCGCCTCCACACCGGCGTGGTCATCGCCGCCGCCTTGCTCCTGATGATCCCCCTGCCCCCCCTGCCCCCGTTCACCAACACCCTCCCCGCCTTGGTCGCCGTGGTCATGACCTTCGGCGCCCTCAAACGCGACGCCCTCGCCATCCTCGCCGGCTACGCCCTCTTCACCTTCACCGTTGGCTACTTCGTCTTCTGGGGCGCCGTCGTCGTCGAAACTTTTGATCGCTACGGCGCCCGCCTCCTCGCTCTCCTTGGCCTCGGCGGCTGAAACTTTCCCACCACCCACACCACCATGAACGAATGGCTTAGCCTCGGCCTCGGTTTAATCGCCCTCTATTTCGGCGCGGAAGCGCTGGTCAAAGGCGGCGCCGGCCTCGCCCTGCGCCTCGGGCTCACCCCCCTGGTCATCGGCCTCACCGTCATCGCCTTCGGCACCAGCAGCCCCGAGATGGTGGTCAGCGTCCAGGCCGCCGCCGGCGGCAACGGCGCCATCTCCATCGGCAACGTCATCGGCTCCAACATCTGCAACATCGCCCTCATCCTCGGCCTCTGCGCCCTGATCTCGCCCCTCCGCGCCGACCTCCAGGTCATCCGTCGCGAAGTGCCCATCATGATCGGCGTGGCCGTCCTCGCCCTGCTCGTCCTGATCGACGGCCGCATCGCCCGCTGGGAAGGCGCCCTCCTCCTCGCCGGCCTCGTGACCTACACCGTCATCACCGTGCGCCAGGCCCGCGCCGCCACCGCCGCCGCCACCGAGCAAGCCGGCTTTCCCGACGAGCTCGGCCAAGGCAAACCGCTCGGCCTCGGCCTCAGCATCGTCGCCGTCCTCGGCGGCCTGGGCATTCTCATCGTCGGCTCCCATCTCTTTGTCCAAGGCGCGATCAGCCTCGCCACCAGCTGGGGCATGAGCCAGATCGCCATCGGCCTCACCATCGTAGCCGTCGGCACCAGCCTGCCCGAACTCGCCACCTCCCTGCTCGCCGCGTTCAAACGCGAGGGCGACGTCGCCATCGGCAACATCGTCGGCTCGAATATCTTCAACGTCCTGGGCATCCTCGGCGTCGCCGCCTTGGTCAGCCCCCTCGAGGCGCCCGAACTCTCCTGGATCGACCTCGGCGCCATGCTCGCCGTGTCCGTCGGACTGCTGCCCGTGGTGCGCAGCGGCGGCCGCATCAGTCGCGGCGAAGGCGCCGTCCTGCTCGCCGTCTACATCGCCTACACCTGGTGGCTGCTCCGCCAGTCCGGCGCCTAAACCTCGGGCTTGTCTCGCAGGCAACCGCGTGCCCCACGCACCCGTCGCCACCCCCGCCCAGCCTCAATGTTCGTAATACGAACGTCCCCCCCGTCTCACGGCCACGCCGAGTTCTGTCTGCCCACGTAGGGCTCGACCTCGTGTCGAGCCGAGCTCGCTCGCCACAGGCGGGCCGCCGCCTCGTGCGCTCCCATTCTCCGCCTGCCCCGGCCCCCGGATACCCTCAACGCTACACCCACAACCCCTTCTCCCGCGCGAGCTCCAACAGCCGCTCCACATCCCGAACGCCCAGCCACCCCTTGCCCCGCGCCCCGCCTGGCTGCTCCACCAACCAAAATCCGTCCCTCGTCGCCGGACTTACGAAAAAAATCAAATCCGGCCCATTGGCCCCGCTCAGAAACATCGCCCGCCGCCGCTCCGCCAGATAATCGACAAACGCCTGCTCCCACGCCCCACCCCCTCCAGCCGCCGCCAAGAAAGCCTGTAACCGCGCCTCCGCCCGCACCGCCTCCACCCGCGCCAAGGTGGTCAACACCGCCTCGCGATGCCTCTCGTGCGGACGATCATAAGTCGGTAAAATCATGGTAGGACCACCCGGCCTCACATCGGCACATTCCACCTCGGGCCGAACCCCGCGCCCCTCCGCCGACGCAATCATTAAACGCCCTTGTCCCGCTTATAAGGCGCACGAGGCCTCTCCATCCGCCCCAGCCCCGGCGATTTTTCGCCTTCGACATCCACCCCGACCACGCCTCCGCTTTACACCACTCCACCATGTCCACCACCTGCTCATCCTTCGACCTTCTCGGCATCGGCTCTCCCATCATGGACCTCACCGCCCAAGTGCCCGAGGCCTTCCTCGCCACCGTGCGCGGCGACAAGGGCGGCATGGTGCTGGTCGACGCCGCCGAGATGGAGTCCATCGTCTCCCGCCTGCCCGCCCCCCCCGCCCTGGAAAACGGCGGCAGCGCCGCCAACCTCACCCGCGCCGCCGCCCGCCTCGGCCTGCGCACCGCCTTCCTCGGCAAACTCGGCTCCGACGCCACCGCTCAGGCCTACCGCACCCAGGCCGCGGCCGCCGGCATCGACCTCTCCCGCTACAAAACCGGCCAAAACCTGCCCAACGCCCGCTGCCTCGCCCTCATCACCCCCGACGCCGCCCGCACCATGCGCACCGACCTCGGCGCCGCCCTCACCCTCGCCCCCGAGGAGATCACCCCCGCCGATTTCGCCGGCGTGCGCCACGCCCACATCGAGGGCTACCTCGTCTTCAACCCCGCCCTCGCCGACGCCGTGCTCGCCCGCGCCCGCGCCTCCGGCGCCACCGTCTCGCTCGACTTCGCCTCCTTCGACGTGATCCGCCACACCCGCGACTGGCTGCTCGCCCAGCTCCGCGCCGGCGGCATCCACGTCGTCTTCGCCAACGAGGACGAAATCCGCGCCCTGTATCCGGAAACCGGCGACGAGGCCTACCCCGCCCTGGCCCGCCGCCTCGCCGCCGAGGCCCCCGGCCTGGTCGCCGTGGTCAAGGTCGGCAAGGACGGCGCCTGGATCGCCCGCGACGCCGAACTCCACCGCGTCTCCCCCGTGCCCGCCGACCGCGTGTTGGACACCAACGGCGCCGGCGACAACTTCGGCGGCGGCTTCCTCCACGGCTACCTCCACGGCTGGTCGCTGCCCGCCTGCGGCGCCCTCGCCGCCGCCGTCGGCTCCGAATGCGTCCGCCACCTCGGCCCCGCCATCCCCCCCGATCGCTGGCCCGCCCTCCGCGAACTGGCCGCCCGCCTCGCCGCCGGCAATTGAACCGGCCGCCTCCCCCGCTTCACCACTGCCCCGGCGACCAACGCCGCACCTCTCACCGCTCCACCCGCAGCCGCAAAAACCGCCGCGCCGTCCCCGCCGTCCCGAGCACCTCCGCATCGATCACCGTCGTCGGCCCGGCCTGCGCCTCGCCGCCCGCTCCGCTCCAGATCGTTGTATAGGGGCCGCCCGGCTCAAACGCCCCCTCCACCGCATAAGTCAGCTCGGCGTCGGCTACGCGCGCAAAACTCAGGCTCAACCGCGGCCCCGCCACCCAACCCACCGCCGGCCGCGCCGTCGAAGCCGCCTCCAAGGGCGCCGAACCCAGCGCGTATTCCAATAAATTCGGCAACCCGTCCCCGTCCGGATCCGCCTCGTCCGCCGCCGTTCCCGTCGCCGAACGCACCCCGAAATGCGTCTCCCGCCACCGCTCCAATGCCGTGGGCATCGGCCGACCGAGATCCACCACCGCGTGCAGCGACTCCACCCGTAAAACCTTCGGCGTGGCATTAAAGGGCGTGATCGCAAACACCCCGACGTGCAAGCCCGCCCGCCCGTTCAAAAAGCCCGGCGCATTCGGTCCCCCGCCCACCTGCGGCGTCACCTCCGCCCCATCCACCACATAACGCCATACCCCGCCCACCCGCTGGATCATGACCTCAAACCCATCCGCCGGCGTAAACGCCCCGCCGAACCTACCGCCCGTGTCCGTCGCCGCCGACGTGTGCACCGCATAACCCTCCGGCGCCGCGCCAAAACGAATCGCACCCGCCCGCGTCAGATTGGACGCATCCAACCCCACGTAAACCCCCGCCTGGTCCACCGTGCCCAGCACCGGCGGGGCGCGAAACACCGCCGTCACCGCAAAATCCTCCGCGCCCGTGAAACCCAACTCGCCCAGGGCCAGCCCCACGCTGCGATTCACCGCCGCGCCCGCCCCGCCGTTGAAATCCGCCTGCGTGCTGGTCAAGGCCAGCGCCCCCGTGCCCGCCGTCTCCAGGGCCAACGCCCCGTCCGACGCCGGCGCCGCCGACCCCGTTCCCGGCAACCTCGCCGTCAAACCCGTGAACACCCCCGCCCCGTCGCGCAACCCCGCCACCCCCGCGCTCGTAAACTCCAGATCGCGCCGCCGCGTCTCCGTGGCCACCGACACCGCGACGTCAAAAGCCACCTCCGTCGCCAGCGGCGAGGCCGCGTCGTCCGTCACCCGCACCACAAAACGATGCACCCTCCCGGCGTGCGCCAGCAACGGCGTCCACGCCAGTTCTCCCGTGGCCGCTTGCAGGCCCGCCCCAAACGGCCCCGCCACCAAGGCATAACTCAAAGTCTGCCCATAATCGGTCTCGTTCGCCGCCACCGTCAGCCTCAGGGTTTCGCCCAGCGTCACCACTCCCGGCGCCGGCACGGCCACGACAGGAGCCCGGTTCACCGGTGCCACCAGGCTGGCCCACGCCGCCTCGCCCGTCGCGGACAGGCCACTGAACGCCGTCACCCAGGTGCGATTGTCGTCATCCCACTGCCGCAAAAACAGCCCGCGAAACGCCACCCCGCCCAGCGTCAACACGCCATTGCGCCCGTCCGCCGCCAGCGTCCACGCACCGCTCGCATCGCCGCTAACCGTCCCATTTCCACCCAGGGTCACCAGCGTGGACTCGCGCACCGCCGCGGAGATGTCTTTGCCATGCCGGATCAGCTTGTAACGCCCCGCCAAGCCGGCGCTCCCGAAAACTTCATCCGCCTCGTTGGCGTGGCGATGTGGCGCCACCACCGGCCAGCCTTGTTGATTAAAGTGCAAGCGATGCACCCGCACTTCATGCTGCTCCCCGCGCCCGACGAACCGGGTGTGAAACAACAAAAACGCCCGCCCGCTCACCGGATCCAGCCACGCCGAGTTGTGCCCCGGCGACACGTAACCCCGGCTGGTCGTGCGCGGCTCCCCTTCGACATGCAGAAACCGATAGTTGCCCACCAGCTTCGCCCCGTGCGGCGCGATCGACGCGTCATCAAACAACGAACCCGGCGCACCCGCCACCTGGGTTAGGTTTGTCCCCGCCGGATCCAGATACGGACCGTCCGGCGCGGTCGACCGCCCCACGCGGATTTGATACCCGCCATCCGCCGTCAACCCGCCGTAAGACAGAAACAAATAGTAATACCCCGTCGCCGGCACATACAGAATGTAGGGCGCCTCGATCCGCGCATGATTGCCGCCGATCAACTTCTTGCCGTAGCCCTGCCCCGCCAACGGCCGCCCCGTCGTCGGGTCGAGGCGCAGGATAAAAATCCCGCCCGAATACGAACCATACACCATCCACAAACGCCCCGCCGCATCCTCGAACAAGGCCGGATCCACCGCGTTCGGATGTTTGGTCGCGTCGTAGATCGTGCCGTCCGCACTCGTCTGCCCCCACATGCCGCTGCGCAACAAAACACCCAGATTCGTATAGGGTCCTCCCGGCGCATCCGCCACCGCCAACCCCAACGCCGAGCGCGGCGAGCTCCCTTCGCACAGACAGTAATACATGTAGTAGCGCCCGTCGGCCAGACGCCGCACGTCCGGCGCCCAAAAATTCAAGCCGCCCCCGATCCACGCGATCGCCTCCGCAAAGGTCGTCTGCGGGTCGGGCGCCAACACGTTGCCCGCCACCGGCGCACTCGACAGCTGCGTCCAGCCCATCAGGTCGCTCGAGCGCGCCGCGGCCAGATGCGAACCAAACACATAATACTGACCGCCGTCCGCCAAAACCGAGGGATCGTGCACCGCCACGTTGCGGTTAAAGGTGGGCACCCCCGTTTGCGCCCCTGCCGCCACGACCAGCAGCGCCCAGCCGAGGACCTGGCCCAAAACTTTCAACACGGGGGTAAACGTGACCACGCTACACCCGTCTCCGCTCCCGCGCCGTTCGCAACCGTTTTCCGCCGCGCTTCGGACGATCCGCCAAACAGTGAGCACAAAGCGCAAAAACGCCCACCTCGCCCCGCCGGCTCGCGCCGCGACTCCGTCCCCTTTTTGCTTGCCGCTCCCGCCCTGCGGCGAAGGGTGTGCCGCCCATAGCTCGTCCCCTTTAGCCACCTTCCCCGCGCCCATGGCCAACGCCTACACCGAAGCCTCGATCAAAACCCTCTCCCCGCTGGAACACATCCGCCTGCGGCCCGGCATGTATATCGGCCGCCTCGGCAACGGCTCCCACCCCGAGGACGGCATCTACGTTCTGCTCAAGGAGACCATCGACAACTGCATCGACGAGTTCACCATGGGCTTCGGCAAAAAAATCGAGGTCGAACTGCGCGACCGCACCGTGCGCGTCCGCGACTACGGCCGCGGCATCCCCCTCGGCAAACTGGTGGACTGCGTCTCCATCATCAACACCGGCGCCAAATACGACTCCGAAACCTTCCAAAAATCCGTCGGCCTCAACGGCGTCGGCCAAAAAGCCGTCAACGCCCTCTCCGCCACCTACCGCGCCCAGGCCATCCGCGACGGCCAGACCAAACTCGCCGAATTCGCCGGCGGCAAACTCGTCAAAGAGACCAAGATCCTCGCCGCCCCCGCCGGCGAACGCAATGGCACCCTGGTCGAGTTCACCCCCGATGTAGCCCTCTTCGGCGAGGACTTCCGCTTCCGCACCGATTTCATCGAGGAGATGCTCTGGAACTACGCCTACCTGAACCGCGGCCTCACCCTCGTGTTCAACGGCAAGGCCTACAAATCCGAACACGGCCTGCGCGACCTCCTCGGCAAAAAACTCACCGGCGAACCTCTCTACCCCCTCATCCACCTCGAGGGCGACGACATCGAGCTCGCCCTCACCCACGCCGGCCACTACGGCGAGGAATACTACTCCTTCGTCAACGGCCAGCACACCACCATGGGCGGCACCCACCTCGCCGCCTTCCGCGAGGCCTACGTCCAGACCCTGCGCGCTTTTTTCAAAAAAGACTACGACGCCGCCGACCTCCGCCAATCCATCGTCGCCGCCGTCTCCATCCGCGTCCAAGAGCCCGTCTTCGAGTCCCAGACCAAGACCAAACTCGGCAGCGCCGACGTCGGCCCCGGCGGCCCCACCGTGCGCAACTTCATCGGCAACTTCATCGCCCAGCAGCTCGACAACTACCTCCACCGCAACCCGTCCACCGCCCAGGAGCTCAAACGCAAGATCGAGGAGAGCGAACGCGAACGCAAAGAGCTCGCCGGCATCCGCAACCTTGCCCGCGAACGCGCCAAAAAAGCCTCCCTCCACAATAAAAAGCTGCGCGACTGCCGCGCCCATCTCGGCACCAAGGACAAACGCGCCGAGGAGAGCACCCTCTTCATCGTCGAGGGCGACTCCGCCGCCGGCTCCCTCACCGCCTGCCGCGACGTGCACACCCAGGCCGTCTTCTCCCTCAAGGGCAAACCGCTCAACACCTACGGCCTCACCAAAAAGGTCATCTACGAAAACGAGGAGTTTCACCTCCTCCAAGCCGCCCTCAACATCGAGGAGGGCATGGACGGCCTGCGCTACAACAAGGTCATCATCGCCACCGACGCCGACGTCGACGGCATGCACATCCGCCTCCTGCTCATCTCGTTTTTCCTCCAGTTTTTCCCCGAGCTCATCACCCAGGGCCACCTCTTCGTCCTGGAGACGCCGCTCTTCCGGGTGCGCAACAAAAAGGAGACGCGTTACTGTTACTCCGAAGCCGAGAAACAATCCGCCCTGCACAAGCTCGGCCAAAACGCCGAGATCACCCGCTTCAAAGGTTTGGGCGAGGTCAGCCCGGGCGAGTTCAAGGACTTCATCGGCGAAAACATGCGCGCCGAAAAGGTGACGCTCGAACACCTGCACAACAGCGCCGAACTGCTGGATTTCTACATGGGCAAAAACACCCCCAAGCGCCAGGAGTTCATCATCGGCAACCTCCGCGTCGAAAAAGACCTGGTCGAAGCCGACGCCTGACCCTCACTCCGCCCGCGCCTCCTCCCGGCCCTTCGGCACCACCAGCTGAAAGGCCCCCTCGCCGCGCGCATCCCCCACAAAGGCGTTGCTCACGTGTCGCAGCGCCTCCCG
>CAYNUW010000036.1:0-17994 GCA_964400455.1 uncultured Akkermansia sp. | reverse complement strand
TCCTCGGAGTGGCTATCCCCCGCCTGCCCAACACAGCAGATGCCGGAATGGCCCTCAACCCGCAGGGCGGCCGGGAAATTTAGGACCTCCCTTTAGCTGCGATCCGGTGGTTTGCGGGGGTTTGAGGCGATATCCCGCAAAGCTTGGGTGGGCATGTTGTCAATTCGGCTTTGGCGAGCCGAGACGGTCGGCGGTCGGTGGCCGTTGTCACCGATTCTGAGGCAATGCTTGGTCGACCAAGGCGGCATATACGCCGTTGAGGAACGTGGCGAAGATATCGTCCTGGTTATAGGGCAGGTGTTGGGCGAGCAGCAGGGCGACGGTGCCTTCCTTGGGGTCCATCCAGACGAGCGTGCTGGCGGCGCCGTCCCAACCAAACATGCCGGCGGAGCCCAAGGTGGGGCTGCGGCCGAGGTCGGTGACCATGCGCACCCCGAGGCCAAAGCCATGTTCCGGGCGATCAAACGGGTGGGGGTTGGCGAGGTGCGCGATATGGTTTTGGGTCATGAGCTCCACCGTCTTTCGGCTGAGCAAACGCACGCCATCGAGCTCTCCGCCGTTCAGGAGAAGTTGGGCGAAGCGCAGGTAGTCGGCCGCGGTCGAGAAGAGCCCGCCGCCGCCGCTGAGCAGGCCTTCGCCGGGCCCGGGAGGCGTGCGTTTATCGGGCGGCGCGAGAGCCAGGCGGCCTCCGGTCTGGCGGGTATGCACCCGGGCGAGACGAGTCTGTTTCTCCGGCGGCACCCAAAAGCCGGTGTCGCGCAGATCGAGCGGAGCAAAGATCCGGCGTTCGAAGAATTGGTCGAGTCTGAGCCCTGAGACCTTTTCCACCACGGCACCAAGGAGGTCGGTGGAGATGCCGTAGCGGAAGCGGGTGCCGGGCTGTTCGGACAGTGGAAGCAGCGCCACCCGGCGCACGAAGTCGTCGAGCCCGGTGGCTTCCCAAATTTTGGCGCGTTTAAAGAGTTCAAGCGCGACGGGCGACTGCACCGACCACTCGGCGTCGTAGTAGTAACCCGCGGTGTGGGTGAGCAGATCGCGCACGGTAGGCGGCCGCGTGGCGGGGGTGAGTTCGGGGGCGTCGGCCGTGCCGCCGACGAGCACCTGGCGTTTGCGAAGCTCAGGCAGGTGGCGTTCCACCGGGTCACTCAGCTTTAGGCGCCCCTCCTCCATGAGCATGAGCACGGCGACCGACGTCACGATCTTGGACATCGAGTAGATGCGCACGATGGAATCTCGCTGCAGGGGTGTGCGGGCCACCGCATCCTGCCAACCGTGGGCTCGCCAGTCCACGATCGTGCCGTGCCGGGCGAGCATGATTACGTAGCCGGAGTAGCGGCCCGCGTCCACTTCCGCGCCGAGGGTGCGGTGCAGGGCATCCAGTCGATCCACAGAAAAGCCGGCTGCCGTCGGAGTGGTCGTGGGCAAGGGCCAGGTCTTCGTTTGGGCGGGAGCGTGGGTGGCCGATGCGGCGAACAACGTGAGCAGGCAGGCGACGAGCCGGGATTTCATGTCTGGGATAAAAAACCCACGGCGATTTTATTTACCAGACACATCCTGGACCATCGTGGTGGAGGGGCGGTTTTGGGAAGCTCCCTTCGATCATTTGGTCGGCGTGGAGTTTCCGATGGTAAAGACGTAGCGACCGGACCCCAGGTGAAAACGTTCCCGGCCCTCGGCTCGGCCGAGTGGTTTGATGCCGGCGGGATCGTCTGGCCGGGCGGTTTGACCGTCCTTGATCGGCAGCTCGATGGTGGCCTCGGCGTCGGTCGGAATGGTGACGGTGAAGCGCAGCATGTCATCGATGCGTTCCCAGCGCGCCGCGGCGCGGCCGCGTGGGGTGTCGTGTTCGGCCTCGGCCCAAGTCAGACCGGTGACGGGGTGCGGGCGGATGATGAGGTGGCGGAAACCCGGGACCGTTTCATCCGGGCGGAGCCCCACGAGATCGTGGTAAAACCACTCCACGATCTGTCCGAGGAAAAAGTGGTTTTGCGAGGCGCCAGTCCAGGCGGACCAGGATTCCGCGAGGGCGGTGGCGCCCCGGGCAAGTTGCCAGGCGTAACCGGGAACCTCGGGGTTGGTGATGGTGCGATAGATCAGGTCGGCCTGTCCGGCGTCGGTGAGGGCGCGAAAGAGATAGCGGGTGCCGATGGCGCCGGTGCTGAAGTGGCCGCGGGCGGCGATGTCCTTGAGCAAGGCGGCCAGCACGGCCGGCCGGTCGGCCGGGGCGGCGAGGTCGAGGGCCAGCGGCAGGGTGAGGGAGGTTTGTGAGCCGCTGCCGTAGAGCGTGTCGGTGTCGGGCCGGTGAAAGGCGCGGTTGAACTCGGTGCGGATCTGCTCGGCCCGGGCCTGGTGGATGGCGGCGTCGTCGGTGTGACCGAGCACGGCGGCGATCTTGGCCATGGTGGCGGCGCAGAGGTGGTGGTGGGCGGTGGCGGTCACGGCCGGCGGGGTGAGATTGGCCCGGCCGGGTTTTTCCAGGGTCATGTCATACCAATCGCCCAAACCCTCGGCCAGCACCCCGTCGGAGGTGCGGGCGTCGAGGTAGGCGAGATAGCGGCGCATCGCCGGATAGTATTCGCGCAGGAGCGAGTCGTCTCCAGTAAACAGATACTGTTGCCACGGCACGAGAATGAAGGAGGCGCCCCACTCCGCGGCGGCGCGGAAATGGCCTTTAAAGACCGTGTATTCGGGGGCGATGTTGGGAACGAGGCCCTCGGGCGTTTGGGCCTCCGCCATGTCGCGCATGTTTTTGACCGCGAGGCGGTCGAGCGCCCACTCGTAGCGGAGGGCGGGGCCGTTGAGGTGGTTTTGTTCGAGCCAGCCGAGTTTTTCGCGATGGGGGCAGTCGGTCAGGATCGAGACCATGTTGGAGCGCTGGGCGGAGCGCACCAGGTCGCGGATGCGGTTGAGCGTCGGATCCGAACTGGAGAAGCGGCCTCTGGGTGCGGCGGTGGAGTGGACGACCACCTGTTCGATCGACTGGAGGCGGGGCGGCTCGCCCCCGGGGGAAGCGGGAGTGGTCTCCACGTAGAGGTAGCGGGAGCCGAGGTAGTAGAACTTCGGGAACCAGGTCTCCGGGTCGTCGGTGGCCTTGGTGTAGCTCCACCAGGCGCTGCCGCGGTGGGCGCCGCCCATGGTCGAGCGGTTGATGGTCCCGTCGTCGTTGACCACCTCGCCGCCGGTCAAGCGGACGCTTGAGCCGGCCGGGCCGACGATGGTGAGGCGCGGCATGAAGGAGAGGTTGCGGCCAAAGTCGTAGAGCGTGGCACCGTTTTCGAGCGGGCGCACCTGGGCCGGGGCGTGGGTTTCGATCGGGGCGATCGGTTCGGCCGCGTGGCTGGTGCCGCGCAAAACGCCGGAGGAGCCATCAAAGATGGCGGCGGCCGCCCAGCCCGAGTCGTCGAAGCCGGGCTGGTCCCAGCCGCTCGGCTCCAGCCGGGCGTCGTGGTCTTCGCCGCCGTAGATGCTGGAGAAGGTGATCGGTCCGGCGCGGGTTCTCCAGGAAGGATCGGTGACCAGGGTCTCCGTCGTGCCGTCGGCGTAGTCGAGGCGGAGGTGGAGGATGGCCCGCTGGGGGCCGAGCGAGCCCCGGAACTTGGCGAAACGCCCCTCCGGACGGACTACGTGCAGCATGCCGTTGCCGAGCGTGAGACCGGCCGCGTTGGCGCCTTCGCGCAGCAAGGAGGTGACGTCGCGGGTGTCGTAGAGCGCGCTGTCGGCGTAGTCGGTCCAGCCGGGGGAAAGCACATCGTTGCCGGCCTTGGTGCCATTGAGAACAAGTTCGTAGTGGCCCAGGCCGGACACGTGGGCGAGGGCGCGGCGGAGTCCCGGGCGCACGGTGAACTCGCGGCGCAACAGGGTGTTTTCGAGCCGTTCCGGACCGGGTGCGGTGATCCATTGCGCGCCGGCCCAGTCGGCGGCGGTGATGAGGCCGACGGTCCAGGTGGCGGGCGTGCTCCAGGGGGAAGGACGGCCCTCCCGGTCCCAACTGCGCACGGACCACCAGACGGGTTGGGAAGGCGCGGGCGGTCTCCCGCCGTAGCGTATCGGTCCGGCGGGGGAGCCGTTTACTTGGCCGCTATCCCAAAGATCGCCGACTTCGCGGGTCAGTAGATCGGGTGAGCTGGCCACCAGGATGCGCCACGCGGTCTGGTGTTGGCCCCGTTCCGGTGAGGCCACACGCCAGGTCAGGCCGGGGGTGGCGTCGACCCCGAGCGGATCGACCGCGCCCTCGCAGCGAAGCGCCTCGACCCGGTAGTCGGCGGGGGCGCCAGGAGCGGTGAGCAGGCCGAGGAGAAGGAGGGCGCAGAAGCCAAGGCGGGGCCGGCCGATCATAGTTTGGCGGGGTCAAGAATCACGTGTTTGATCGCCCGGCGATCAAAGGTGTAGGTGATGTGGACGAGCCCGTCGGCGGCCTGGATGACGGCGGGGTAGGAGTAGCCGCTTTTGCACGGTTCGGTTTCGAGCGTGACGACGGGTTGCCAATCGAGGCCGTCGGCGGACAAGGCCACCATGAGCGGAAAACGATTGCCCTTGGCTTCGTCGATGCGGTGGGCGGTGGGGTTGTAAACGATCAGATGGCGACCGTCGGCGAGGGTGACGGCATCGGTGCCGGAGCTGGGGTTGGGCAGGAGGGTCGCGGTGGTCGGCGTCCACGTCTCGCCGCCGTCGGACGACCAGGTTTGCGAGACCACGCCCTGTTTGGTGCGGCTGAGGGCTTGCAGGCGGCCGTCGCGGTGGAAAAGCACGCTGGGTTGGATGGAATCGAGCGACGGGCCCTTTTTGACCGGACCGATTTTCTCCCAAGTGGCACCTTGGTCGCGGGAGCGTTCGAAGTGGAGCAGCCAGCCCTGGCCGTCGGGGTTGCCCTCGGTGCTGCTGGGGGAGAGCCAGCTGCCATCGGCCAGAATCACGGGTTTGTTTTTAATCGGTCCGAGGAAGCCGTCGGGCAGGCGGCGGGGTGCGCTCCAGGTCAGGCCGCCGTCGTTCGAGGTGATGAGCATGCCCCACCACTCGCGGGGATTGGGTCCGACCTTGTAGAAAAGATGCACGGGGGCACCGGGAGGGGCGAAGAGGACGGGGTTCCAGGTGGGCATGCGCGGTGCGTTGTCCGGTTGGAGGCCGTCGGCGACCTGGACACCGGGCAACCACTGCCCGTTTTCGTAGTGGGCGACGTGGATGCAAACGTCGGGGTTGCGCTCCTTGGTCCCGCCAAACCAGGAGGCGATCAGGCGGCCGGGAGAGACCTCGACGATGGTGGAGGCGTGGGATTCGGGATAAGGCGCGTCGCCGTTGATCAGGGAGGCCGAGACGACGGCGGGATGGGGGGTGGCCCAAAGCCGGCAGACCATGACGAGCAGGAGGAGGGGCAGTTTTTTCATTTTAAGGAGGGGAGGGAAATCAAGGTGCCGAGAGTGTCTTGGGCGCGGGTTTTCCCAGTGCGGCGAGACCGCCGGCGGTCAGGATGGCGAGGGTGCCGAACACGATGACCAGAAAGCCGTGGAAGGGACTGCGCAGCGCCTCGGGCCACCAGGCGAGCCGTGGAGAGAAGGTCATCCAGAGAATCACCAACACACCGACGCTCACGCCGATGGCGCCGGCGCGGCCGTCGGCGCGGGGGAAGAGCCGGCCGAGGAGGAAAAGGCCCAACATGCCGCCGCCAAAGACCCCGGCGAGCAGCCACCAGGCGTCGAGCGCGTTTTTGGCTCGGGTCATGGCCAGCGCGATCAGGGTGCCGGCGACGCCCCAGGCGAAGGTGATGAGTCGGAGGCGCCGCAGCTCGGCGCCCTCGTTGCTGGTGGCGTTTCGGCGCGGCCAAAAATCGTTCATGATGATGGTCGCCGACGAGTTGAGGCTGGTGGAGACCGTGCTCATGGCCGCTGCGAAGACGGCTGCGATCAGCAAGCCGGTCAACCCAGGCGGCAGCACACTGACGATGAACCAGGGGAAAACGTAGTCTGATTTCTCCGCCGAGCGATAGGCCTCGGGCAGGGCGTCGGGAAACGCGGCGTAGTAGGCGAAGAGAGCGGTGCCGAGGAAGAAGAAACCGGCCGAGAGCGGCAGGTAAAGCAGGCCTCCGAGCCACACGCTTTTGCGGGCTTCGCGGTCGGATTTGGCGGCGAGGTAACGTTGCACGTAGTTTTGATCCACGCCGAAATTTTGCAGATTGATGAGGATGCCGTAGATCAGCACGACCCAGAAGGTCGGCATGCTCAGGTCGGCGGTGAAGGCCCCCAGGCTCCACTTGTCGGCCGAGGCCGCGCGTTCGCCGATTTCGGCCCATCCTCCGGGCACGAGCGCAAACATGAGGGCCGCGCAAACCGCGGCTCCGGCCATGAGGATCACGGTTTGAATGGCATCGGTCCAGATCACAGCCGCCAGGCCCCCGACAAAGGTATAAAGGGTCACGGTGACGCCGGTGATCACGATAATCAGGTGGATGTCCCAGCCCAGCAACACGGCGAGCGGAAGGGCCATCAGATACATAACGGCTCCCATGCGGGCCAATTGGGTGAGCAGGTAGCAAACGCCGGCATAATGGCGCGCCCAGCGTCCGAAGCGTTGTTCCAGATGTTCGTAGGCCGATACGTGTCCGCCCGCCCGGTAAAAGCCGACAAACCAGCGCACGGCGACCCAGGCGGCGATGGGCAGGCTGAGGCTGAAGACAAATGAGTTCCAATTGCTGGCGAAGGCTTTGCCGGGAAGCGCAAGAAAGCTGATGCTGCTGACGAAGGTGCCGAGGATTGAGAGTCCGGTGAGCCAACCCGGCATGCTGCGTCCTCCGGCGGTGTGGTCCTCGAGCGAACGCTGGCGGCGACCCACCCACAGACCCACCGCCAGCGTGGCGGCGAAGTAGGCGACGATGACAACGATATCCAACAGGGCGAGGGACTGCATGGGTATGGGGCGGCGGGGCGGGGTTAGGACACCGTGCCGAGCTCACTTCGAATTTCCAGCACGAATCACGTCGTGTCCTTAGAATACCGTGATTAAGTTTCCATCGGGGCCGTTTTTTACTCAATGCGAAGCCTTGGGCGCTGAAATCGGTTTCGCGTCCATCGGCCGTTTATCCGGGACGTTTGGTTGCGTGCTCCGGGGCGTGTGAAAGTGTCATCAACCTCCCCGGCACGGAGGCGTAAGCTCAGTTGTGCTGCTAACGCGGCATAAGACCCCCCGCCCGATTTGCATTGCCAGCTGCGGAAAAGGCGCGTTTCTACGTTCTGTAATTGCATAAAATTTCCCTAATAATCCGAGTGTGGTTGCACGCGGAGTAATATGGGTCAATTCGCTGCAAAACCCCTATGAGTGAACTTGGAATCTCCCGCACGGCTCCGCAGGACCGTGTTCCCTTGTCGATGCGTCTGGCCTACGGTCTGGGTTCGTTGGTGAACAACCTGCAGGCGGCGGCCATCGGCATGATGTCGATCGTGCTGAATCTGGGCCTGGGCATGGATCCGGCGGTGGTGGGGACGCTGATGGCGATACCACGCCTGACGGATGCGCTGACCGATCCGATCATGGGCTATATTTCGGACAATACCCGATCGCGCCGGGGACGCAGGAGGCCTTACATCTTTTACGGCGCGCTGACCTCGGGCCTGATTTTCGCGGCGCTGTGGCAGTTGCCGGCCGGGCAGAGCCAGGACTTCTACTTCTGGTTCTTCTTGCTTGGTTCAATCGTGTTTTACCTTGCCTACACGGTCTACGCCACGCCGTGGGTGGCGCTCGGCTACGAGATGACGCCAGACTACAATGAGCGCACCCGCCTGATGGCGGTATCCAATTTTATGGGACAATTCGCCTGGGTGGCGGCGCCCTGGTTTTACGTGATCATGGAGGACGAGCGTTTGTTCACCGACTCGGTGGAAGGAGCGCGCATACTGGCGATTGCGGTCGGCGTCTTTGTGGCGCTGGCCGGAGTGGTGCCGGCGCTGGTCTGCCGGGAACGAATGGGCGGCGCGGCGGCGCCGGAGGCCGGGCCTGGCGCGGGCGGAAGGGGACTTTGGGGCAATGTGGCGGAGTTTTTTCGCGGCTTCCTCGTCACCATTCGAGTGAAGCCCTTCCAGCGGCTGTGTCTGGCGACCTTCATGGTCTTCAACGGCTTTATGCTGGTCTCCTCCTTTTCCTCCTACGTCATCATCTACTTTGTCCACGGCGGGGACAAGGACCTGGGCGGAAAACTGATGGGTTGGAACGGCACGGTCTCGGCGATCGCCACGTTCTGTGTGATACCCCTGGTGTCCTGGCTGTCCACCCGGCTGGGCAAACGCCGGGCGTTCTTCATCGCCATCGGAATATCCATTTTTGGATACGGTTTGCGCTTCTTCTGCTACGATCCGGACCAGCCCCTGCTGCTGCTGGCCGCCACGCCCTTCATCGCGTTTGGCCTGGGCGGCCTCTTCACCCTGGCGGGCTCGATGGTCGCCGACATCTGCGATGTGGACGAACTGCAGACCGGCCATCGCCGGGAAGGCATGTTCGGTTCCATTTTCTGGTGGGTGGTCAAACTCGGCATGGCGCTGGCGCTGGGCCTTTCCGGGGTGGTGCTTAACTTTACCGGCTTCGACGTGGCGCTCGGGTCCGCGCAACCGGAGGGAACCTTGCTTTGGATGCGGCTCTTTGATGCCGGAGTGCCGATGTTGACCTCGGCAATCGCCATCTGGGCCGTGGCGGCCCACGCCATCACCGAGGAGCAGGCGCGCGAGGTTCGGGCGCGTCTCGAGGCGCGGCGGGGAAAAAGCTAACGCACACGAACATGGTCGATCCTGTCTTTTGCGCTTTCAGATCGCCGGGCCTGTTCGTCGCCCTGCTGGTGGGTGCCGTCTGCATGCCTGCGACTGCGGTCGCCAGCGCCGACTTCAGGCTGGAGGCCGGCTTGCGACCGCTGGCCGTGGACGAGTTGCGCCCGCTCGATCCCGCCATTTGGGGACGGAGGGCGATTTCGTATTCCGGCTACCGCACCGGACAAAAACCGGGAAGCGACCCGGCCCCAAGCCGCGAACAAGTGCTGGAGGATCTGCGTCTTTTGCAGCGGGCGGGCTTCGGTCTGCTCCGGGTCTACGGATCGGGGGAGCACGGCCGGACGGTGGTGGAGACGATCGCCGCGCGCGGGCTGGACCTGCGGGTGCAGCTGGGCGCCTACGTGAGCGGATCCCATGCGGCCAACGGGACGGAAAACCTGCGCGAGCTCGCGGCGGCGATCGAGCTTGCCAATGCCTATCCGGGAGTGGTCGCGGCGGTGAGCGTGGGCAACGAAGTCCTGGTCAGCTGGTCTTTCGTGGCGGTGCCTCCCGCCGATCTCGAGGCCTACTTGGGCCACACCCGCCAGCGTATTCGGCAACCGGTTACGGTGAACGACAACTGGGAGCCGTATGCCGCCGAGCCCGGCTCGGCGGTGGCCCGGGTGTGGGGCGGGGTGGACTACGCCGCCGTGCACACCTACGCCTTTTGGGACGCCGGGTTCGAGTTGTGGGATTTTCGGCAGGTTGGAGTGCCGGAGGAGCGCCGGGCGCGGGCGATGATGGACGCCGCGTGGGAGTATGCGCGGAAGAACTTCTCCGCGGTGCGCTCGGCGCTGGATGCGGCGGGTCGGCGCATTCCGATCGTGATCGGAGAGACGGGCTGGCAAAGTCGCCCGACGGCGTATCTGGCGGAGGCCAAGGTGAAGGAGTTTGCCCGGCATCAGGCCCATCCGGTCAATCAGGCGTGGTATTATATCGACATGAACCGCTGGGCCTACGGGGCGGACGGACTTTCGCCCGGCGATGGTTTTGAGCGACCGGCGGCGATGTTTTATTTCTCGGCCTTCGACGAACCCTGGAAAAACGCCGACGACAACTGGGGTTTGTGGGATGTGGAGCGCCGCGCCAAGCCCGTGTTGGGTGGCGGACCGCTCGATGCCGCGGAAGCGGTGTTTTACCGCGACAGAACCAGCGCGGACGCTCGCTGAAGGCCTGGCTACGGCGCAAAAAATCGGCGCCCACTGGGCGCCGATGAGTGGTGTCAGGGTTGTTTCGGCCCGGTTTAGCGACGACGGCGACGCAGTCCGGCGAAGGCGGCCGAGAGTCCGCCGAAGAGGGCGGCGAACGAGGACGGCTCGGGAATGGCGGTGGCGGTCACGGTCACCAAGGCGCTGCCCAAGGCGGGACCCGAGGGGTTGGCATTCACGCCGCTGACCACAAAGCCCATTTGCAGTAATTTGCCTTGATGGGCGGCGAGATCGGCGGTGATCGTGTAGAAGCTGCCGCTGGAGAGATCGTAGGTGTTGAACAGGTCGGTGCTGTAGCCGTTTCCGGGGTTGAGCACCTTGATAAATGCTTGGGCGGTGTAACCGGAGGCAAGGGTGTAGGAGTCGATGGTGCCGTGGAAGCTGGCGCTGGGGAAGTTGATCGGGTTGGTCTCCACGATCGTGTTGGCTTCCATGAACTTGTTGCCAGAGGGACCGGCGGTCACTCCGCCATCGATGCTGTTCGTCCAGAAGTCGCGGTCGGCGTTGTTCCCGCCCAGTGAATTTGCGTAGGTATTAAAGTTTGGTTCGAGTCTTAGCTGGTCGCCGAAGATCGTGCTGGGGGCGTCGTTGGTTACGGTCGTCTTGAGGTCGCCTAGGCCCCAGCCGCTTCCGAAGACCCAGCCGCCGGCCGTGCCGGCATTGTTGTTGAACACGTTCATGTAGCCGAACCAGCCGTCGGCGCGTAGGGAGGGGGTTACGAGGCCAAGGGCGAGCAGGCCGGTGGCGAGGATGCGATTTGTAGTCATGTTGGGGTCTGAGGTTTTAATATTTTGCCAAGTTTTTAGTTGAAAACCCAGCGAACATCACATCAATGTTACATAGAATTGCACTGGTCAAGCAGATTGATTCATCTTCCAGAAACTAGTTTTTCACCGGTCTTTTCCCTCTTAAAAATCATGAACCCCAACCCCGCCCGCCGCGTCTCCGGCTTCACCCTCATCGAACTTCTCACCGTGATTGCGATCATCGGAATCTTGGCGGCGATCATCATTCCCACCGTGGGTGCCGTGCGCCAAAGCGCGAAGTCCACGGTCTGTCTTTCCAACCTGCGTCAAGTCGGCATGGCGGCCGTGCTTTTTGCCAATGACAACAAGGGCTACCTGCCGGATGCCGGCACGGGTGACGATCCGGCCTGGGCGCGTTCTCTGTCGGAGTATCTGTCCGTGCCCGCCACCCAGAAGGCGACGGTGTTTGTTTGTCCGGGAGCGCTGTTGGATGTGGAAGAGAGCGCCAATCCCAACGATGTCGTGCTGACCTACGGTATGCACGGCGGACTGATGCCGCGCGGTGCCCGCGCGATGGCGCTCGCCAAGGTCAAGCGGCCGTCGGAAGTCATCCTCGCCGCCGATATGTGCCAGGATCCGAACAATCGCGGTTGGTCGCCCAATTCCATCGAGCAGCCGTCCATCTTTGTATCCCAGAGCGGCGGGCGGGGCGGCTCGCCCAACCTCGATGACGTGATCAGCACCGCCACCGACGATGATAACGGCAACAACAAGTGGATGCGTTATCGCCACAAGGGGCGGGTCAACGTGACCCGTGTCGATGGAAGCACGACGTCCATCGCCAAGGGCGAAGTGAAGAATCGTCACGTGATTTTCGCCGATTGAGACCGGCGCGCTTCGCGCCACTCTTTTCCACCCCGCAACCCCGCTCGCCACCGGCGAGTCCAGTTTCCTTTTCACCCCGATGAAATCGCTCCGCCCCCTCCTTGCCGCGCTCGCCATCGCCGGGCTCGGCACCACCGCCGCCCGTTCGGCGACCGCCACCCTGCTTGATCTCAACTTCAACACCGCCGCGTCCTACCCGGCTTACAGCTCGCCGCTCGTAACGGGTGTGCCCGGCGCCGGAGTCGCCCAAGTTTCCCCCACGCTTCCCGGCTCGCCGGATTTCGCCAGCCCGCTCTTCGCGACCACTCCGACCAGCGGCTACCTGGCCCTCACGTCCAACGCCTCGGCGGTGAACTCCAGCACCTTCTGGGGTGGCTGGGCCTCGAACGTCACGTTGGCCACCATCAACAGTCCCTACACCGCGGGCGGACTGGGGCAGAGTGATCTTTCCAAAATCTCCTTCACCGCCCGGGTCCGGGCCCGGGGCATGCCGGCCAACGGTGCTGTAGTGATTTTAGAACTACGTGGCAGCGGCGACAACCCCAACGTGCCCGTCTCCGGCTACAAGCGCATCCGCTTCGAGCCGGTGTTCCTGGCCGGCAACGACTGGACCACGATTGGCGGCACGCTCGACACCGCCGGGCTGACCGCCGCCAAGGGCTCCACCTACGCCTTCCCCGTCAACGCCGCGCAATATACCGCGCTGGTCGAGCTGAGCGGCTTCAACCAATTCGGCGCGTCCGGCTACGTGGCGTATAACACGCCGACCGGCGCTTCGAATGGCGGGCGCAAGAACCCCGGCTTCGGTTTCACCGGGGGTATTCGCGTCGAGGTGGACGACGTGCGACTCGTCGTCACCGATCCGGCCACGACGGGTTACGTCGCCCCGACCACGCCGGAGCAGCTGCTGCGCAACGGAAATTTCAATGTCGGCGACGCCAACTGGACCTTTTTTGAAGGAGCCTACGCCTCGACCGACGGCTGGAGCGAGGACGCCTCCATCTTCGCACTCATCCCGGGCTGGAGCGGCACTCCCTACGCCGGGTTCATGCAAAACTCCATCGTCGTCTCCCCGGCCAACGGCGACTTTTTCACCGCCACCTTCCGCGCCCGGTTCGAGCAGAATTACCGCGCCGGCTCCACCATCGTGGCCTTCATGGACGGCGCGGGTGTGGTGACCTACACCGAGATCGACATCACCGACGAAATCGGTCCGCGCCTCGGGCAGTGGCACGATTACCGGGTGACGTTCCGCGCCAGTCCGGCGCAGCTCGCGGCGATGAATGGCGCCATGTCGTTCAAGATCCAGCCGCTCAACCGCACCATCGGCGCGGCATTTTCCAGTGTGTTGATCGACAATGTCGTGCTCTCCCAGTCCTCCGCCGCGGCGGTAGGTCCGCAGGTCGCGGTGCGTATCGCCGGAGCTTCGCGCACGGACGGCGAGACCGCTACACTGCTCAGCCCCGTGATCGGAAAAACCACCCGCTACACAGTGCGCATCGAAAACCCGGGCGGCGCCGATCTCACGGTGTCGAGTCTGGGACTCACCGGAACCGGCTTCGGAATCGAGCCGGTGGCTACGCCCTTTGTGCTGGTGCCCGGCGCCAGCCGATCCCTTGCCATCACGGCTGCTCCCACCGCACTGGGCGCGCTGGCCGGCTCACTCACGGTCAACAGCAATGATCAGCAGGTGGCCGATCAGGCCTACGTGGTGAATCTCGCGGCCACGGCGGTCACGTTGGCCGACACCTTCGACACTGCCGCCAGCGCGGACGAACTGGGTTGGTTCCCTTATGCGTCGAGCGCGGGTCTGGCCGCCGCAAGTTCCTACACGACCCAGGGCGGGGCTTTCCGGTTGCTGGTCGACTCGAGCGCCGACGACTATCCCTGGACCTACATTGTCAGCAAACCCTTCGCCTCGCCGGGTTCGGTGGATCTGGCGTCCAGCCGCCTTGCCGTGACGCTCCGCGCCCAAGGCGCGTTTGACGGGCTCACGCAGAATCGGGTGCAGATCCGGTTGGAGTCGCTCAATTCCGCCGGCGGGGTCACCGGACGCATCGAGCTCGGCGCTCCGGTCGACGAGACCACGGCGGGCGCCGCGCCCGGCTCCGCCGCCTATTTTAATCCGGATGGACTGACCGATCGGGTGGCCGTGACCATACCCGAGGGTGGCGACTACGTGACCGTGGGCGGCTCCTTGGCCAGCAGCGGAGTCAACACCACCTTCGATGCGAACGCGCCCGCTTTTCGTCTGGTGGTGCAGATGACCGATTTCGACTTCGACCTCGACGCGGGTAATCTGGTTCAGATCGACGCCATCGATCTGGCGCTGAGCACGCGGCCTTTCGTCCTGACCAACGGCGGCTTCGAAGCCGACGCGAGCGATCCGGGTGCCGGCGCCGCTCCGGCGACGTGGACCCAGTTCCCCTCCGAGGGCGTGAGCAAAAACGTGGTGGTGAATGGCGACGCGCTCTACAACGCCGCCCTCGCGGGTCCGGATGCCGCCTCCCCTTTTGTCGCCTACGCCGGGTCGCGGGCGCTCAAATTGTATGGACAGAACTACTACGTGGGCGGTGTCTGGCAGGGCCCGTCGCAGACCGGGGTGGTGTATCAGGAGTATCGACCGGGTGATACCGCCGGCTTGGTGCCCGGCGCGCAGATCCAGGCTCGGGCGGTCGCCCGGGTTTATGCGATCGACCCTTTGACCGGGGGCAGCTCCTTCCGTTTTGGCTTCAAATACCTGGATGCTGCCAATCTCGAGCTGGGTCGCTCGGTGACCACGCTCGACGCCGCCGGCGCGCGCCTCGATGCTTGGACGCCGCTGGTCGCCAACGGCATCGTGCCGGAAGGCGCGGCCAAGGTGCAGTTGGTGGCCGAGTTTGTGCAAAATGCGGCGACCGACGCCGGTGCGGTTTACCTGGACGACGTGTCCATCGGCTTCGGACAAGTGGCCGCGACCGCGCAGGTGGGCGGTGAGACTTATCCGCTTGTCTGGTCCGACGAGTTCAACGGGGATGCGCTCAACCTGGCTCACTGGACGCCCGAGCTGGGTGGCGGTGGTTGGGGTAACAACGAGGCGCAGATCTACACCGACTCGCCGGATAACCTCCGGGTGGCGGGCGGTTCATTGGTGATCGAGGCGCGCAAGAGCGGTTCCACCTGGACCTCGGCGCGGATAAAAACCCAGGGCAAGCGCTCCTTCCGTCACGGCAAGATCGAGTTTCGGGCCAAGTTGCCTTCCGGGGTCGGTCCCTGGCCGGCGGCCTGGATGCTGGGCGAAAGCATCTCCACCATCGGCTGGCCGGCCTGCGGTGAGATCGATGTGATGGAGTGGACCGGCACCAACCCCGGCGTGATCGGCCACGCCACGCATGGTCCCAGTCGCTTTGGCGGGAACGCCATCTCCACCACCACGCCGGTGGCGAACGCCTCGACCCAGTTCCGCACCTACGCGGTCGTCTGGGCGCCCGGCACCGTGACCTTCAGTGTGGACGGACTCACCACCGGCAGCTGGTCGACGGCCGACACCGGCAGTCCGTTTGAGCAGGACTTTTTCCTGCTGTTGAATCTGGCCATGGGCGGCAGCTACGTGGGCAATCAGATCGATCCGGCGCTGAGCTCCGCGACCTACGAGGTGGACTACGTGCGCGTCTATCAGGCGCCGGCCCAGCCGCCCTTGAACGCCTACCAAGCGTATCTGGTTTCGCGCGGCTTGGCGGCCGACGTCGCCTTTGACGCGGATGCCGATGGCGACGGAGTGAGCGAGGGCATGCGTTATGCCTTGGGCGATGGCTCTCCGCGGCAGGGCTCGGGGCCGGCCTCGCTGGTGCGCTCCGGCTCGACCTTCACTTACACGTTTGATCTCCGCGACGACACCGCGCTGGTGGTGACGCCCGAGCTCAGCACCACGCTTACGAGTTGGTCGCCCGCCACCGGGTTTACGCTTGCCCCGACCACGGGTGCGCCGGAGGGCTTTGTGCGGCGCGTGTTGACCGTGTCCACGCCGGCGGCGGACCGGGTGTTCCTGCGGTTGCGGATCGAGCGATAACCGGCAGGACGGCGGGCCAGCGATTGACGCGCTCCGTTTCGGCGGGGCGCGTCATTTCTTTTTTGAGGCCGGCCTCGCCGGCTGGTCAGCGGCGGGCGGGCGATGCGATCGTCTCTCCCGGTCGCAGGGTGCAATCGAGCAGGATATGCTGGGGCGCGTCGAAGCGTTTGCGGACCATGTCCGACAGGCGTTTGGCGCCGATGATGCCGATTTGGCGATAGGGGATCTCAACCGTGCTGAGGGCGGGCGCGCCGGGCGGGCGGGCGAGGCCGTCGAAGCCGGTGATGGAGACGTCTCGCGGCACGCGCACGCCGCGCTTCTCCAGCCAGGCGATCAGGTCGTAGGCTTGGTGGTCGGCGGCGCAGATCCAGGCGGTGACGCCGTCGCGGGTGAGGTTCAACACCTGCTCCCGGGCGCGCTCGAGCGCCGGGTCATCGACCCCGTCGGCCAGCACGCAGTCGTCGAGCCGGGGGCGGAGGCCGAGGGTGGCGAGTTTTTCGACGAAGGCACCGTAGCGTCGGAGGGCCCAGCTGGCTTGGACCGCATACTTCCAGGTGAAGAAACCGATGCGCCGATGGCCGGCCTCGTGCAGGGCGTCCACCAATCGGCTGACTCCGCGGTGATGGTCCACGTCGACGCAGTTGAGCGCCGCGGTGCCATACTGTTCCACCAGCGAAACCACGGGGTAGGCGGCCATGAGTTGATCGACGGCGGGCTTGGGGAAGGGATAGATGAGGAGCACGCCCTTCCACTTGCGACGGCGGGCTGTAGCGATTTCTTGATACGAAGCGTTGGTCAGGTCGTCGCCGACCGAGTGCACGTAGTGCAGATCCAGCGCGGTGTCCACGGTGCGGAAGTATTCGGTCACCCCGGTGAGCAGGAGTTGTCCGGGATTGTCGTAAAGGGTGCCTTCGAAACTGGGCAGATCGACGCAGATCAGGGTGCCCACCATCAGGTTCTTCAGGCGTGGGGTATGGGCCCGGGGTTTGGCGTTCTCCAGATGGGAATACCCCATGCGGGAAGCCAGTTCAAAGACCTTGGCCCGCGTCTCGGGGCTGATGCCGGGGTGGTTAGTGAAACAACGCGAGACGGTGGCGCGCGATAATCCCAGCTCGGTTGCGATGTATTGCTGATTTATCGGGGGAGTAGACATTGGCAAAACCCTATCCATCAATGAACAACTAGTGCAATTGGAAAGCGGATCCGGGTTGGGTTTAGTGTATAATTAGCCTTGCGCGGACGCTTTGTGCGAAACTAAATCAATGCAACGTAATGCAACAAGATCTGCGACTTTAACCTGTAATGCTTGAATTTTGTCCCGATGTTTGCCGCCGCTGAATCTTCTGTCGTTTTGCAATGTTCGCCTCGCGAAGGGTGGCGGCTTTTTCGTCATGGTGCGGTGCATACGGTGCGCGGGGCGGGTGGAGAGGACCGGCCGGAGCTGTTGGCCGCGCTGGGAGGCAATACGTTGCGGACTTGGCATACCCCCGACGCGCGGGTGCTTGATGCGGCGCAGGCGGCGGGGCTGGCGGTGATGGCCGGTTTGTCGGTGGGCCATGAGCGCCATGGTTTCGACTATACCGACCGGCACCGGGTGGAGCGTCAGCGGGCGGAGATTGTTTCGCTGGTGCGGAGGTTGAAACATCACCCGGCCTTGTTGGTGTGGGGGCTGGGCAACGAGACCGAGGGTTTTGAACGTCCGGACGGCAATCCGCTGGTCTGGCAGGAGCTCGATGTGCTGGCTCGTTTGATCAAGGCGGAGGATCCGCTGCATCCGGTGTGCACGGTGATCGCCGGTCCAGGGTCGGCCAAGCTGGAGTCTTTTGAGCGTTACTGCCCGAACGTGGACATTCTCGGCGTCAACGCCTACGGCGACGCCCCGGGAATTCCGGATGCGCTGGCGCGAGCCGGCATCGTGCGGCCCTATCTGCTCACCGAGTTTGGACCGTCGGGCCACTGGGAGGTGCGAGCGACGCCCTGGGGGGCGCCGATCGAGCCGTCGGGTCAGGACAAGGCCGAGAACTATCTGCGCACCCATCGCGAGATCATGCGCCGTTCCGTCGGTCAGTGTCTGGGTTCATTCGCGTTCTTGTGGGGGCACAAGCAGGAGGTGACACCCACGTGGTATGGCATGTTTCTACCGAGCGGGGAGAAGACGGCGGCGGTCGACGCGATGACCCTGGCTTGGACGGGGCGCGAGGCGGAATCGCTGTGTCCGCGTATTGCAGCGGTGCGTTCCTCCTGCATCGAGGCCCGGGTGGCCCCCGGATCGAGACACGAGATCCAGGCCGAAGTGACGGCCGGGGGAGACGAGCGACTGACGCTGG